>NZ_JBIAQV010000042.1:0-53225 GCF_042889305.1 Streptomyces sp. NPDC002619 | reverse complement strand
AAGCCCTCGCAAGGAAAACGCCCCGGCATCCCATCGAGAGGCCGCAGGCGGTGGCCGTTTACGCCCCTTGACAGGCCCGGCCCTCATGGGTGCGGCTATCTCAGTAGCCGAAGTCCTGCGTCCACCAGGGCCCGCCGGCACCCAGGTGCACGCCGACCCCCAGGGTCTTGAAGTCGCAGTTCAGGATGTTGGCCCGGTGGCCGGGGCTGTTCATCCAGGCCTCCATGACGGCGGCCGCGTCGGCCTGGCCCCTGGCTATGTTCTCGCCGCCGAGGTCGATGATGCCGGCCTTGGCGGCGCGGTCCCACGGAGTCGCGCCGTCCGGGTCGGTGTGGTCGAAGAAGCCCCGCGCGGCCATGTCCTCGCTGAAGGCCTCGGCCAGCCGGGTCAGCGGGGTGTTCGCCGACACCGGGCTGCAACCCACCTTCGCCCGCTCGTCGTTGACCAGTTTCAGCACCTCCGCCTCGGCGGCGGCCTGAGCGGAGACTCTCACCGGGGCCGAGGTCCGCTTCGGGCCCTTCGTCGCGGCCGGAGGCTTCGGCTTCTGCTGCCCGGGCGGGGCCGTCGCCTTCGGCTTCTTCGAGGGCGTCTCGGCGGGCGCGGGTGCCGAGGACGCCGGGGCGGACGGGGTCGGCGACGCCGGGCGCGCCGAGTTCCGGCTCGCCGCGCCGCCACCGCTGCTGCGGCCCGCGTCCGCGGTGCCGGAGGTGCCGCCCTGCTCGCTGGCCGTGTTGCTGGGCACGCCCCCGGCCTGCACCTCGCTGCCGCCGCTCGTGCTGGTGCCGCCGCCGAGCTTGTAGTTGTCGAGTCCGGGCACCACACCCGTGGCCACCGCGACCGTGCCGATGGCGACGGCGGCGGAGACACCGAGCAGACCCGTGCGCACGGGCGTCACGGCCTTCTTCTTCCGCCGGTGCCCACGCCCCCCGGAACCGCCCGCCGGGGTGAAACCGTCCGCGACGAAGGAGATCGTTTCCGTGACCTGCCCGTACTCGTTGTCCGTTGCATAGAGGTACGCCGAGCTGCGCGCGTTGGTGTCGGCGTACGCCTCCGGGTTCAGATAGGGCGCGATGCCCATCGTGGCGGGACCATCCGCGTACGAGTCGTACGGGTCGTGGCTGCCCGTGGCGGAGCCGTGCGTTTCCGTGATCCCCGTGGCGCGGCCCGTGGCGGCGCGGCCGGCGGCGGAGCGTCGGTGGCGTCCCATGTCCTTGCCTTCCTCGTGCCGGCGGGCGACCGCGCCCCTGCGAACTCGCGGGCCAACCCAACTCACTCAATCGAGTGAGTTTCATATGAGATTCATTGGGTCGGGACGGTACCGCATGGCGCGAGGGGAGGAAGTGTCTCGAGGGACATTGGCCGGTTAGGTTGCAGCCATGAGCGAGGATGTGCGACTGGTTGCCTGGGTGCGTGGACGCGTCCAAGGTGTGGGTTTTCGCTGGTTCACGCGGGCCAAGGCCCTGGAGATCGGCGGCCTGAGCGGTTTTG
Organism: Streptomyces sp. NPDC002619; assembly: GCF_042889305.1. Taxonomy (NCBI): domain Bacteria; kingdom Bacillati; phylum Actinomycetota; class Actinomycetes; order Kitasatosporales; family Streptomycetaceae; genus Streptomyces; species Streptomyces sp. NPDC002619. The sequence continues at coordinate 51,737 of NZ_JBIAQV010000042.1, read as the reverse complement.
CTGTCAATTTGGGCGACGGTCGCGTGCAGGTGGTCGCCGAGGGCTCACGCGAGGGCTGTGAGGGGCTTCTCGACTGGCTCCAGGGCAGCGACACGCCCGGGCGTGTGGACGGTGTCACCGAGATCTGGGACACACCCCGCGGGGGCTACGACGGCTTCGCCATTCGCTGAACCCGTTCTGTAAAGCGCCGCAGGCGGAAGCGCGGGCGCATGCCTCCGGCAGCTGCCAGAGGCAGAAATGGCCTGGTGGTTGCCAAGAACCGCATGTCGTGGCAGGCTCCGCTGTTACAAGGTGATCGCTCAGCCTCCGGGCCCCGTGACAGTCGCAGCGCCGCCATTTTCCGGCCGCGCGCCACCGGGTTGCCCGCCAATACGGGGCGTGATCGTGTTGACCGTCAAACTTTTTGGTGAGACGCTGAAAGCCCCGCGCACCTTAGCTGTTTGGCATGTAGCAACGGCAGAGCAACACTCGATTGTGTCAAGCACTGCGGGTGCGAATCCCTCACGACCCACACCGCTTCGGTCGGTCACTCAGTGTGGAGGACCATCCATCATGGCAAAGGCGCTTCTCGGTTACGTCGGCGGCTCCGACCCTCGACTCCTCGCCGAGATGCGACGGCTCCAGCAGCGCGTACAGGACCTGGAATCCGAGCTCGTACGGATCCAGGAGGAGAACGACGCGCTGACGGCTGCCGCTTCTCACGACAGGATCATGGAGAGCATCGACGCACACCAGGCGGAGCCTGCGCTCACCTGATCACTGCATCGCTCCACGACAGCTCACGCAGTGGTTGGGCTGCCCGTATCAACCGCTTAAGTTGTCAGAGTTGCAAGGGACGCTTCGGCGTCCCTTCTTTCTTCCCCCGCGCATCCTTTCACTCTCTTTAACGTCTGGTGTGCCCTGCATGTTCATGCGTGAAACCGCGAGGTTGCGAGGGTTCATGGAGTGAGATAGCGGCGGAAGGTAGAGTCCAGCGGCGTGCACCTCAAGGCCCTGACCCTCCGTGGGTTCAAGTCGTTCGCCTCGGCGACCACGCTCCGGTTCGAGCCGGGGATCACGTGTGTCGTCGGTCCGAACGGCTCGGGCAAGTCCAATGTCGTGGACGCGCTCAGTTGGGTCATGGGCGAACAGGGCGCCAAGTCGCTGCGCGGCGGAAAGATGGAGGACGTCATCTTCGCCGGCACCACCGGCCGCCCGCCGCTGGGCCGGGCCGAGGTGTCCCTGACCATCGACAACTCCGACGGGGCCCTGCCCATCGAGTACGCCGAGGTCACCATCACGCGGATCATGTTCCGCAACGGCGGCAGCGAGTACCAGATCAACGGCGACACGTGTCGCCTCCTGGATATCCAGGACCTCCTCTCCGACTCCGGCATCGGCCGCGAGATGCACGTCATCGTCGGCCAGGGCCAGCTCGACTCCGTCCTGCACGCCGATCCCATGGGCCGCCGCGCCTTCATCGAGGAGGCGGCCGGCGTCCTCAAGCACCGCAAGCGCAAGGAGAAGGCGCTCAGGAAACTGGACGCGATGCAGGCCAACCTCGCGCGCGTGCAGGACCTCACGGACGAACTGCGCCGCCAGCTCAAGCCCCTGGGCCGTCAGGCGGCGGTCGCCCGACGTGCCGCCGTCATACAGGCCGACCTCCGCGACGCCCGGCTGCGTCTGCTCGCCGACGATCTCGTACGGCTGCGGGAGGCGCTCAAGGCCGAGGTCGCCGACGAGGCCGCGCTGAAGGAACGCAAGGAAGCGGCCGAGCACGAGCTGAAGAAGGCGCTCCAGCGCGAGGGGCTCCTCGAGGACGAGGTACGGCAGCTCACGCCCCGGCTGCAGCGCGCCCAGCAGACCTGGTACGAGCTCTCCCAGCTCGCCGAGCGCGTGCGCGGCACGATCTCGCTGGCCGACGCGCGCGTGAAGAGCGCGACCTCCGCGCCCCTCGACGAACGGCGCGGCCGGGACCCCGAGGACATGGAGCGCGAGGCCGCCCGCATCCGTGAGCAGGAGGCCGAGCTGGAGGCAGCCCTGGAGGCGGCCCAGCGTGCGCTCGACGACACCGTCGCGCACCGGGCCGAACTGGAGCGCGAACTCGCCCTCGAGGAACGGCGGTTGAAAGACGTCGCCCGCGCCATCGCGGACCGGCGCGAGGGACTGGCCCGGCTGAACGGGCAGGTCAACGCGGCCCGTTCGCGGGCCGCCGCCGCCCAGGCCGAGATCGACCGGCTGGCCGTGGCACGGGACGAGGCCCAGGAGCGGGCGGTTGCCGCGCAGGAGGAGTACGAGGCGCTGAAGGCAGAGGTCGACGGCCTCGACGCGGACGACGTCGAACTCGCCGACCAGCACGAGGCGGCCAAGCGACAGCTCGCCGAGGCCGAGGCCGCGCTCACCGCGGCGCGCGAGGCGACCACGGCGGCGGAGCGCAAGCGCGCCGCGACCCAGGCCCGCCACGAGGCGCTGGCACTCGGCCTGCGCCGCAAGGACGGCACCGGCGCACTGCTCGGCGCGAAGGACCGGCTGGGTGGCGTGCTGGGCCCGGCGGCCGAGTTGCTGACCGTGACCCCGGGCCACGAGATCCCGCTGGCCGCGGCCTTCGGCGCGGCGGCGGACGCCATCGCGGTGACGACCCCGGCATCGGCGGCGGAAGCGATCCGGTTGCTGCGCAAGCAGGACGCAGGCCGCGCGGCGCTGTTGCTCGCGGGGGCGCCGGAGGAACAGGAAACGAGGGGCGGCGGTGCGGCGACAGGGGCCGCTTCCCACGGAGGCACCGGCCCCCTGTCCGGCGCGGGCGCGACCGGCGCCTCGGGGACACAGACCCGGGCACCCCGGCACTGGGAGGACTCCGCGTCGACCGCGGACGCTTCCGGCGACCGCGACACCGGGACTTCGGGGGACCCGCGGGCCGGCGCCCAGGAGGCGCAGGCTGCCGGGCTGAACGGCGGCTCACCGGGGGACCGGCACGCCGTAGCCGTCGGGGACGCGCGCGGGGGCGTCCCCTTCGGCCCGCGTGTCGCTGACCTCGGGCACTCGCGTGCCGACGCCCCGTCCCGCCCCCACGTCAACGGCATCGACGGCCTGACCTTCGCCGCCGACCTCGTGCGTGCCCCTTCCGACCTCATGCCCGCCGTACGGCGCCTCCTGCGCGGAATCGTCGTCGTCGGCACGCTCGAGGACGCCGAGGATCTCGTCTACGCGCACCCCGAGCTGACCGCCGTCACCGCCGAGGGCGATCTGCTCGGTGCCCACTTCGCGCACGGCGGTTCCGCCGGGGCGCCGAGTCTGCTCGAAGTGCAGGCGTCCGTCGACGAGGCCGCCGCCGAGCTGGACGAGCTGGCCGTACGGTGCGAGGACCTGACCGAGGCCCAGCAGCGGGCGGGTGAGCGACGCAAGGAGTGTGCCGCGCTCGTCGAGGAACTGGGGGAGCGGCGCCGGGCAGCCGACCGCGAGAAATCGGCCGTGGCCCAGCAGTTCGGGCGGCTCGCCGGTCAGGCGCGCGGCGCCGCCGGTGAGGCCGAGCGGTCCACCGCGGCGGCGGCCCGTGCGCAGGAGGCGCTCGACAAGGCCGTACAGGAGGCCGAGGAGCTGGCCGAACGGCTTGCCGTCGCCGAGGAGATGCCGGTCGAGGAGGAGCCGGACACCTCCGTGCGCGACCGGCTCGCCGCCGACGGTGCCAACGCCCGGCAGACCGAGATGGAGGCCCGCCTCCAGGCCCGTACGCACGAGGAGCGGGTCAAGGGCCTGGCGGGGCGGGCCGACGCGCTCGACCGGGGCGCCCGCGCCGAACGCGAGGCACGCGCGCGTGCCGAACAGCGGCGCGCCCGGCTGCGGTACGAGGCGTCGGTGGCCGAAGCGGTCGCCTCCGGCGCCCGGCAACTGCTCGCCCACGTCGAGGTGTCGCTCGGCCGGGCCGACGAGGAGCGCGTCGCCGCCGAGGCCGCCAAGGCCCTGCGGGAGCGTGAGCTGGCCGCCGCCCGGACCACGGGACGCGATCTCAAGGCCGAACTCGACAAGCTGACGGACTCGGTCCACCGGGGCGAGGTCCTCGGTGCCGAGAAGCGGATGCGCATCGAGCAACTGGAGACAAAGGCGCTGGAGGAGCTGGGCGTCGAACCGGCGGGCCTTGTCTCCGAGTACGGCCCGCACCAGCTCGTACCGCCCTCCCCGCCCGCCGAGGGAGAGGTGCTCCCGGAGGACCCCGAGCACCCCCGCAACCAGCCGAAGCGGTTCGTGCGCGGCGAGCAGGAGAAGCGGCTCAAGTCCGCCGAACGGGCCTACCAGCAGCTCGGCAAGGTGAACCCGCTCGCCCTGGAGGAGTTCGCGGCGCTTGAGGAACGGCACAAGTTCCTCAGTGAGCAACTGGAGGACCTGAAGAAGACCCGCGCCGATCTGCTCCAGGTCGTCAAGGAGGTCGACGAGCGGGTCGAGCAGGTCTTCACCGAGGCCTACCGGGACACGGCACGGGAGTTCGAGGGCGTCTTCAGCCGGCTCTTCCCCGGCGGTGAGGGGCGCCTCGTCCTGACCGATCCCGACAACATGCTGACCACGGGCGTGGACGTCGAGGCCCGCCCGCCGGGCAAGAAGGTCAAGCGGCTGTCCCTGCTGTCCGGTGGCGAGCGGTCGCTGACCGCCGTGGCCATGCTGGTGTCGATCTTCAAGGCCCGGCCCAGCCCGTTCTACGTCATGGACGAGGTCGAGGCCGCCCTCGACGACACCAACCTGCAGCGGCTGATCCGCATCATGCAGGAGTTGCAGGAGTCGTCGCAGCTCATCGTGATCACCCATCAGAAGCGGACGATGGAGGTTGCCGACGCGCTGTACGGCGTCTCCATGCAAGGTGACGGTGTGTCGAAGGTCATCTCGCAGCGGCTGCGGTAAGCGTCTGTTCAAAGAATGAACGCAACGACGTTAGCTGTATCTCAAAGATCGCATCAAGTCCGCTTTTGACTTCGAAGCTTGAAGACATAGTCTCTGCAGCGTTGCTTTTACCTTCAGGTGTGAGCGGTGTGCACGTATGCGCCACTGGAAACCTGCAAGGGCTCGTCCCCCCACCCCGGCGACGTTGCCGTGGCCCGAGGAGTTTCACGTGACCAGCACAGCGCAGGCACCCCAGTCAGGAGCCGGTACGGCTCGCCCCGAACATCTCGGGCACGTCATCTTCATCGCAGCTGCGGCCGCCATGGGTGGTTTCCTCTTCGGTTACGACAGCTCCGTCATCAACGGCGCCGTCGAGGCCATCCGGGACAAGTACGACATCGGGTCCGCCACGCTCGCCCAGGTCATCGCCATCGCCCTGATCGGCTGTGCCATCGGCGCCGCGACCGCCGGCCGCATAGCCGACCGGATCGGCCGTATCCACTGCATGCGGATCTCCGCCGTGCTGTTCACCGTCAGCGCCGTCGGCTCGGCGCTGCCCTTCGCGCTGTGGGACCTCGCCTTCTGGCGGATCGTCGGCGGCTTCGCCATCGGCATGGCCTCCGTCATCGGCCCCGCCTACATCGCCGAGGTCGCCCCGGCCGCCTACCGCGGTCGCCTCGGCTCCTTCCAGCAGGCCGCGATCGTCATCGGCATCGCCATCTCGCAGCTGGTCAACTGGGGCATCCTCAACGCCGCCCACGGCAACCAGCGCGGTCAGCTGATGGGCCTCGAGGCCTGGCAGGTCATGCTGGGCGTCATGCTCGTCCCGGCCGTCCTCTACGGCCTGCTCTCCTTCGCGATCCCCGAGTCCCCGCGCTTCCTGCTGTCCGTCGGCAAGCGCGAGCGCGCCCGTGAGATCCTCGCCGAGGTCGAGGGCAAGGGCGTCGACCTCACTACCCGCGTCGCCGAGATCGAGCACGCCATGAAGAGCGAGCACAAGTCGACCTTCAAGGACCTGCTCGGCGGCAGCTTCTTCTTCAAGCCGATCGTCTGGGTCGGTATCGGCCTGTCGGTCTTCCAGCAGTTCGTCGGCATCAACGTCGCGTTCTACTACTCCGCGACGCTGTGGCAGTCGGTCGGCGTCGACCCGACGGACTCGTTCCTCTACTCCTTCACGACGTCGATCATCAACATCGTCGGCACCGTGATCGCGATGATCTTCGTGGACCGCATCGGCCGCAAGCCGCTCGCCCTCATCGGCTCCGTCGGTATGATCGTCGGCCTCGCGCTGGAGGCCTGGGCGTTCTCGTACGACCTGGTCGACGGCAAGCTCCCGGCCACCCAGGGCTGGGTCGCCCTGATCGCCGCCCACGTCTTCGTCCTCTTCTTCGCCCTGTCCTGGGGCGTGGTCGTCTGGGTCTTCCTCGGCGAGATGTTCCCGAACAAGATCCGTGCCGCTGCCCTGGGCGTGGCCGCGTCCGCGCAGTGGATCGCCAACTGGGCCATCACCGCGAGCTTCCCGTCCCTGGCCGAGTGGAACCTGTCCGGGACCTACATCATCTACACGGTCTTCGCGGCGCTCTCCATCCCGTTCGTCCTCAAGTTCGTCAAGGAGACGAAGGGCAAGGAACTGGAAGAGATGGGCTGAGCCTCCCCACGAGGCCCTCGCACTCGAGGAGAAGGGCCAAGCCCCCGCTGCCCCTCTCCTCGTACCTTCCCCGCCCCCGGCTCGGCCCACTGCCCGAGCCGGGGGCGGCGGCGTTCTGCCCGGGCTCACCAGATGAGCACACCGCCGTCGGCCGCACGGGCCCGCAACGCGGTCGCCTCGATGGTCTCCAGCCGCTGCCGGATCTGCTCGCGGTGCTCCTCGAGCTCGAGGAGACGCCCGGTGCCGACGGCGATCTCGTCGAGGCGCGCGCAGCGGGGCGACCTCGCGCAGGAACTCCCGGAAAGAACCGGGCGCCTAGCGAACGCACCGGCTCCGATCCCCACACCGTCCTGCGCCAGGACTCGAACCCCGCTGAGTCGGACACTTCCTCCGGCACGTGGAGCACACGCATCTCTTTGCCCGGCGGTCAGTCCCCGAGTGCCGGGAGTACCTGTTCCGCGAACAGCCGCAGGCTGCGCCAGCCCTCGTCGAGCGGCATCCCGCCTGCCAGTGGGTGCAGCACCAGGTTGTCGAGGCCCTGCGCCACGCACTCCTCGGGCGTGAGGATCCGGTACACGCCCTCCGTGCGCAGCTCGTCCACGGTCGTGGCCGCCGACTTCACCGCCGAGCGGATGTCGCCGGACTGCCAGGAGGCGTACGTCCGCGCCTCGTGCAGGAAGTGAGGGCCGTACTTCGCCCACGCCCGGTCCGGGTCCTCGGCGATGTGCAGCAGCGGGGTCTCGGCGGCGGGCATCATGGTCCAGCCCTCGGTGCCGTACTCGACGAGCCGCTCCTTGTAGTACGCCTCCAGCTCCGGCAGATGCGCGCTGGGGAAGAACGGCAGGCCGAGCCGGGCGGCGCGGCGCGCGGCGGCCCGGGACGAGCCGCCGACCAGGAGCAGGGGGTGCGGATCGGTGCCCGGGCGCGGGGTGACCCGTACGGTCCGGCCCCGGTACTCGAACTCCTCGCCGGCCCATGCCTTGAGCAGCGTCTCCAGCAGCTCGTCCTGCAGCCGGCCGCGCCGCTTCCAGTCCACGTCGAACCGGGCGTACTCCTCGGGCCGGTAGCCGATCCCGGCGACCGTGACCAGCCGTCCTCCGCTGAGCAGATCCAGTACGGCGATGTCCTCGGCCAGCCTCAGCGGGTCGTGCAGCGGGCCGATGACCGCCGACACCGTGACCGCGATCTGCCGGGTCGCGCCGAACACCGCGCCCGCGAAGACGAACGGCGAGGGCAGCCAGTTGTTCGCGACCCCGTGGTGCTCCTCGGTCTGCACGATGGTGATCCCGTGCTCGTCGGCGTACGCGGCCATCTCCAGGGCGGTCCGGTAGCGCGCGGCGAGGGAGCCGGGGGTGGCTCCGGGCTCGACGAGGTTGAAACGAACGACCGTGACGGGCATGGGAGGTCCCCCTTCACACGCTGGGTACGAAGGAGGACCGTAGCTGACGGTGCGTCAGATCGCCATGCCCGCGGGCTCCTCGGCTGCCGTCGGTACCGGTTTCTCGCGCAGCACGGGCGCCACCGCCGGCTTCGGCAGGGCTGCGTACAGCAGGCCCGAGACGGCGATCGTCGCCACCCAGCCGAGGCCGTACTCTCCGATCGGGTTGTTCGCGGCGAGCGGGCCCGTGAACCAGTCGGAACTGGTGAACAGCAGGCCCGTGCCGAGGCCCACGGCCCAGGCGGTGACCGCGGCGGGACAGAAGCCGCCCCGATACCAGTAGGCGCTGGTGCGCGTGGTGTCGAGCAGGGCCCGCGCGTCGTACTCCCGCCGCCGCAGCAGATCCGTGCCGAAGACGCCGACCCAGGCTGAGAAGGCCACCGCGAGAAGCGAGAGGAAGGCGATGAAGGAACCCATGAAGGACGTCGCCGCCAGCATCAGAGTGCCGCCCAGGACGAGGGAGATCACCGCGTTGACCGAGACCGCCCAGTGGCGCGGGACGCGGATGCCGAGGGTCTGCGCGGTGAAGCCGGCCGAGTACATCGACATGGCGTTGATCAGCAGCATGCCGATCAGGGCGATCAGGAGGTAGGGGACCGCCAGCCACAGCGGGAGGATCTCGCCCAGGAAGGACACCGGGTCGCTCGCGGTGGCGAGGTCCGGGGTCGAGGTGGCCATCACCGCGCCCATCAGGACCATCGGGAGGACGACGACACCCGCGCCGCCGATCGTGTTGCGCACGATCGCCGCCGCCGACGCCGTACGCGGCAGATAACGCGTGAAGTCCGGCGAGGCCGGCGCCCAGCTGATGCCGCCCGCGGCGACCAGACCGACGCCGGCGATCATCGCCGCCGTGGACCCGGCATCCTGCTCGAAGACCTTCCCCCAGTCCGTCTCCACGACCAGATACCCGAGAACCAGCACGGAGAAGGCGCCGAACAGCCACGTGGCCCACGCACTGCAGCGCCGCACCGCACCGATGCCCAGGCCCGAGATCGCGAACGTCGTGAGCACGAAGAGCAGCAGGGTGAGGACGACCAGGAAGGTGTTGCTCCGCACGCCGAAGACGATGTCCAGCACGGTCAGCAGCGCGTAGGCGCCGGTCACCGCGTTGATCGTCTCCCACCCCCAGCGGGCGACCCAGATCAGCGAGCCCGGCAGCAGATTGCCCCGCTGCCCGAACACCGCGCGGGACAGCGCCATGCCCGGGGCGTTGCCACGCTTGCCCGCGATACCGACGACCCCCACCAGGCCGTACGACACGACAGGCGCCGCGACGCCGACCACGAGGGCCTGCCAGAAGTTCAGCCCGTACGTCACGGCCAGGCTCGCGCCCATGGTCAGCAGCAGGACGCTGATGTTGGCGGCGATCCAGGTCGGCAGCAGTCCCCGGGTTCGCGCGGTGCGCTCGTGGTGGGGGACCGGTTCTATGCCGCGGGTCTCGAGGGCGCCATCGTGGCGGGCGGTGGTGCTCATAGGCTGACATCGTACTTTAGTACGACTAAACACCCCAAATTCCATCCGCCTTCTTGGAGGAAGCTACGGAAAATCCCCACGCCTACAGCAAAGCCCGCGCGGGGCAGGGATGGATACTGGACGAGTTATGGAAACCGTCATCCTTGCTGTAGTCATCGCCGTGGTCGTGATCGGCGTGCTCGGCGGGCTCGTCGTCGGCAGCCGGCACAAGAAGTCGCTGCCCCCGCCGCCCCCCGCAGCCCCCGACATCACCGCCCCTCCGGCCGAACCGCACGTCGGCGACGAGGCCGAGACGCCGCGCGAAGAACCGCGCCGCACGATCGAGGAGGTGGACCTCCCCGGCGGCTCGGCCCCCACCGCCGTCGAGGAACCCCCCGCCGCCGAAGCCGTCGAGGCCCCCGGGATCGAGATCCCGGAGCCCACCGCAGGACGCCTGGTCCGCCTGCGCGCCCGCCTCTCCCGCTCCCAGAACGCCCTCGGCAAGGGGCTGCTCACGCTGCTGTCGCGCGAGCACCTCGACGACGACACCTGGGAGGAGATCGAGGACACTCTGCTCACCGCCGACGTCGGCGTGCAGCCCACCCAGGAGCTGGTCGAGGCCCTGCGCGAGCGCGTCAAGGTGCTCGGCACCCGTACCCCCGACGAGCTGCGCGGGCTGCTGCGCGAGGAGCTGCTCAAACTGGTCGGCACCGACGTCGACCGCACGGTGAAGACCGAGCCGGCGGACCGCAAGCCCGGCATCGTGATGGTCGTCGGCGTCAACGGCACCGGCAAGACCACCACCACCGGCAAGCTCGCCCGCGTCCTCGTGGCCGACGGCCGCACCGTCGTCCTGGGCGCCGCCGACACCTTCCGCGCCGCCGCCGCCGACCAGCTGCAGACCTGGGGCGAGCGGGTGGGCGCCTACACCGTGCGCGGTCCGGAGGCGGGTGACCCCGCCGCCGTCGCCTTCGACGCGGTGAAGGAGGGCAAGGAGATGGGCGTCGACGTGGTGCTCATCGACACCGCCGGGCGCCTGCACACCAAGACCGGACTCATGGACGAGCTCGGCAAGGTCAAGCGCGTCGTCGAGAAGCACGCCCCGCTCGACGAGGTGCTGCTCGTCCTCGACGCCACCACCGGCCAGAACGGACTGGTCCAGGCCCGCGTCTTCGCCGAGGTCGTCAACATCACCGGCATCGTGCTGACCAAGCTCGACGGCACGGCCAAGGGCGGCATCGTGGTCGCGGTCCAGCGCGAACTGGGCGTCCCGGTCAAGCTGGTCGGCCTCGGCGAGGGCGCCGACGACCTGGCACCGTTCGAGCCGGAGGCGTTCGTTGACGCCCTCATCGGCGACTAGGGCCTGTCCGGCGGATCATGCCGCAGGCGCGGGGCCTGGCACGCCCTCCCCCAGAGGGGGCACCCCCAGCGGCGTTGTCGTCGATTGCCGACTCCCCCACGCTCGGCTTCGCTCGCGCGGGGGACCCCCATCGCGTCGACGCCCTCCTCCGCCTTGCAGCTGCACGCTCCCCCACTCTCGACTGCGCTCGAGCGGGGGGACCCCCATCGTCCCCGCTCACCTGGGCTGATTTGGCACCGTCGCGTCTCTGCGACCTGATCCGCCGGACAGGCCCTAGCTGCCGTGGGCGGTGATTCCACGCACGCACCGCAACCATCAATTGAGGAACCACGACGGAGAGCAACCAGGTTCGCCAGAGCGGCGCCGGTTTAGGCGCAAAAAGGGGAAGCGCCCGGTCCCAAGGTGCAGTTGGGAGCGGGCGCTTCGCTGTGTGCCGCTACGCGCGGGAGCGATGTGCCACGTACGCCAGCGTGCCCAGCAGTAGCCGGGCCGCCGGCGGGCGTGCCACCGAGTCCAGCGCGGGCGGGCGCAGCCAGCGCACCGGTCCGCGGCCACCCCGGTCGGAGGGGGGTGCCGTGACGTACTCACCGGGGCCGAGGCCGCGCAGGTCGAGGGAGGTCGGGTCGTCCCAGCCCATGCGGTAGAGCAGTGCCGGGAGTTCGGCGGCGGCGCCGGGGGCGACCAGGAACTGGGCCCGGCCGTCCGGGGTCGCGGTGACCGGTCCGAGCGGGAGCCCCATCCGCTCCAGGCGGACCACGGCACGGCGCCCGGCGGGCTCGGCGACCTCGATCACGTCGAACGCGCGGCCGACCGGCAGCATCACCGCGGCCCCCGGGAACTCGCCCCAGGCCTTGGTGACTTCGTCCAGGGTGGCGCCGCCGGAGATCTGGGGCGCGAACTCCAGTGGATGCGCGCCCGGCGCACGGCAGTCCGTCCGGCTGCAGGAACAGGCGCCCGCCGCGGCCCGGGCACCCGGCACCACATCCCAGCCCCACAGGCCGGTGAACTCGGCGACGGCGGTGCACTCCGACGAACGGCCGCGCCGGCGTGTGCCGGAGCGGATCTCGCGAATGCCGCCGATCGTGAAGCCCATGCCCCCTCCAACGGGTCCAGCGCGCCGGTGGTTACGACACGGAGCGAGACGGAAGCGGAACGTGACCCTACGGCTCTGCCCTACCCCGCGCTCGCAAGGTCCGGGCGGCGCCCTGGGGTGTCATGGGTGGTGCGCCCGGCAGCGCGCGCCCCTGAGTGCACCGCTCCGCCCACTTCCGGCCGTCCTATGTCAAGTGAATCGCGCCCAGGCAACCGTGAGTTCATTCGAAGGGGTGGCGAATGGTGGCGTTTCCGGGATCGCCATGGCTGGGACCGTGATCGTAGGATTACTTTGAGTGCACGAGTCCTGGGGGCACATGCACTTGTGGATATGCCGTGGGCAACTCGGCTTTCCGTTCGAAGGGTGAGAAGTACCGGACCGGCGGCCGTATTCACCGGCATTCTGATAAGGCTTGGCGCACTCGGCGACAAGTGGTCTCAGAGATGGGGGCGTTCCAGTGAGCGGCAACGGCGGTGGCGGAGCGAACGGTGACAAGCGCCCCAATGAGCTGCTCGGCTCGTGGTTCGTGCGCAGCGGCTGGTCGAAGGGCGAGCTCGCCCGGCAAGTGAACCGCAGAGCACGCCAGTTGGGCGCCAACCACATCTCCACGGACACCTCGCGGGTGCGCCGCTGGCTGGACGGCGAGAACCCGCGCGAGCCGATCCCCAGGATCCTCTCGGAGCTGTTCTCCGAGCGCTTCGGCTGTGTCGTCTCGGTCGAGGACCTCGGCCTGCGGGCCGCCCGCCAGTCACCCTCCGTGACCGGCGTCGACCTGCCCTGGACGGGCCCGCAGACGGTGGCCCTGCTCAGCGAGTTCTCGCGCAGCGACCTCATGCTGGCGCGGCGCGGCTTCCTCGGAACCTCGCTGGCCCTGTCCGCGGGCCCGTCCCTCATCGAACCGATGCAGCGCTGGCTCGTCCCCGCGCAGTCCGCCCTCCAACCGGATGCCGAGCCGGCCGAGTCGCGCCGCCCCGGCCGACTGTCCAAGCCCGAGCTTGAGCTGCTGGAGGCGACCACGGTGATGTTCCGCAGGTGGGACGCCCAGTGCGGCGGCGGCCTGCGCCGCAAGGCGGTCATCGGTCAGCTGCACGAGGTCACCGACCTCCTCCAGGAGCCGCAGCCCGAGGCCACCGCCGTCAAGCTCTTCAAGGTCGCCGCCGAACTCGCCGAGCTGGCGGGCTGGATGAGCTACGACGTGGGGCTCCAGCCGACCGCCCAGAAGTACTTCGTGCTGGCCCTGCACGCCGCGAAGGAAGCGGGCGACAAGCCGCTGGGCTCGTACGTCCTCTCCAGCATGAGCCGCCAGATGATCCACCTCGGCCGGCCCGACGACGCGCTGGAGCTGATCCACCTCGCCCAGTACGGCAGCCGCGACTGCGCGAGCCCCCGCACCCAGTCCATGCTGTATGCGATGGAGGCCCGCGCCTACGCCAACATGGGCCAGCCGGGCCGGTGCAAGCGTGCGGTGCGGATGGCCGAGGACACCTTCGCCGAGGCCGACGAGTGGGACGAGCCGGACCCCGACTGGATCCGCTTCTTCTCCGAGGCCGAGCTGTACGGCGAGAACTCCCACTCCTTCCGCGACCTGGCCTACGTGGCCGGCCGCAGCCCCACCTACGCCTCCATGGCCGAGCCGTTGATGCGCCGGGCCGTGGAGCTGTTCGCGAAGGACGCCGAGCACCAGCGGTCGTACGCGCTGAACCTCGTCGGCATGGCCACGGTGCATCTGCTGCGCCGCGAGCCGGAGCAGAGCACGGTCCTCACCTCCCAGGCCATGGGCATCGCCAAGAAGGTCCGCTCCGAGCGCGTCAACACTCGTATCCGAAAGACCGTCGACACGGCCGTACGCGATTTCGGTGATCTCGCGGCGGTCGTCGACCTCACCGACCAGCTCGCCGTGGACCTCCCGGAGACCGCGGAAGCGGTCTGACCCACCAGGCCCCGGCCGCGGCCGGCCCTCCCGAACAGCCCGACTCGGCTCCCCCGTGCCAGGTCATCGGAAGGCCCGCCGCGGCCGGATTTTCTCCGCCGGAGCAGGTTGCGTCACGATAACGATCCTGCAGCCGGACATCTGGCAATTCATCGACGCGTAACACGCAGGGCGCCTTCGTCACTCCGGCGAAACAACGAGGGGCGTCGACCGAAACCGCGCTGCGCCAATCTCATGGCGCATACCCGGCCCACCCCTCACTGACCGGACCTCTCTCTGGCTTCGCCCGCACGGGGCCGTACCAACCGACGAGGAGACGCCGATGGCACCAGCCATCATGCTTGCGGCGGACGCACCCAAGCTGTCGTCCGCCAACACAGGCTTCATGCTGATCTGTTCCGCCCTGGTGATGCTCATGACACCGGGCCTGGCCTTCTTCTACGGAGGCATGGTCCGGGTCAAGAGCACCCTGAACATGCTGATGATGAGCTTCATCAGCCTGGGCATCGTCACCATTCTGTGGGTGCTCTACGGCTTCTCGATGGCCTTCGGCGCAGACAAGGGCCACATCGTCGGCTGGACCTCCGACTTCGTCGGCTTCACCGGCATCGACAAGGCGCAGCTCTGGGACGGCTACACCATTCCGGTCTTCGTCTTCGCCGTCTTCCAGCTGATGTTCGCGATCATCACGCCGGCCCTGATAAGCGGTGCCCTCGCGGACCGCGTCAAGTTCTCGGCATGGTCGCTCTTCCTCGTGCTGTGGGTCACGGTCGTCTACTTCCCGGTCGCGCACTGGGTCTGGGGCACCGGCGGCTGGGCCTTCGACCTCGGTGTGATCGACTTCGCCGGTGGTACGGCGGTCCACATCAACGCGGGTGCCGCGGCGCTCGGCGTGATCCTCGTCATCGGCAAGCGCGTCGGCTTCAAGAAGGACCCGATGCGCCCGCACAACCTCCCGCTGGTCATGCTCGGCGCCGGTCTCCTGTGGTTCGGCTGGTTCGGATTCAACGCCGGCTCGTGGCTCGGCAACGACGACGGCGTCGGCCCGCTGATGTTCGTGAACACCCAGGTCGCCACCGCCGCCGCCATGCTGGCCTGGCTCGCCTACGAGAAGATCCGCCACGGCGCGTTCACCACGCTGGGCGCCGCCTCCGGTGCCGTCGCGGGCCTCGTCGCGATCACCCCGTCCGGTGGTGCGGTCTCCCCGCTCGGCGCGATCGCCGTCGGCGCCATCGCCGGTGTCCTGTGCGCCATGGCCGTCGGCCTGAAGTACAAGCTCGGCTACGACGACTCGCTCGACGTCGTCGGCGTCCACCTCGTCGGCGGTGTCGCCGGCTCCCTGCTCATCGGCTTCTTCGCCAGCGGCAAGGGCCAGTCCGACGTCGAGGGCCTCTTCTACGGCGGCGGCCTCGACCAGTTCTGGAAGCAGTGCGCCGGTGTCTTCGCGGTCCTGGGCTACTCCCTGGTGGCCTCCGCGATCCTCGCCTTCCTCCTCGACAAGACCATCGGGATGCGGGTCACCGAGGACGAGGAAGTGTCCGGCATCGACCAGGCCGAGCACGCCGAGACCGCATACGACTTCAGCGGCGCGGGCGGCGGCGTCGTCGGCTCCGCCGCGCCGACCCTGGCCGCGGAGAGCAAGAAGGTGGACGCATGAAGCTCATCACCGCCGTCGTCAAGCCTCACCGGCTCGACGAGATCAAGGAGGCCCTTCAGGCCTTCGGCGTCCACGGTCTGACGGTCACCGAGGCGAGCGGTTACGGTCGTCAGAGGGGACACACCGAGGTCTACCGTGGCGCCGAGTACACGGTCGACCTGGTCCCCAAGATCCGCATCGAGGTGCTGGCCGAGGACGACGACGCCGAGCAGCTGATCGACGTCATCGTCAAGGCCGCCCGGACCGGCAAGATCGGTGACGGCAAGGTCTGGTCCCTGCCGGTCGAGACGGCCGTACGGGTCCGCACCGGCGAGCGCGGCCCGGACGCGCTCTGACCGGAAGCACCGGTCGACAGAAGAAGGACAGGAGTCGCTGGGTGACGAGCACGGACGTTCGGAACGACGCAGAGGACTCGGGACCCAGCGGCTACGCGGCGGCCCGGCTGCGCCTCCTCGGTGAGGGGGCGCGGTCCGGGCCGCCGCGCCGTGCGGCCCTCGCCGAACTGACCGACGACTGGCTGACCGGCCTGTTCGACGCGGCGTCCGACGGCCTCGGAGGCGTCTGTCTCGTCGCCGTCGGCGGCTACGGGCGCGGCGAACTGTCCCCGCGCAGCGACCTCGACCTCCTGCTCCTGCACGACGGCGGCGACTCCGCCGCGATCGCGGCCCTGGCCGACCGCATCTGGTACCCCGTCTGGGACCTCGGCCTCGTCCTCGACCACTCGGTGCGCACCCCGGCCGAGGCCCGCAAGACCGCCGGCGAGGACCTCAAGGTCCAGCTCGGCCTCCTCGACGCCCGCCACATCGCGGGCGACCTCGGCCTCACGGCCGGACTGCGTACGGCGGTCCTCGCCGACTGGCGCAACCAGGCGCCCAAACGCCTCCCCGAACTCCAGGAGCTGTGCGCCGAGCGCGCCGAACGGCAGGGTGAACTGCAGTACCTCCTGGAACCCGACCTCAAGGAGGCCCGCGGCGGTCTGCGTGACGCCACCGCCCTGCGCGCCGTCGCCGCCTCCTGGCTGGCCGACGCCCCGCGCGAGGGCCTCGCCGACGCCCGCCGCCGCCTGCTCGACGTACGCGACGCCCTGCACCTGACCACCGGCCGCGCGACCGACCGGCTGGCGTTGCAGGAGCAGGACCAGGTGGCGGCCGAGCTGGGCCTGCTGGACGCCGACACGCTCCTACGACAGGTGTACGAGGCGGCGCGTGTCATCTCGTACGCCAGTGACGTCACCTGGCGCGAGGTGGGGCGCGTGCTGCGCTCGCGCGCCGTGCGGCCCCGGCTGCGCGCCATGCTCGGCGGCGGCAAGCCGGTCGCCGAGCGCTCGCCGCTCGCCGAGGGCGTGGTGGAGCAGGACGGCGAGGTGGTGCTCGCCCGCGCCGCGCGCCCCGAACGCGACCCCGTGCTCCCCCTGCGCGCCGCGGCCGCCGCCGCACAGGCCGGACTTCCGCTCTCTCTGCACGCCGTACGGCGCATGGCGGCCACCGTGCGCCCCCTGCCCACGCCCTGGCCCGCTGAGGCCCGCGAGCAACTGGTGACCCTGCTGGGCTCGGGCCGCCCGACCGTGGAGGTCTGGGAGGCGCTGGAGGCGGAGGGCCTGATCACCCGGCTGCTGCCCGACTGGGAGCGGGTGCGCTGCCGGCCGCAGCGCAACGCCGTGCACATCTGGACCGTCGACCGGCATCTGATCGAGACGGCCGTCCGCGCCTCCGAGCTGACCCGGCACGTCAGCCGCCCCGACCTCCTCCTCGTCTCCGCCCTGCTGCACGACATCGGCAAGGGCTGGCCCGGCGACCACTCCGTGGCCGGCGAGATCATCGCCAAGGACGTGGCCGCCCGCATCGGCTTCGACCGCGCGGACGTGGGCGTGCTCTCCACCCTCGTACGCCATCACCTGCTGCTCATCGAGACGGCCACCCGGCGTGACCTGGACGACCCGGCCACCGTCCGCTCGGTCGCCGAAGCCGTCGGGACGCAGAGCACGCTGGAGCTGCTGCACGCCCTGACCGAGGCGGACGCGCTGGCCACCGGCCCGGCCGCGTGGTCCTCCTGGCGCGGTTCGCTCGTCGCCGACCTGGTCAAACGCGTCGCCGCGGTCCTCGCCGGGGACGCCCTCGACGAGCCCGAGCCCATGGCGGCGAGCGCCGAGCAGGAACGTCTCGCCATCGAGGCGTTCCGCACGGGCGGGCCGGTGCTCGCCCTGCGCGCGCAGACCGAGCCACCGACGGACGAACCGTCCAACGAGCCGGAACCGCTCGGCGTCGAGCTGCTGATCGCCGTACCCGACCAACCCGGTGTGCTGCCCTCGGTCGCCGGGGTCCTGGCCGTGCACCGCCTCACGGTCCGCACGGCCGAGCTGCGGGCCCTCCGGCTCCCGGACGACGTCGACGACGGCTCCGTCCTGCTGCTGAACTGGCGCGTCGCGGCGGAGTACGGCTCCCTGCCCCAGGCGGCCCGGCTGCGCGCGGACCTGGTCCGGGCGCTGGACGGCTCCCTGGACATCGCCGCCCGCCTCGCCGAACGCGACGCCGCCTACCCGCGCCGCCGGGGCGTCATCGCACCGCCGGCCCGGGTGACCGTCGCCCCGGCCGCCTCCCGGCACGCCACGGTCATCGAGGTCCGCACCCAGGACGCCCCAGGGCTGCTGTTCCGTATCGGACGGGCCCTGGAGGACGCGAGCGTACGGGTCAGGAGCATGCATGTGAGCACGCTCGGCGCCAACGCCGTGGACGCCTTCTACGTCACCGGCACGGAGGGCTCCCCGCTGCCAGGCGACGATGCCGCGGCGGTCGCGCGCAAGCTGGAGGAGACGTTGCGGGGATGACCGTGACCCGGTTTCGCCCGGCCGGGATACCCTGGAGGGCGATTCCCGAAGCCATTCCCGACCCCGAGGACCGACGCCGCCGTGTTCGATACTCTCTCCGATCGCCTCTCAGCGACTTTCAAGAGCCTGCGCGGCAAGGGGCGGTTGTCCGAGGCGGACATCGACGCCACGGCCCGCGAGATCCGCATCGCACTGCTGGAAGCGGACGTTGCGCTCCCTGTCGTGCGCACGTTCATCAAGAACGTCAAGGAGCGGGCCCTCGGCTCTGAGGTCTCCAAGGCGCTCAACCCGGCCCAGCAGGTCCTGAAGATCGTCAACGACGAGCTGGTCACGATCCTCGGTGGCGAGACCCGGCGGCTGCGCTTCGCCAAGCAGCCCCCCACCGTGATCATGCTGGCGGGTCTGCAGGGTGCCGGTAAGACCACCCTCGCGGGCAAGCTCGGCCGGTGGCTGGGGGAGCAGGGCCACTCGCCGCTGCTCGTCGCGGCCGACCTCCAGCGCCCGAACGCCGTCAACCAGCTGAGCGTCGTCGCCGAGCGCGCCGGCGTCGCGGTCTACGCGCCCGAGCCGGGCAACGGCGTCGGTGACCCGGTCAAGGTCGCCAGGGACTCCATCGACTTCGCGAAGACCAAGGTCCACGACATCGTGATCGTGGACACCGCCGGCCGCCTGGGCATCGACCAGGAGATGATGCAGCAGGCCGCGGACATCCGCGACGCGGTCTCGCCGGACGAGATCCTGTTCGTCGTCGACGCGATGATCGGTCAGGACGCGGTCAACACCGCCGAGGCCTTCCGCGACGGCGTCGGCTTCGACGGCGTGGTGCTCTCCAAGCTCGACGGCGACGCCCGCGGTGGTGCCGCCCTGTCGATCCGGCAGATCACCGGCAAGCCGATCATGTTCGCTTCGAACGGTGAGAAGCTCGACGACTTCGACGCCTTCCACCCCGACCGGATGGCCTCCCGCATCCTCGACATGGGTGACCTGCTCACCCTGATCGAGCAGGCGGAGAAGACGTTCAGCCAGGAAGAGGCCGAGAAGATGGCCTCCAAGCTGGCGTCGAAGAAGGGCCAGGACTTCACCCTGGACGACTTCCTGTCCCAGATGGAGCAGGTCAGGAAGATGGGCTCCATCTCGAAGCTCCTCGGGATGCTGCCCGGCATGGGTCAGATCAAGGACCAGATCAACAACCTCGACGAGCGCGACGTCGACCGCACGGCCGCGATCATCAAGTCGATGACCCCGGGCGAGCGCCAGGACCCGACGATCATCAACGGCTCCCGCCGCGCCCGTATCGCCAAGGGCTCCGGCGTCGAGGTCAGCGCGGTGAAGGGCCTGGTCGAGCGGTTCTTCGAGGCCCGCAAGATGATGTCCCGCATGGCCCAGGGCGGCGGTATGCCGGGGATGCCCGGGATGCCGGGCATGGGTGGCGGCCCCGGCCGCAGCAAGAAGCAGCCGAAGAAGGCCAAGGGCAAGCAGCGCTCCGGCAACCCGATGAAGCGCAAGCAGCAGGAGCTGGAGGAGGCCCAGCGCCGCGAGGCCGCGGCCCAGGGCGGTGCCTTCGGGGTGCCGCAGCAGGGCGCGCAGGACTTCGAGCTGCCGGACGAGTTCAAGAAGTTCATGGGCTGAGATCGCATGAATGACCGTGGGGCGCCCCTTCTCCCGAGGGGCGCCCTCGTGGTTTCCGTGTCCGAGCTGGTTCCGCGTCCGACGCAGGACGAGTCTCAGGGAACGCGCGCGATCAGATAGCGGAAGACGTTCGGCATCCACACCGTCCCGTCCGGTCGCTGGTACGGATGCAGCGCCTCCGCCACCTCCTTGTCCACCTGCGCCTGGTCCGTCGCCTCGATCGCCGCGTCGAACAGGCCCGTCGACAGCAGCCCGCGTACGGCACTGTCGACGTCGGCGTACCCGAACGGGCAGGCCACCCGCCCGGAACCGTCCGGCTTCAGCCCGGCCCGCTGCGCGACCTCTTCCAGGTCGTCCCTGCGGGCGGGACGCCAACTGCCCGCGCTGCGCAGCGGATCGGCCAGCTTCGTCGCCACCCGCAGCACCGACGACGTGGCGCAGCGCTCCGGCGGTCCCCAGCCGGCCAGCACCACGGGCGCCCCGCGCTCGGTGAGCGGGGTCGCCGCGGCGAGCAGTTCACCGAGCCCCTCCGAGTCGCCCGCCAGGCACCCGATCGGTTCGAAGGCGGTCACCAGGGTGAACGCGGGCGTCTCCGCGTCGGCCGCGTCCTGGGGTGAGCCGTCGACGATCCGGGTGCGGGCACGCGCGCGCGTGCCCTGGTCCTGGGGCAACAGGCGCTGCCGGGCCAGGTCGAGCAGTTCGGGGCGGGCGGAGTCGACACCGGTGACCGCGGCCCCTCTGGCGGCTGCCATCAGCAGGGCGAGCCCGGAACCGCAGCCGAGGCCCAGCACGCGGGTGTCCGGGCCCACTTCGAGTCGCTCGTGGACGGTCTCGTAGAGCGGCACCAGCATCCGCTCCTGGATCTCGGACCAGTCACGCGCGCGTGCGCACAGGTTCACGCGAGGCGTGGGGCCCGCGTGAGACAGGTGTTGCCGCACGAGCGTAGGTGTCATAGGTAAGCGCCCCAATCCGCCGAAAGTTGCGGGAGTGCCCGATTCCGTGGCCCCCGTGCCGTGCGCTCGCACTCCCCACGTATGCCAGGTAACTCCCGGCTCGCGACCTCGTCCAGAGGTCGTGGGGCCCAGCTTGGGGCATCCCCGCACCTGTGGCGAGAATTCACATCCCGGCAACGTGGACCCGTACCATCGCGCCATGGCAAAGGCACCCGTTCTCACGCCCCGGGCGGACGACTTCCCGCGCTGGTACCAGGATCTGATCAACAAGGCCGAACTGGCCGACAACGGTCCGGTGCGCGGCACCATGGTCATCCGACCGTACGGGTACGGGCTGTGGGAGCGGATGCAGGCCGAGATGGACGCCCGCATCAAGGACACGGGCACCCAGAACGCGTACTTCCCGTTGCTGATCCCGCAGTCGTACCTCGCGCGGGAAGCGGACCACGTCGAGGGCTTCGCGCCGGAGCTGGCCGTCGTCACCCACGGCGGCGGCAAGGACCTGGAGGAGCCCGTGGTCGTCCGGCCCACCTCCGAGATGATCATCAACGACTACTTCTCCAAGTGGGTGCAGAGCTACCGCGACCTGCCGCTGCTGATCAACCAGTGGGCGAACGTGGTCCGCTGGGAGCTGCGCCCCCGTCTCTTCCTGCGCACCACGGAGTTCCTCTGGCAGGAGGGCCACACCGCCCACGCCACCTACGAGGACGCGCGTGACTTCGCCGCGCACATCCACCGCAAGGTGTACGAGGACTTCATGGTGAACGTCCTCGCGATGGACGTCGTACCCGGCCGCAAGACCGTGAAGGAGCGGTTCGCAGGTGCCATCAACACCCTCACGCTGGAGGGCATGATGGGTGACGGCAAGGCCCTGCAGATGGCCACCAGCCATGAACTCGGCCAGAACTTCGCCAAGGCGTTCAACACGTCGTACCTGTCGAAGGACGGCACGCAGGAACTGGTCTGGCAGACCTCCTGGGGTTCGACCACCCGCATGATCGGCGCGCTGGTCATGATGCACGGTGACGACAACGGCCTCAGGGTGCCGCCCCGTCTCGCGCAGATCCAGGCCGTCGTCCTCGCGATCAAGGGCGACGAGGCGGTTCTGGCCAAGGTCCGCGAGCTCGGCGACCGGCTGAAGGCGGCCGGGATCCGCGTCCACGTGGACGACCGCACGGACGTCCCGTTCGGCCGTCGCGCCGTCGACTGGGAGCTCAAGGGCGTGCCCGTGCGTATCGAGGTCGGCCCGCGTGACCTGGAGAACGGCACCGCGATGCTGGCCCGCCGCATCCCCGGCGGCAAGGAGCCGGTGGCCCTGGACGCCCTGATCGAACTGCTGCCCACGGTCCTGGAGGAGGACCAGGCGCTGCTGCTGCGGCAGGCCCGCGAGCGCCGCGAGTCCCGCACCACCGAGGTGTCGACGTTCGAGGAGGCCGTCGAGGCCACCACCGCCGGCGGCTGGGCGCGCATCCCGTGGGCCACTCTCGGTGAAGAAGGCGAGGTCGCACTGGCCGAGCATGCCGTGACCGTACGGTGTCTGGTCGCCGAGGACGGCTCGGTGCCGGACGCCGACGACGCGCCGGGTAACGTCGCGGTCGTCGCGCGCG
Source organism: Streptomyces sp. NPDC002619 (assembly GCF_042889305.1). NCBI lineage: Bacteria > Bacillati > Actinomycetota > Actinomycetes > Kitasatosporales > Streptomycetaceae > Streptomyces > Streptomyces sp. NPDC002619. Next base: position 29,298 of record NZ_JBIAQV010000042.1, on the reverse strand, counting down.
CTTACTGAGGTAGCGCCTTCCGGCGGGAGAGCGACCGAAACGTATCTTGCGCATCCGCTGAACTCAGTCGTCCCGGCGCGCGGAGATGGTCTACGCGTCGGGTCGTACGTCAGTCTACGTACCGGCTTGATACGAGCTGTGAGGCTTCTCCGCAGATCAGCGGACCCGCCCTCGTCAGGATGCATCAGCGGCAACTGACGGGTAAGTGCAAATTATTTGGGATGGCCCGGAATCGGAACACAGCGGCACTTCGGCTCGTTGTCATTACGTGAGCACGACACAGACACCACCTGTTCTCGCCGCAGAGCTGGCAGAGGCGTGGGCCGACATTCAGCGGTACCACCCCGAACTGCCGGATCTTGCCGCGCCAGAGTCCCTGATCGGGGAGTCGTCGTCCGCGTGCGGTCACGAACTCTCCTTCGAACGACTGCTCCATGAGGCAGTCCACGGCATCGCCGCCGCCCGAGGAGTCCGTGACACCTCCCGCGCCGGCCGCTACCACAACCGCAGATTCCTCGCGATCGCCGAGGAAATGGGCCTCGACCACCCCGACGAACCGCACCCGAGCAGCGGCTTCTCACTGGTCACGCTCAACCCCGAGGCCAAGCGGCGCTACCGCCCGACCATCGAGCGGCTGCAGCGCGCCCTGAAGGCCCACACGGCAGCCACCTCGGCCGACACCTCCAGCACGTTCCGCGGCCCGGCCGCCCGTCACGGCTCCTCCGGCGGAGGCGTCCGCGTCAAGGCTGTCTGCGACTGCGGGCGCAACGTCCGGGTGGTGCCCTCGGTCCTGGCCCAGGCCCCGATCGTGTGCGGCGGCTGCGGCAAGCCGTTCCGGATTCCGGAGGTCGCGGGAGCGGCGTAGCGGTACGGCTGCTCGTGGCAGCCGTACCGGGCACTCCCCGCCGGGGTCGCGCACCCGACGCGCGTCACCCCCGCGCCGGGTGCCTATCAGGCATGCCCGCCGCCCCTCGGCCAGAAGCGACCCGCAGGGTGTGGCACAATGGCTAGCTGTACTCGACAGCCGCACAGGACCCCTCTCTCCTCCGGCTGACGCGTCCATCGGGCACTCGGGTACCGCAACCCCACGCGGCCGACTCGCCGTGCCCAACCACGTCAAATCCAGGAGAACCCACTCCCGTGGCAGTCAAGATCAAGCTGAAGCGTCTGGGCAAGATCCGTTCGCCTCACTACCGCATCGTCGTCGCCGACTCCCGCACCCGCCGTGACGGCCGTGCGATCGAGGAGATCGGCAAGTACCACCCGACCTACAACCCGTCGGTCATCGAGGTGGACACCGACCGTGTGGCGTACTGGCTCGGCGTCGGCGCCCAGCCGACCGAGCCCGTGCTCGCCATCCTGAAGAAGACCGGCGACTGGCAGAAGTTCAAGGGCGAGCCCGCTCCGGCTCCGCTGCTCGTCGCCGAGCCGAAGGCCGCGCGCCCGACGTTCGAGGCGCTCGGTGGCGACGACGAGGGCAAGGGTGAGGCGATCACCCAGAAGAAGAAGGCCGAGAAGAAGGACGAGGCCGCCGCCGAGTCCTCCGAGTCGACCGAGGCCTGAGCACCATGCTCGAAGAGGCGCTTGAGCACCTCGTGAAGGGCATCGTCGACAACCCTGACGATGTGCAGGTCGCCTCGCGCAACCTGCGCCGCGGGCGTGTGCTGGAGGTCCGGGTCCACCCCGACGACCTCGGCAAGGTGATCGGCCGCAACGGCCGTACCGCGCGCGCCCTGCGCACCGTCGTGGGCGCCATCGGCGGCCGCGGTGTCCGCGTCGACCTCGTCGACGTGGACCACGTCCGCTGACGCTTATCGCATCCGGCTCGGGCCGGGGAGGGCCATTGGGCCGTCCCCGGCCCGCAGTCGTATGAGCCGCCCGGCGGCTCGCGTTCCGACAGGAGATCAAGCACAGTGCAGCTGGTAGTCGCACGGATCGGCCGCGCCCACGGCATCAAGGGCGAGGTCACCGTCGAGGTCCGCACCGACGAGCCGGAACTCAGGCTCGCCCCTGGCGCCGTACTCGCCACCGATCCCGCCGCCACGGGACCGCTCACCATCGCGGCCGGCCGGGTGCACAGCGGCCGCCTCCTCCTGCGCTTCGAGGGCGTCGGCGACCGCACCGCCGCCGAGGCCCTGCGCAACACCCTCCTGATCGCCGAGGTCGACCCGGACGAGCTGCCCGAGGAGGAGGACGAGTACTACGACCATCAGCTGATGGACCTGGATGTCGTCACCAAGGAGGGCGTGGAGGTCGGCCGGATCACCGAGATCTCACACCTGCCTTCCCAGGACCTCTTCATCGTCGAGCGGCCGGACGGAAGCGAGGTCATGATCCCGTTCGTCGAGGAGATCGTCACCGAGATCGACCTGGAGGAGCAGCGGGCGGTCATCGACCCGCCGCCCGGTCTGATCGACGACCGCGCCGTGATCGACTCCTCGCGGGACGAGTCGTAATGCGCCTCGACGTCGTCACGATCTTCCCCGAGTACCTCGAACCGCTGAACGTCTCCCTCGTCGGCAAGGCACGCGCGCGTGGGCAGCTGAACGTCCATGTGCACGATCTGCGTGCGTGGACCTACGACCGCCACAACACCGTCGACGACACGCCGTACGGCGGCGGCCCCGGCATGGTCATGAAGACCGAGCCGTGGGGCGACGCCCTGGACTCCGTCCTCGCCGACGGCTACGAGACGGGCTCCCACGCCCCGGCGCTGATCGTCCCCACGCCCAGCGGCCGCCCCTTCACCCAGGAGCTGGCCGTCGAGCTGTCCGAACGCCCCTGGCTGATCTTCATGCCGGCCCGCTACGAGGGGATCGACCGGCGCGTCATGGACGAGTACGCCACCCGCGTACCGGTGTACGAGGTGTCCATCGGCGACTACGTCCTCGCCGGCGGCGAGGCCGCCGTACTGGTGATCACGGAGGCCGTGGCGCGGCTCCTGCCCGGCGTCCTCGGCAACGCCGAGTCCCACCGCGACGACTCCTTCGCCCCCGGCGCCATGGCCAACCTCCTGGAGGGCCCCGTCTACACCAAGCCGCCGCTCTGGCGCGGCCTGGACATCCCGGACGTGCTGCTCAGCGGCCACCACGGGAAGATCGCCCGCTGGCGCCGTGACGAGGCACTGAAGCGCACGACGGCCCACCGGCCCGACCTCATCGAACGCTGCGACCCCAAGGCCTTCGACAAGAAGGACCGCGAGATGCTCTCCATCCTGGGCTGGGCCCCGGACCCGGAGGGCGAGCCGCACGGCCGATTTTGGCGCAGGCCCGAGGGCGTGGGAGAATAGCTCGCTGCTGTGCGTCCGTCCGGTGTGCGCCCCTGCCACAGGGGGACACGACGCCCGTCCCGACCCGTACGGCAGACCTCTTGGAAACACTAGTTCCCGTTGATGACCTGTGGCATCGGCGAAGAAAGCAGACGAAATGTCTCACCTGCTCGACACTGTCGACTCCGCGTCGCTGCGCAGCGACATCCCGGCCTTCCGCCCGGGTGACACCGTCAACGTCCACGTCCGCGTCATCGAGGGCAACCGCTCTCGTGTGCAGCAGTTCAAGGGCGTTGTGATCCGCCGCCAGGGCTCCGGTGTCCGCGAGACCTTCACGGTCCGCAAGGTCTCGTTCTCCGTCGGCGTCGAGCGCACCTTCCCGGTGCACACCCCGATCGTCGAGAAGATCGAGCTCGTCACCCGCGGTGACGTGCGTCGCGCCAAGCTGTACTACCTGCGCGACCTGCGCGGCAAGGCCGCGAAGATCAAGGAGAAGCGCGACAGCTGAGCGCGCTCGGGAGTTCATGGGCAGGCCGGATAACATCGGGCCCCGATGGACACCGAAGCACAGCCGACGGAGCGCGACCGCTCCTCCCGCCCCGATTCGGAGGCCGTGGAGGAACGGTCGCGTTTCGCGTTGGTGACGCGGCTCACCGAATGGCTGCCGGGCGGCCGGCTCACCCTCACCGCCTTCGCCTGCCTGCTCTTCCTGCTGCTTCTCAACACGTTCGTGGTGCAGCCGTTCCAGATTCCGAGCGGATCCATGGAACAGGGATTGAGGATCGGGGACCGCGTTCTCGTAAATAAGTTGGCGTACCGTTTCGGTGCCGGACCGCGGCGCGGCGATGTCGTCGTGTTCGACGGCACCGGGTATTTCGGGGACGCCGACTACATCAAGCGCGTTGTGGGTGTGGGGGGAGACCACGTGGTGTGCTGCGACAAGGAGGGGAGGGTCGAGGTGAACGGCCGGCCGGTCGACGAGACGGCGTTCCTCTATCCAGGGGACACCCCGTCCAGCGTGCCCTTCGACGTCGTCGTGCCCCCGGGCAGGCTCTTCCTCCTCGGCGACCACCGCGGCGACTCCAGCGACTCCCGCGACCACCTGGGCTCGCCCGGCGGCGGCATGATCCCGCTCGGCGACGTGATCGGGCGGGCCGACTGGATCATCTGGCCGTACGGCCACTGGACCAGCCTGCACCGGCCTGGCGCCTACGCGCGCGTGCCCGCCGCCGCCCCGTCCTCGGAGGGCGGGCATGGGTAACCGCGGCAAGCCGCGCGGTGTGCCCGGCAGCGTCGCCGACAACCTGCTGCCCACCGGGGCGCGCCGTGCCGCGGGACCGGCCGGTGGTCGCACGCGCGCGGAGCGGCGCAGGCTGCAGCGCAAGGTCAAGCGCAAGCGTAGGCGCGGCGCCGTGCGGGAGATACCGCTCCTGATCGGCGTGGCCGTCCTGATAGCCCTCGTCCTGAAGACCTTCCTCGTCCAGGCGTTCGTGATCCCGTCCGGCTCCATGGAGCAGACGATCCGGATCGGCGACCGAGTCCTGGTCGACAAGCTCACCCCGTGGTTCGGCTCCAAACCGCAGCGCGGCGACGTCATCGTGTTCCACGACCCGGGCGGCTGGCTGGCCGACGAACAGACGGCCAAGAAGAGCGACCCCGTCGGCGTCAAGCAGGTCAAGCAAGGCCTCACCTTCATCGGCCTGCTGCCCTCCGACAACGAGAAGGACCTCATCAAGCGGGTCGTCGGCGTCGGCGGCGACCACGTCAAGTGCTGTGACACGCGAGGCCGGGTCACCGTCAACGGCGTACCGCTGACCGAGGGTGACTACCTGTACCCCGGCAACAACCCCTCCGGCACCCCCTTCGACATCACCGTCCCCCAGGGGCGGCTGTGGGTGATGGGCGACCACCGCGACAACTCCGCGGACTCCCGGGCGCACCAGAACACCGACTACGGCGGCACGGTCTCCGAGGACTCCGTGGTGGGCCGGGCGATGATCATCGGGTGGCCGATCGGTCACTGGAGCACCTTGAAGGAACCTAAAACATTCGCAAGCGTGTCGAACTCCGTGTCGGGTGCGACCGCGGCTCCCCGGCTGTCGCATAGGGTTGCCCCAGACGATCCGAACGGATCCGTCCAGCTCCCGACCCCTGCGGAACTCCCGCTCGTTATGGGAGTGGTGGGCCTGCGTCGTATCTGGGGCAGGCGGCGGCACGGAGTAAGGAGTTGGCGTGGGGGATGTGGCGGTTGGCGCACGGTCCGGACACGACGGCGAGGAGCACCGCGGGCGTTCCGTGGAAGCTAGTGCCTCCGCCGCGGACGGGACCGTGACCTCCGGGAGTGACACCGGAGGGGCCGACGGACAGCCGTCGGCGGACGAGCAGGGGATGCGCGATTCGGCCGCCACGCCGAACAAGCCGCGCTCCTTCTGGAAGGAGCTGCCGATCCTGATCGGTATCGCGCTGGTGCTGGCGCTGCTGATCAAGACCTTCCTGGTGCAGGCGTTCTCGATCCCGTCCGATTCGATGCAGAACACCCTCCAGCAGGGTGACCGCGTCCTGGTGGACAAGCTCACCCCGTGGTTCGGCTCCGAACCCGACCGCGGTGAGGTCGTCGTCTTCCACGACCCGGACAACTGGCTGGCGGGCGAGCCGACGGCCAACCCGAACGCCGTGCAGAAGGTCCTCAGCTGGATCGGTCTCATGCCGTCCGCGGAGGAGAAGGACCTCATCAAGCGTGTCATCGGCGTCGGCGGCGACACCGTCGAGTGCAAGAACTCCGGCCCGCTGCTGGTCAACGGCAAGGCGCTGAACGAGCCGTACGTGTACCCCGGCAACACCCCGTGCACCGTGGACGACCAGGGCGGCCAGTTCAAGGTCAAGGTGCCCGAGGGCTTCATCTGGGTGATGGGCGACCACCGCCAGAACTCCCGCGACTCGCGCTACAACCAGGCCGACAAGAACCACGGCATGGTCCCGGTCGACAAGGTCGTCGGCCGCGCCATCGTCAAGGCCTGGCCGATCAACCGCTGGGGCACCCTCCCGGTCCCGGACACCTTCGACCAGACCGGCCTGGACGACCACTCCTTCGCCGGATCCTCGCTGTCGGTGGCCCCGGAGGGCGTCGCCATCGTCGGAGTGCTGCCGGTGGCGGTGTGGCGCCGCAGGCGCGCGACGGCCCAGACGGCCAAGCCCGAGACGAGGCCGGCGACCGGCCGACGCTGACGTCGCCACGGCCCCTGCCGCCACCGGAGCAGTCCCCGACCCCCACCGACCCGACCGGGACGGTGGGGGTCCGCCGTGTCCGCGGGTGGCCCCTGTGAAGACCTTGGGAAGCTTGTGACCTGGGTCGCGGAAGAGGGGCTGCCCCGGTTCGGTACCGCCGGGTAGGGTGCGGATCCATGGGTGGCGAGAGCACGACACGTACGGCCCCGCGCAGCGGCGGCACAGGCACGGCACAGGTCGGCAGCCGGCTCGGACAGCGACTGTCGGGGGTGGCCGTGGCGCTGGGCCTGGTGCTGTTCCTCGGTGGATTCGCATGGGGAGCGGTGGTCTACCGGCCGTACACCGTGCCCACCAGTTCGATGTCGCCGACGATCGGCGTCGGCGACCGGGTGCTGGCGCAGCGCGTCGACGGCGGTGAGATACGCCGGGGCGACGTCGTCGTCTTCCGGGACAAGAGCTGGGTCACCAACGCGGACGTCGTCAAGCGCGTCGTCGCGGTCGGCGGCGACACCGTGGCCTGCTGCACGAACGGCAAGCTGACCGTCAACGGCAAGCAGATCGAGGAGCCGTACCTGCCCAAGGGCAGCCTGGCCGAGATCACGAACTTCCCGACCGTCAAGGTCCCCCAGGGCCGGCTCTTCCTGCTCGGCGACGAACGCCAGGGCTCCCTGGACTCCACGGCCCACCTCACCGACGCGGCCAGTGGCACCGTCTCCCGCGACGCCGTGAGCGCTCGCGTCGACGCCGTCGCCTGGCCCATGAAGGGCATGCTCAAGCGTCCCACCGGCTTCGAGTCCCTCGGCACCCTGTCCCAGCCGGGCCCGCTGCGCATCATCGTCGCCCTGATCGTCGCCGGCGCCGTCCTCGTCCTCGGTGGTGGCGCGTACGGCCCGATCGCCAAGCGGCTGGGCCGCTCCCGTGCCCGCACGGAGCCCGTCGGTGCCCGCTGAGCCCACGGACGCGGGCGAGGACGCGTACGAAGGCGGACTGCGCAAGGTCGCCCGGGTGGTGCTGCTCGACCCCGACGACCGCATCCTGCTGCTGCACGGCCACGAACCGGACGACCCGGCCGACGACTGGTGGTTCACGCCCGGCGGCGGCCTGGAGGGCGACGAGACGCGCGAGGAGGCCGCGCTGCGGGAACTCGCCGAGGAGACCGGAATCACCCAGGTCGAACTCGGCCCGGTGCTGTGGCGGCGGCGGTGCTCCTTCCCCTTCGCCGGCCGCCGCTGGGACCAGGACGAGTGGTACTACCTGGCCCGTACGGCGCAGACGGCGAGTGCGGCCACGGCCCTGACCGAACTGGAACGGCGCAGTGTCGCCGGAGCACGGTGGTGGACGTGTCAGGAACTGACCCGGGCGCATGAGACGGTGTATCCGACCAGACTCGCCGAGCTGCTGCGCAGGCTGCTCGACGAAGGTCCCCCGGCCGGCCCTGTAACCCTTGACACGGAAATCGTCTAGGGGCGCGCGGGACTGGCGCACAATGGTGGGATCGCACGGCTGAAGGGGAACATGCCATGAGCGCCGAGGACCTCGAGAAGTACGAGACCGAGATGGAGCTGAAGCTCTACCGGGAGTACCGCGATGTCGTCGGTCTGTTCAAATTCGTGATCGAGACCGAGCGCCGCTTCTACCTCACCAACGACTACGAGATGCAGGTGCACTCGGTCCAAGGCGAGGTGTTCTTCGAGGTGACGATGGCCGACGCATGGGTCTGGGACATGTATCGGCCGGCCCGCTTCGTCAAGCAAGTACGCGTATTGACGTTCAAGGACGTGAACATCGAGGAGCTCAACAAGAGCGACCTCGAGCTGCCGGGCGGCTGAAGGCTGTTGCCGGGCGGCTGAAGACCCACGAACGGGTGATGGAGTTGTCCACAACCGCCGAGTAGTCCACCAAGATCTACTCGGCTGCGGCGGCTGCGTGAGGGTTGGCACCGGAGGTGGTGCCGACATGAACACGCAGCAGGCACGCAGCGCACTCGGCAAGTACGGCGAGGATCTGGCCGCCCGGCGGCTGTCCGAGGCCGGGATGACGGTCCTGGAGCGCAACTGGCGCAGCGGCAGGTCCGGTGAGATCGACATCGTGGCGAGGGACGGGGACGTCCTCGTCGTCTGCGAGGTGAAGACCCGCCGCGGTGGTGCGTACGAACACCCGATGGCCGCGGTGACCCCCGACAAGGCGTCCCGCCTGCGCGACCTGGCCGAGCGCTGGATCCAGACCCACGGCGGCGCCCCGCCCGGCGGCGTCCGCATCGACCTGGTCGGGGTCCTCGTCCCGGACCGTGGCGCCCCCGTGGTCGAGCACGCGAGGGGGGTGGCCTGATGGGATTCGCCCGTACGTGCTCGGTGGCGCTGGTGGGCGTCGAGGGTGTGGTCGTCGAGGTCCAGGCCGACCTGGAACCGGGGGTGGCGGCGTTCACGTTGGTGGGGTTGCCGGACAAGAGTTTGACGGAGAGCCGGGACCGGGTGCGGGCGGCCGTCGTGAACTCGGGTGGCGATTGGCCCCAGAAGAAACTCACGGTGGGCCTCAGCCCCGCCTCGGTGCCGAAGGCCGGCAGTGGCTTCGACCTCGCCGTCGCCTGCGCGGTGCTCGGCGCCGCCGAGCGGATCGATCCCCGGGTCCTGGCCGACATCGTCATGATCGGCGAGCTCGGACTGGACGGCCGGGTGCGCCCGGTCCGGGGCATCCTGCCGGCGGTACTGGCCGCGGCCGACGCCGGATACGAGCAGGTGGTCGTGCCCGAATGCGCCGCCGCCGAGGCCTCGTTGGTGCCCGGTGTGTCGGTGCTCGGTGTCCGCAGCCTCCGACAGCTGGTCGCCGTCCTTACGGACGAGCCCGTACCCGAGGAGGAGCCGGACGAGCTGGGACGTCCCGATCCGCTTCTGGCGGGACTGCGCGTACCGGGCACGGGCGCTGCCACGGGCATGCACAGCCTGGGCGCCGCACATCACGACCATGACCACGACCTCGCCGACGTCGTGGGCCAGACCTCGGCGCGTACGGCTGTGGAGGTGGCCGCCGCGGGTGGACACCATCTGTTCCTCGAGGGACCGCCCGGGGCGGGCAAGACGATGCTCGCGGAGCGGCTGCCCGCGGTCCTGCCCCGGCTCACCCGGGAGGAGTCGCTGGAGGTCACGGCGGTGCACTCGGTCGCCGGGCTGCTGCCGCCGGGCAAGCCCCTCATCGACGTCGCGCCCTACTGCGCCCCGCACCACTCGGCCACCATGCAGTCACTGGTCGGCGGCGGCCCGGGCATCGCCCGGCCCGGTGCCGTCTCGCTGGCCCATCGGGGTGTGCTGTTCCTCGACGAGGCGCCGGAGTTCCACAGCCGGCCCCTCGACGCCCTGCGGCAGCCCCTGGAAGCCGGCCACGTCGTGATCGCGCGCAGCGCGGGGGTGGTGCGGTTCCCGGCCAGGTTCCTGATGGTGCTGGCGGCGAACCCGTGTCCATGCGGTCGCTTCTCGCAGCGGGACACCCTGTGCGAGTGCGCGCCCTCGGCGATCCGCCGCTATCAGGCGCGGCTGTCCGGTCCCCTGCTGGACCGGGTCGACCTTCGCATCGAGGTCGACCCCGTCACCCGGGCCCAGCTCACCGAGCCGGGAGCCCGCGGCGAGTCCACCGCGACGGTCGCCGGCCGGGTCCTGGCGGCCAGGGAACGTGCGGCCACCCGGCTGTCCGGAACGCCCTGGCGGACCAACAGCGAGGTGCCCGGGAGGGAACTGCGCAGCCGCTGGCACGCGAGGGCCGGCGCGATGGACGAGGCCGAGCGGAACCTCGAGCGGGGCGTGCTCACGGCGCGTGGGCTCGACCGGGTCCTGCGGGTCGCCTGGACCGTCGCGGATCTCGTCGCCCACGACCGGCCCGACGCCACCGACGTCGCCCTCGCCCTGCAACTGCGCACAGGAGTCCCGAGGGGTGCCCCGATGGCCATCGGGGCACTGACATGAACGGGGACGACGACCCGGACGCCTGCATCGTCGCCCGTGTTTTCCTCAGCCGGGTCATCGAACCGGGGGACGAGATCGGTGGGCGGTGGTTGCGGGAGTTCGGGCTGGGGGAGGTGGTGCTGCGGTTGCGGGAGCGGGGGGAGGCGTTGCCCGGGGTGAGTGCGGCTCGGTGGGCTGGGCTGGTGGCTCGGGCCGCGCGGGCCGTGCCGGGGCGGGATCTGGAGGTCGCCCGGCATGCCGGTGTGCGGTTCGTGTGCCCGGGGGACGGTGAATGGCCGGCCCAGCTCGATGACCTGGGGGATGCCCGGCCCATTGGGCTGTGGGTCCGGGGCCGGCCCAGTCTGCGGATGTGGGCGCTGCGGTCCGTCGCCGTCGTGGGCGCCCGGGCCTGCACGGAGTACGGCGCCCACATGGCGGCCGACCTCGCCGCAGGACTCGCCGAGCGCGGCTGGGTCGTCGTCTCCGGCGGTGCCTACGGCGTCGACGGCGCCGCACACCGGGGCGCCCTCGGCGCCGGCGGTGCCACCGTCGCCGTGCTGGCCTGCGGCGTCGACCGGCCCTACCCTCGCGGACACACCGAGTTGATCACCAGGATCGCGGAACAGGGCCTGGTGGTGGGGGAGTTGCCGCCCGGTGATCATCCGACGCCGAGCAGGTTCATCCTGCGGAACCGGGTGATCGCGGCACTCACCCGGGGCACCGTCGTCGTGGAGGCCGCCTACCGCAGCGGATCGCTGGTCACGGCACGGGCCGCGCAGCGCCTCGGGCGGTTCACCATGGGCGTCCCGGGTCCCGCCACCAGCGCCCTCTCCGCGGGTGTGCACGAACTGCTGCGGGGCGACGCCGTACTGGTCACCGATCCCGCGGAAGTCGTCGAACTCGTGGGCGACATCGGAGAGCTGGCCCCGGCCAGACGCGGCCCGGTGCTCCCCCGTGACCTGCTGGAACCCGCCGCCCGACGGGTCCTGGCCGCCCTGCCGGGACACCGGGTGGCAGCACCCCGCGAGATCGCGCGCGGCGCGCAGACCACACAGGACGAGGTGATCGCGAGGCTGTACGAACTACGAGCACTTGGATACGTCGAACGACACGGCGATGGCTGGAAGTTGACACGCCAGGCGATGATCTCGGTCCGGGGCGGTCCCGGTCCGCGCTGACCGAGCGTGTTCGGCCGTCCGGGGGAATCGCCGACACCCTTGGGAATTCCCGGAGTTGGCCCCTTCTGGCCGTCACGCTGAGCAACGCGCGGAGTGGGGTGCGCGCTGTGCGGAGGGTCCCCGCGCAGGGGTGGAGCCAATGCGTTCGCACACCGCGACTCTCCAGTCACGCTACGCTCACGAAGACCCCGACGCGGACCGCGCCAACCCGACATCAGACAGGCAGCTCACCCAGGCACTCGCTTCTCGGCACTCCCTGGCACTTCTCAGTACTTCACGGCAGAACGGCACAAGGCGACGAATGCCCCAGCACACCTCCGGGTCCGACCGGGCGGCGATCCCCCCAGCCGCCCGCGACGGTGGCAGCGTGCGGCCGCCCGCTCCCTCGACGCTCGACGAGCTGTGGCGGTCGTACAAGGCGACGGGGGACGAGCGGCTGCGGGAGCAGCTGATCCTGCACTACTCGCCGCTCGTGAAGTACGTGGCGGGACGGGTGAGCGTCGGTCTGCCGCCGAACGTCGAGCAGGCCGACTTCGTGTCCTCGGGAGTGTTCGGGCTGATCGACGCGATCGAGAAGTTCGACATCGAGCGGGAGATCAAGTTCGAGACGTACGCGATCACGCGGATCCGGGGCGCGATGATCGACGAGCTGCGGGCGCTGGACTGGATCCCCCGGTCGGTGCGGCAGAAGGCACGGAACGTCGAGCGGGCGTACGCGACGCTGGAGGCGCGGCTGCGGCGGACGCCGAGCGAGGGTGAGGTGGCCGCCGAGCTGGGCATCGAGGTGGACGAACTGCACGCGGTGTTCAGCCAGTTGTCGCTGGCGAACGTGGTGGCCCTGGAGGAGCTGCTGCACGTAGGGGGCGAGGGCGGCGACCGGCTGAGCCTGATGGACACGCTGGAGGACACCGCCGCGGACAACCCCGTGGAGGTCGCCGAGGACCGGGAGCTGCGGCGGTTCCTGGCGCGGGCGATCAACACGCTGCCGGAGCGGGAGAAGACCGTCGTCACGCTGTACTACTACGAGGGCCTCACCCTCGCCGAGATCGGCAACGTGCTCGGGGTCACCGAGAGCAGGGTCAGTCAGATCCACACCAAGTCGGTGCTCCAGCTGCGCGCGAAGCTGGCGAGCTTCGGGCGCTGAGCGGGCGGAAACGCCCGAGTGGCGCGGACTGTCTCCCGTCGCGGGTGGCGCATCCGTACAGTGGTTGACGTGCCAAGGATTCGAGCGGCCTCCGTGGCCGAGCACAGGTCGATGCAGCGAGCCGCCCTGCTGGACGCGGCGCGGTCCCTGCTCTCCGAGGGCGGTACGGAAGCGCTGACCTTCCCGGCCCTCGCCGAGCGGACGGGGCTGGCGCGGTCGTCCGTGTACGAGTACTTCCGGTCGCGGGCCGCCGTGGTCGAGGAGCTGTGCGAGGTCGACTTCCCGGTGTGGGCGGCGGAGGTTTCGGCGGCGATGGAGCGGGCGGAGTCGGCCGAGGGCAAGGTCGAGGCGTATGTGCGGCGGCAGCTGGCGCTGGTGGGGGACCGTCGGCACCGGGCCGTCGTGGCGATCTCGGCGAGTGAGCTGGACGCCGGGGCGCGGGAGAAGATCCGGGCTGCGCACGGTGGGCTCGTGGCGATGATCGTCGAGGCGCTGGAGGATCTGGGGCACCGGCAGCCTCGGCTGGCGGCGATGTTGTTGCAGGGTGTGGTGGATGCGGCAGTGCGGCGGATCGAGCTGGGGGCGGCGGAGGATCCTGCGGAGATTACGGATACGGCGGTGGCGATGGCTCTGCGGGGTGTGCGGGGCTGAACCCTGCCGGGCCGGGCTTGGCTGGGCGGGGGTGGGTTTCGCTTGCCCGCGCTTGCGGGGTGCCTCGCCCACTCTCGGCTTCGCTCGAGCGGGGAGGCACGACTGCCTGCAGCTAGGGCGGTACGGGGACGCCCAGCACCGGGAGCAGTCTGGATGGTCCGCTGTGCAGCAGCCACGGTGGGAGCAAGGACAGTGGATCCAGGTACGTCTCGTCTCTCAGTAGGCCCCAGTGCACGCACATCCCCCCGCAGTGCGCCCCCGTGGCCTCCACCACCCCGACCACCTGCCCCGCCTCCACCTCGTCCCCCTTCTTCACCGAGGCGGTGACTGGCTCGTAGGTCGTGCGGAGATCCGTGCCCGTCAGCTCCACCGACACCACCCCCCTCCCCGCCAATCGGCCCGCGAACGACACCCGGCCCGGGGCCACCGCCCGTACTGGTGTTCCGGACCGGGCGCCCAGGTCCACGCCTCGGTGGCCGCGGCCGTACGGAGTCGCCGGGGGATCCCAGCCGCGTACCACCACAGGGTGGCTGCCCACCGGCCAGTTGCGGCCGATCGCCTGGGTCGATGGTGTCCGTGGAGGTGGTGGGGCCGGGGAGTCCGCACGGGCAAAAGGCGTCAGGATCGTCGCGGTCAGTGACAGCAGGAGCCCCAACCACACGGCCGTAGATCGTTTCGCTCGCATGCGAGAACCGTCCCGCACTCCCGCCGATCATGTCCGGGATCTGTGGACTACTCACCGGTTGTGGACAGCGGCGTCACCCGGTGCCTCGGCGGTCCCGTACACTTCTGGTGGCGATCCGGGTCACCGGGTCGACTTCGCACGCCCCGACATCAGGCCCTCACCGGCCGGTGTCAGCGCCTCTCGGTCCTTCGTGGCAACGGCGCATGCGGGCGTCAGGCGTGGCAGCCGTCCGGCAGCCGCGGCACAACCGAGAAATTCAAGGAGATACGGCCATGGCCGTCGTCACGATGCGGGAGCTGCTGGAGAGCGGCGTCCACTTCGGTCACCAGACCCGTCGCTGGAACCCGAAGATGAAGCGCTTCATCTTCACCGAGCGCAATGGCATCTACATCATCGACCTGCTCCAGTCGCTGTCGTACATCGACCGCGCCTACGAGTTCGTCAAGGAGACCGTCGCCCACGGCGGCACGGTCATGTTCGTCGGTACGAAGAAGCAGGCGCAGGAGGCCATCTCCGAGCAGGCCACCCGCGTCGGTATGCCCTACGTCAACCAGCGCTGGCTGGGCGGCATGCTCACCAACTTCTCCACCGTCTACAAGCGTCTGCAGCGCCTCAAGGAGCTCGAGCAGATCGACTTCGACGACGTCGCCGCGTCCGGTCTGACCAAGAAGGAGCTTCTCGTGCTCTCGCGCGAGAAGGCCAAGCTGGAGAAGACCCTCGGTGGTATCCGCGAGATGCAGAAGGTGCCCAGCGCCGTCTGGATCGTGGACACCAAGAAGGAGCACATCGCGGTCGGTGAGGCCCGGAAGCTCAACATCCCGGTCGTCGCCATCCTCGACACCAACTGCGACCCCGACGAGGTCGACTACAAGATCCCGGGCAACGACGACGCGATCCGCTCCGTCACCCTGCTCACCCGTGTGATCGCCGACGCCGTCGCCGAGGGCCTCATCTCCCGCTCCCGCGTCGCCACCGGTGACAAGGGCGAGAAGGCCGCGGGCGAGCCGCTCGCCGAGTGGGAGCGCGACCTGCTCGAGGGTGAGAAGAAGGCCGACGAGCCCGAGGTCCAGACCTCGGCCGAGACGGAGAAGGTCGCCGACGCCGAGCAGGCCGAAGCCCCCGTCGCCGCCGAGCAGGCCGAGGCCCCGGCTGCCGAGGCTCCGGCTGCCGAGGCTCCGGCTGCCGAGGCTCCGGCTGCCGAGGCTCCGGCTGCCGAGGCTCCGGCTGTCGAGACCCCCGCCGCGGACGCCGAGCAGGCCTGATCCGTCAGCGTCAGAGTTGACGGCGGGAGCGGTGACATCAAGTCCGCTCCCGCCGTTCACCCTTAGGTCGGCGGAGTGTCAGCGGCCCCCGACTACATGGGGGCCGTAGACCCCGTAGATCTTCGATCTTCCAGACTTCGAGAAAGATTCACAGACTCATGGCGAACTACACCGCCGCCGACGTCAAGAAGCTTCGTGAGCTCACCGGCGCCGGCATGATGGACTGCAAGAAGGCGCTGGACGAGGCCGAGGGCAACGTCGAGAAGGCCGTCGAGGCGCTCCGAATCAAGGGCCAGAAGGGCGTCGCCAAGCGCGAGGGCCGTTCCGCCGAGAACGGCGCCGTGGTTTCGATCATCGCCGACGACAACTCCTCCGGCGTCCTGGTCGAGCTGAAGTGCGAGACCGACTTCGTCGCCAAGGGCGAGAAGTTCCAGGCCGTGGCCACCACCATCGCCGAGCACGTCGCCAAGACCTCCCCGGCCGACCTCGAGGCCCTGCTCGCCTCCGAGATCGAGCCCGGCAAGACCGTCCAGGCGTTCGTCGACGAGGCCAACGCCAACCTCGGCGAGAAGATCGTCCTGGACCGCTTCGCGCAGTTCGCCGACGGCTTCGTCACCGCCTACATGCACCGCACGATGCCCGACCTGCCCCCGCAGATCGGTGTCCTCGTCGAGCTGGACAAGCCGAACGCCGAGGTCGCCAAGGGCGTCGCCCAGCACATCGCCGCCTTCGCGCCGAAGTACCTCTCCAAGGAGGACATCCCGGCCGAGGTCGTCGAGTCCGAGCGCCGTATCGCCGAGGAGACCACCCGCGCCGAGGGCAAGCCCGAGGCCGCGATCGCCAAGATCGTCGACGGTCGCCTCAACGGCTTCTTCAAGGACGCCACGCTGCTCGGCCAGCCGTACGCGCTGGACAACAAGAAGTCCGTCCAGAAGGTCCTGGACGAGGCCGGTGTCACCCTGAAGCGCTTCGCGCGCATCAAGGTCGGCATCTGAGTCCGTACCGCGATCGACGCGCGACCCCGATAGGGTCGACAGCAGTCGGCCGTACCGTTCGCGTTTGCGGCATCGCACACGCGCGTGACGGACGACAGCAGATCTGACGAGGAGGCCATTGCCGCGCATGGGAGCCAGGAGCCACCCCACCGGCAATGGCCTTCTTCGTATGTGCAACATGTGAAAGAGGCGGGATCCCCATGACCACGAAGGCCCAGAAGAGCGACGACGGCAAAGTACGCGGCCGGTTTCTGCTGAAGCTGTCCGGAGAGGCCTTCGCCGGCGGCGGGGGCCTGGGCGTCGACCCCGACGTGGTGCACGCCATCGCCCGCGAGATCGCTGCCGTCGTCCGGGACGGCGCGCAGATCGCGGTCGTCATCGGCGGCGGCAACTTCTTCCGCGGCGCCGAACTCCAGCAGCGCGGCATGGACCGGGCCCGCTCGGACTACATGGGCATGCTCGGCACCGTGATGAACTGCCTCGCCCTCCAGGACTTCCTGGAGAAGGAGGGCATCCAGTCCCGGGTGCAGACCGCCATCACCATGGGGCAGGTCGCCGAACCGTACATCCCGCTGCGCGCCGTGCGTCACCTGGAGAAGGGCCGTGTGGTGATCTTCGGCGCCGGTATGGGCATGCCGTACTTCTCCACCGACACCACCGCCGCCCAGCGTGCCCTGGAGATCGATGCCGAGGCGCTGCTGATGGGCAAGAACGGTGTGGACGGGGTGTACGACTCCGACCCGAAGACCAACCCGGACGCCGTCAAGTTCGACTCCCTCGGCTACGGCGAGGTCATCACGCGCGACCTCAAGGTCGCCGACGCCACCGCGATCACGCTGTGCCGCGACAACAAGCTCCCGATCCTGGTCTTCGAGCTCCTCGCGGCCGGCAATATCGCGCGGGCCGTCAAGGGTGAGAAGATCGGCACGCTCGTGGGGGATCAGGACAGCCGGAACTGACCGATACACCTCCTTCGGCCACCGGGCGCCACCTGTCCGGGGGACCGGCGGGACGGACCCTGACCGGGGGATGGACAATGGTCTACCGGTCGGGAACCGTGCAGGAAGAAGACGCGACGCAGCCGGCCGCCGCCACCGCCAAGGAAACGCAGCCGGGCCTACTCAAGACACGCAGGAGCAAGTGGTGATCGAAGAGACCCTCCTCGAGGCCGAGGAAAAGATGGAGAAGGCCGTCGTGGTCGCCAAGGAGGACTTCGCCGCGATCCGTACCGGCCGTGCGCACCCGGCGATGTTCAACAAGATCGTCGCCGACTACTACGGTGCGCCGACGCCGATCAACCAGCTGGCTTCGTTCTCCGTGCCGGAGCCGCGCATGGCGGTCGTGACCCCGTTCGACAAGAGTGCCCTGCGCAACATCGAGCAGGCGATCCGCGACTCCGACCTGGGCGTCAACCCGAGCAACGACGGCAACATCATCCGTGTGGTGTTCCCGGAGCTCACCGAGGAGCGACGCCGCGACTACATCAAGGTCGCCAAGGGCAAGGGCGAGGACGCCAAGGTGTCCATCCGCTCCGTGCGCCGCAAGGCGAAGGACGCCATCGACAAGCTGATCAAGGACGGAGAGATCGGCGAGGACGAGGGCCGCCGTGCGGAGAAGGAACTCGACGACACCACGGCGAAGTACGTCGCCCAGGTGGACGAGCTCCTCAAGCACAAGGAAGCGGAGCTGCTCGAGGTCTGATGAACGACTCTTCCTGGGGGGCGCCGCCGCAGACCGGGTACTGGGGGCCTACCGACCAAGGGCCTGGCCAGGGCCATTTTCCCGGCCAACTCCCGGGGCATGGCCGGGGAGCCGGACCGGCGGGTCCCGCGTACGATGCGCATGACGCGCAGCAGACTCGCCCCATGCCCATCGTGCCCGACGACCCACCCGCGCACGGCGGAGACCAGGATGACGGCCGGGGGGCCGCTCGGCTGAGCGGCCCCTTGTTCCGAGACGAGACCCCGACGGCGCGTCCCCACCGGGCCGGGCCGCAGAATCCGGAGCCCATGCCCGACGTCCCACAGCCGGCGCCCGCACCGCAGAAGAAGAGTGCGGGCCGGGACCTGGGTGCGGCGATAGGCGTCGGCGTCGGGCTCGGCGTGGTGATCGTCGCGTCCCTGTTCATCGTGAAAGCCGTCTTCGTCGGCGTGGTGGCGGTCGCCGCCGTCGTCGGCCTGTGGGAGCTGACCAGTCGGCTCCAGGAGCGCAAGGGCATCAAGGCGCCCCTCGTTCCGCTCGCGGTCGGCGGCGCCTCCATGATCGTCGCCGGATACGTCCGGGGAGCCGAGGGCGCCTGGGTGGCCATGGCGCTCACCGCGCTGGCGGTGCTGGTCTGGCGGATGACAGAACCGCCGGAGGGCTACCTCAAGGACGTCACGGCCGGTGTCTTCGCGGCGTTCTACGTACCGTTCCTGGCCACGTTCGTCTCGATGATGCTCACCGCCGACGACGGCCCCCGCCGCGTGCTGACCTTCCTGCTCCTGACCGTCGTCAGCGACACCGGTGCCTACGCCGTCGGCTGGCGCTTCGGCCGGCGCAAGCTCGCCCCACGCATCAGCCCCGGCAAGACCCGCGAGGGCCTCGTCGGCGCGGTCACCTTCGCCATGGTCGGGGGCGCGCTGTGCATGCAGTTTCTGATCGACAACGGCACCTGGTGGCAGGGCCTCCTGCTGGGTCTCGCCGTCGCGGCCAGCGCCACGCTCGGCGACCTCGGCGAGTCCATGATCAAGCGGGACCTCGGCATCAAGGACATGGGCACGCTGCTCCCGGGGCACGGCGGCATCATGGACCGGCTGGACTCCCTGCTGCCCACGGCTCCCGTGGTGTGGCTGCTGTTGGTGATCTTCGTCGGGTCCGCGTAGCCACTGCACCCGAGCTTCGACGAGCCCCCGCCCTCACATGAGGACGGGGGCTCGTCGTCGTACAGCGGACCGTCGTACAACGGTCCGTCATACGGCGGACCGTCGTATGACGGACCGTTGTACGACGGGAATCCCGGAACCCGGATGCCGCAGCAGAATTGGCCGGTGGCGGGACGCGGAGGAAGACTCCCACAGTGGACGGCCCTCTCCCCGGAAGTGGTGGTGCGTCATGACCCTCGACTCCGCCTCCTCGGACACACCTCCGCCGCCGGTGCGCGTCTGGGCCGTCGATGACCTGCCCGCCCTCGACCCCGATCCGTTCCTGGACGAGGTGATGCTCGAGGAGCCGGTCAGGCGGATCAAGCTGCCGTACGGCGAGGGGCATGCCTGGCTCGTCACCCGCTACGACGACGTCCGCTTCGTCACCTCCGACCCGCGCTCTCCCGCGAGCAGCTGATCGGCCGCTCGGTCACCAGCATGCGGCCGGAACCGGTGGCCTCCCAGACGGCCGGACTGCAGTACATCGACCCGCCACGGCACAACCGGCGCGCGCACCCCCGCACCTCCGCGCCGAGCACCCGCAACTGCACTGCCGGTCCCACCACTGGTTCGACGTCACCGCGTCCCCCATACGTCGACAACAGCACGCGCACGTCGTGCCCCCATTTCCGCAGGTTGTGGCATCGGCCGACGATTCTGCGCCGTGACCCGGGTCTTGCGGCAAGCCCCCCAGCGCGCTATACGTTGAGAGTGGCAAGGAGAGAGCTCTCCTTGCCTTTGCCTTTTGCCGTCCAATGGAACTGACAAGCTTCTCGCGAAGCGGTGGCGCGCCGCGTACGGGTACGCGTCGTTGGCCCAGGCGGATGTCCCATCGGCCTACGGATGCAGCCGCGGAACCAGAAGTTCTATCCCTTGTCGGCAAGGCCCGAACGTCGAGCGCGCCGCCATCTCCCGGAGGTCGTCGCGCCACGCGAGTGCTGGGCCAAGCTCGCCAAACGGACGCTTGACGGTCGCCGTGACTCAAATCGGCCGGCACCCAAGCGAACGGCCTCACGTCACTGGCAACCAGGCCAGAGTCGCGCTGTGCTGGTGTTCATGCAGGTCAAGGCGTCAGCAACAAGTCGTCATTGGGGGGACTGTAAATCCCCCAGGTGTCCCCCGACAGCGCCAGAATCAAGGAAACCCGCTGACCACAGGGGGTGAGCGGAGCCCGCTGGAAGTCGGCCCCATTATGCGGGTCAGCAACCCTTGTTATAGGGCTGGCCATTTCGTAGCAGAGTATCCCTCTGATTGTGGAATGACCTCCGCTCCTGGCCCGTGCAGGGTGTGGATGGCGTCCGCGTGCTGAGCCAGGGCCTGGTCGTGGGTGATCAGGATCGTGGTGCGACCGGCCATCAGCCGCCGTAGCGGGGCCAGGACATGCGCGGCCGCCTGGTGGTCGAGTCCGGCGGTTGGCTCGTCGAGGATGAGGACCGGGGTCGCTCGGAGGAAGGCCCGGGCGATGGCGATGCGCCGGCTCTGGCCTCCGGACAGCTGGAATCCGTTTTCCCCAATGGTGGTCAGGTAGCCGTCGGGAAGGGCGGTGATGAACTCATGGGCGTCGGCGTCCTTGGCCGCTTGGATGATCTCCGCCATCGTGGCTCGAGGCCAGCCGTAGGCGATGTTGTCGCGGATGGTCGTATGGAAGAGCTGGGCGTGTTGGGGGAGCAGGGTGACCGCCGCGCGAACCGAGGCCGTCGTCACGTCCCGGAGATCGACCCCGTCCAAGCGCACCGATCCGGAATCCGGGTCCATGAAACGCACCAGCAACTTGGCGAGGGTGGACTTGCCCGCGCCGCTCGGGCCCATAATCGCGAGCACCTCGCCAGGCGCGACACTGAAACTGACGTCGCGCAGCACCGGTCCGCGCCGGTTTGACGGGTAGACCGCCGCAACGCTCAGGCACTCAACACGTCCCTGCACATGGGCGAGTGCAGGGGCGTCGGGGCGCTCGCGGACCGGGGAGCGCATGTCGAGCAGTTCGATGACACGTTCGGCGCCCGCGCTGGCGGAGCCGAACACCGAGGCCAGGCCGGAGAGTTCCTGCACGGGCCCGAAAAGCTGGGCCAGGAAAGCGGCGAAGGCGAGCAGTCCGCCCAAGGTCAGCGCGTTCCGGGTCAGTTCGAAGGCGCCGAGGCCCACCACGGCAAGGGCGCCCACCACTTCGAACACGTTCAGCAGCGACGGGTACAAATGTGCGACTCGTGCCGTGGAGAGCTCCGCGCGCAGCAGGGCCTCCCCCTCCCGGCGGACCCGTTCGACCTCGTGGGCCTGTCGGTTGTAGGCCTGGGCCAGGGCGGAGCAGGTGAGGCTCTCCTCGACCACGGCAGTGAGGCTGCCCTCACACCGCTGGGCCTCGCGTGACAGGGTATGGATGCGGGCGCTGAACAGCCGGGCCGCGAGCCAGAAGAACGGCGCCGCGGCGAGAGCCGCCAGGGCGAGCGGCCAGCTCAGATAGAAGGCAGCCGCCACGAAGAACAGCAGGCTGATCACTGCCGAGCCCGATGCTATTAGACCGGACGCCACCAACTCCTCGATCTGGGAGATATTCGAGGTCAGCCGTGCCACCACGTCGCCGTGCCTGCGGGTTCGGAGGATGTCGGGGGGCAGGCTGTGCAGATGTTCCACGACCGAGGTGCGCAGACGCAGGAGGAAGCGCTCGGCGACCCAGGTGGCCAGGTACTCGCCCGCAAAGGTCAGCAGCGCCGCGACCACAGCCACGGCGGCCATGAGTCCGGCCAGCGGCAGGAACGCTGTGAACCGGTGGGGGATCAGGACTTGGTCGACCAGGTTCTTGAAGAGCCACACCGAAGCGACTTCACCCGCGGACCCCGCGATGAGGAGGACGACACTCGCGGCGAGCCGGTACCGGTCGGGGCGTGCCCACGGCCAGAAGCGGCGGAACGCGTCGGCCGAAGACACGGCCGCCGCAAGGGGCACTGGACTGTCCTCGGCTGCCGGGGCCACGGGCTTGATGTGAGCCGAGTCGGCGTGTGTCGCGTCCGCCAAGCGGGGTCACCTTCTCGGGGAGGGAGCCGGGTGGGGGCATGCTGCGGAAGGGGGGGGCGACGGACGGGACGCGCCGTCGCCCCCCGATGACGATCCTCGGGTGAGGCGGCGATGCTTAGTAGCGGCCGCCACGGCCGCCACGGCCGCCACGTCCGCCACGGCCGCCGTAGCCGCCACGTCCGCCACGGCCGCCGTAGCCGCCACGTCCGCCACGTCCGCCACGGCCACCACCTCGGCCACCGCGGCCACCACCTCGGCCACCGCGGCCGTTGAAGATCGAGAAAACGCTCATGACGTACCTCCTGTGCGACTGGATGTGCCGGAAGGACTTCGCAGCCCATCGGTTGCCTGAGATCGGCCCCAACGGCACCGAAGACATTCATGCAGCTGGGGTGGGACCCCTTGGGCAATCCGGCGTGGACTGGGGTGATCGATCAGAACCCTCTAAGAACGTACCTAGATCAGCCTAAAAGTGCGCGTTCATGCACAAACAGGACAGCCCTCGTGTGGGTGTGTGACACCTCGGCGGATGTCTCCCGAGGGCGGTAGAGAAGCGACCCAGTTCGCGGCGCCGCCACACGGCTGCCGAACCTGCCTTTGAGGCTGTGAGATCAATGCCTGACGTGAACTCAGTAGCCCTTCGCCAAATACAGACTGACGCCACATCATGTGTCGTCGGACGGGATGCGCCGTTGACCGCCGCCCGCTATGGGACCGCGCTCGGGCAGCATTGGAGCGGGGTGCCACGACCCTCGGGCACGTGATCGGAATGGTCGGGAATCGCGGCAGCCATTCAGGTGACGTGACCACCTGAAGAACTCTGTCGCCGGAGGACATCGAGACCGCTGGTCTGACTGCAGTCTTTGACGGCAACACCGGTGCACCCTGCCGTACCAGGAAAGTCGATGCCGGACGCTGCGCAGGACGCTAGCGAGCCGCATACCCGGCCCTTGGGCCGCCGGAAGGAACTCCTAAAGTGTCAATCCCCGCGCAGCGTGGAGACGATCTATGCGGCCAGTCCCTCGGCGAGGGTGGCCCTGTAGTCACGTTCGTAGTCGATCGGGCTCTTGAACCCACATACGCTGTGTAGGCGCCTGGTGTTGTAGAAGTCGGTGATCCAGGTGGCGATCTTGATGTGGGCCTCGGTGCGGGTGCGGAAGGTGTGCCGGTGCACGTACTCCACTTTGAGGACGCTGTTGAACGCCTCGCTCACGGCGTTGTCGAAGCAAGATCCAACTCTGCCCATGGACTGGACAACGCCGAGCTTTCGACAGGCCCGCTTGAACCGACGCGAGCAGTACTCGCTGCCCCTGTCCGTGTGCATGATCACGCCGCGCACGTCGCCGCCGCGGGTGGCCGCGGCCATGTGCAGGGACGCGACGACCAGATCGGCGTCATGACGGGCGGCCATCGCATAGCCGAGCAGCCGGCGGGAGAACAGGTCGATGACCGTCGCCAAGTACAGCTTGCCCTCGCCCGTTTCGATCTCGGTGAGATCGCCCGCCCAGACAAGATCGGGTTCCTCGGCGGTGAAGTCCCGGCGCACGAAGTCCGGGGCGGCCAGCCGCTTGCCCGGCCTCGTCAGCGACCGGCGCCTGCGGATCTTCCGTCCGGCGAGCCCGAGCTCGGCCATGACCTTCGCGACCGTGTTCACCGACACCCGCCAGCCTCGGCGCACCGGCTCGATGAACACCTTCGGCGAGCCGTAGGTGCCGCCCGAGCCGTGGAAGATCTCCTCGATCTCATCGGCCAGTTGCTGCGGGCGCACCTCACGCGCGGTCGGCGCGCGGTCGCGCCACCTGTAAAACCACGACTCCGAAACCCCCAGCGCCCGGCAGGCGGTGCGGTACGGAATCTTCTGCTCGGCCTTGCAGTTGATGATCACCCCGACCGCGACGGCCGGGTCCGCCTCAGCTACTTCACCCACAAGGCCACGAATCGCTTGCACACATCACGCTCCATCTTCAGCTCGCGGATGCGCTTGTCCTTCTCCCTGGCCTCGGCCCGCAGCCGCTCCAGCTCAGCGCGCTCACTCTCCCGCAGCCGACCGCCGGGCGATGGCTCGGCCACCGGCCGGTCCGACGACGGCGACCCGTTGCGCCGCGCTCGCGACACCCAGCTGTGCAGGGTTCCCGGGTGGATACCCAGATCCTCAGCCACTTCCGGAATCGGCTTCCCGGTCTCCGTCACGATCCGTACCGCCCCCTCGCGGAACTCAGCGTCGTAGATGCGCTTCCTGGATGCCATGACCCCCAACTATCCCTCCGGTCACGGTCTTCACAGTAGGAGGGGAACCTCAGCATCGTGATCCCCCCGAAGGCGCACATCAGTGGGCCGAGATCACGTCCGTGAGCCGGCGGGTGCCTACGCGTGGCACACGCCGTGGTTGACCATCTGGGTGTGGCGTGCGACCACCGGGCGCGCGCTCTTGGCCAGGGACTTCACCAGCGGGTTGGTGCCCGAGGCGATCTCCTTGTCGATGAGCGCGAGGGTCTGCACGTGGGCGGGGTACTGGGCCTTGAGCCACGCGGCATCGTACGCGGGCGTCCCGGCGAGGGACTTGAGGGCGGCGGTTTGCGTCAGCTGCGCGCCCGTTTGCCCGGACGGCAGTGCCACGCCGAGTTCTGCCGCGGTCTTGACGACACCGGCATCAAGGGCGCTGTGGTCGCGGATGAAGTCGGCGCCGGCCCGCTTGACGCAGGCGGTGGTCGCGGCGCTCTGAGCTTGCTGACTGGTAGTGATCTCCCACAGGTTTCCCTGGTGGGCCGCGGTCAGGAGCTGCCTGTCCAGGGTGGAGACCGCCGACGGCGAGAACGACGACGAAGCGAGGGCCGGGAGCGACGTGGCACCCATGACGCACAGGGTGGTGGCGCAGACGGCGGCGAAACGGGCACGGGATCGAGTCGTGTACATGAGTCCTCCACAGGTCGCACGTGCAAGCCTCGACGAAAACCCCATCCTCATTGCTCGAAGCATGAGAAACCGTACCTATGTCATGGTTCACCCGGTTGAGTTCCTCGGCAACCGAGGACCCGGGCGCCTCTATCAGTTTCGGTGGGTGGTCGGGCGTCGATCCTCGGCGGCCGACCGTACGACCTTCGGCACACCTGCATCACCACATGGTTGAACGCAGGGGTGTCCGCGCCTGAGGCGCCCCGGCGAGCGACTTGATTGGTGCCTCGGAAGTACAGCCAGCGGCACCTTACTAAGCAGCCGGGGGACGGCCGACGACGTCTG
This sequence comes from Streptomyces sp. NPDC002619, assembly GCF_042889305.1. Lineage (NCBI taxonomy): Bacteria > Bacillati > Actinomycetota > Actinomycetes > Kitasatosporales > Streptomycetaceae > Streptomyces > Streptomyces sp. NPDC002619. The sequence goes on along the minus strand of NZ_JBIAQV010000042.1, from coordinate 3,809 downwards.
CGGCCGCCGGGGGAGGTGGGCCGCTGGGAAGGATCGATTCCCCCATACGTCCCCCGGAAGGGGGGAGTCGGGGGAAAGGTCCAGCTCAGCGGATACGAGAGCGGCCAGCTGTAAATCTGCCGGGGCCGCGTCGGCATTTCGTCGGCCCCTCTTGCGGGGTAGGGGTGGGGCAAGGCGTCAGCAGCGGCGCGTGCGCGCTGGTCAGGATGTGTCACGCGCGCGGTCTGTAAAGCCGTTCTCCCGATGGCTACAGCGCGAGCGGGTGTTGGGGCTCTTGCGCAGCTTGTGTGCGGCCGGCTCGGCGTGCTTGCTACGTAGAGCAGGGGGGGGCGACGCGGTCGGCGCGCGGTTGGAGTCCGTGGATCAGTCAGCGGACTCCGTCGCCCCTGAAGGGGTGTGGCCGCGCTGTACGGGGACAGCGCGGTCGAGTTCCGTCGCCTCCCGGCCGGGTGGTGTGACGCGGTGGGCGACGAGGGCGGCGAGGTCGTCGTCGCGGGTGCCGTGGACGTAGGCGCACAGGTCCTGGTGGAGGTGTTCGAGGAGTTGGCGGGGCGGGTCGAGGGCCCATCGGTGGACGCGCTGGGCGAGGGGGTAGAAGGTCCCGGTCCGGTTGCGGGTCTCGCTGACGCCGTCGGTGTAGAGCAGCAGGCGGTCGCCGATGGTGAAGGGGATGGTGTCGACCTGGTAGTGGTCGCCGAGGAGGTCGGCCATGTTGATGGGTGGTGACGGCGCGCTGGGTTCCACCTCGCGCACTTCGCCGCCGTGCAACAGCAGCGGCGGGGGGTGGCCGCAGTTGACCAGGCGCGCGATGGGTTCTCCGGCGGGGATCTCCACGAGCACGATGGTGGCGAAGCGCTCCAGCGCATCGCCGGGGACGTCCCGGGAGTATTGGCTCATGAGGGTCTCCATCTGTCCTGCCAGGGACGGCAGGTCGGGCGCGCTCATCCTCAGCACCCGGAACGTGCTGAGGATGACCGAGGCGACCTCGACGGCCGGAAGTCCCTTGCCGCGGACGTCGCCGATGATCAGCCGCACCCCGTACGGGGTCTGCATCGCCTCGTAGAAGTCGCCGCCGATGCGGGCCTGCGCGGCGGCGGCCTGGTAGAGCACCTCGACGTCGATGTCTTCGAGGTGCTGCGGGAGTGGGCGCAGCAGCACCCGCTGCGCGGTCTCCGCCACGGAGCGGACCTCGGCGAGGGTGCGTTCTCGGTTCTGCCGTACCCGGCTGGCGTAGGCGGCGGTCAGAGTGCTGGCCGCAACCGCGAGCAGGGTGAAATTGCCCGGTGTCTGGCCCAGATTGTGGTCCGCGGCGGTGATGGCGAACCCGGCTATCAGGGCGAGCAGCCCGATGCCCAGCGTGCCGGACACGGAGAACATCGCCGCGGCCAGCGCCGGCGTCGCCCCGAGCAACCGGTAGAACTGCAGGTGGGGCGTGAAGAAGGCCGCCACCGAGGCCAGCACGATCACCAGCAGCGGAATCAGGAGCGCCGGCTCAAACGGCCGGCCCTCTTCCCGCATCCGTCGGGAGAGCCGCTTCGGGGCGATCACCTGCCTGAGCGACCGAACGGCGGTGCCGCGGGCTGCGATGATCCCCCTGACCTGCACACCCATGTTTTTGTCCTTAGGCGGAGATGGTGCATAATAGCCCATTTATGAACAGAACTACCTGAAATATATTTAATATCCTACTAAGTGCAATGCGTACTAAATCGTACGCCCCATGCAGCGTCGCTCCCTGCCGACGGGATGCCGGTGTGGCCGTCAACAACCTTCCGGAATGGTTGGTGCGTGACGCCGGCAACCAGGGCATAGACCTAGCTTCCGGCGTGCTCGACTTCCCATTCGGGATCATCGGGATGGCCCGGCGATGCACTACTTGTACCGACAGACACAGGGGGGCCACCGTCCCGAAGGCCGCGGTGATCACCACGCGTGCCCACCGCGCCCCACTCTCACCGATCTCCCACACCCTTGACCGCCCGCCGGGTCCGTGGGACCCGCGTGGGGCAGGTAGGTCGACACGGGGTGTTTCCGCTGTTCAGGGCTGCTCGGCCGCGCGGCCTGTAAATCTGCCGTGCTCCAGAGCGGGGCTGTGTGGGCCGTCGAAGGACGGCCAGGAGTGGTCAACGACTACCAATGACGACCGCACTGGCGTCTGCCAGTGCTGCACGGATGTCGATCGCGCGACGTCGCTTCGGGGGCGCATCACTTCCGGGGCAGCAATCCCCGCCCGCTCCAGGGCGGTCGGCCGTACTCAAGATCTGCCAGGAACGCTGTGCTGCCCTCGCAGCGCTTGAATGAGCCGACATCCCGCGTGGCTCAGTCCACATCCATCCCCAGCTCGGTGTCCGGGCGGCAGAACCCGCAAGCCTGCACCATGGGGTCGAGCAGTCCCGCGCGGGCGTCCTGCGCGGTGATCGGGTGCGTGGAGCCAGCGTTCAGGCAGTCGTCGGTGTGGATACGGACAGGCTCGGGCCCGATCGCCCTAGGTTGCCGCTCCACGGCGAAGCCGGTCCCCCTTAGCCCGCGCGCGCTCGTTGTGAAGCTGGGTATGGCAGCCGGGCGCTGCTTGGGCTGCGGGGACGGCTGCTGTGCTGAATGGCCTTCCACCTGCGCCAGTGCCTCGGAGACGGCATCGCGCTGAAGGCGCAGGTAGAGGCCCACAGTCTCGTTCTCGGCGATCTGCAGGTCCAGGTGCCGCAGGATCGCTCGGAGCCGCTGGGCATCAGGCGGTAGGGCGGACATGGCCCGCACCGCCGATCACGTTGGGGCCTGTCACCTCCAGCCCCTTTCTCCTCGCCCGAGACTCCGCAGTTCCCACACGGCTCCCGGTGTCCGTCCGCCGCGCTCCTGCCAGTGCGCGTGGAACAGCACCGCGGTCGACAGTTGGTACAGGCGACGCCGGAGCCCGGTGTGACCGGGCCTGTCGGCGAGCTGACGGCAGACGGCGGTCCACTCCTGCTGAACCTGGACCAGGTCGTCGGGAAACGGTCGCATGACCAGATTCAAGCATGTGTTCGATTTTCTTGGCGACCGGCGAACCGGTAAACCGGCCGTGCTAGGGGCGGAGCGTGTCCTGTGCCAGCGAACCTTGACCGCTTGCCATCGAAGATTGAGCGGTGGGGACCAGGCACCCTCCGGCGAGCCGCGGATGTAATCGGGCGTGAAGGCCCGGTCTACCTGACCGGGCCTTCATCTTCTCCTGGCTGTGCGTCAGGCATGTCCAGGATGGCCTCTCGGGTATACCGAGGGCCCCCTGGGGGTGGGGGCACCATAGGGGCCATGAGTTCGGTGAGGAGCCTGCTCAGGTCATCCGTGGATAGCGCCAGACCCATGGTCTGCACGATGCGCAGAGCACAGTCCCGGATGGACTGAGCGTCCTTCTCTGGCGCCGCCGTGCTCCTAATCTCCTCACACACGCGGCTGAATTGTTCAGCGCTGATCGTTGGCCGACTTATCGGTTGCGCCATGGTGCGCTCCTCCTGGGAGACGGGGCGGTTCCACCCGCTCTTCCAGAAAGCGCTGAGCACACCCCAACGGCAACTGGAGAGAGCCAGCGCGCAGGCGCTCGACCAGAGCCGTGCCGACAAGCCGCTCAGACTTCGTTGGCACGCGCTCAAGGTGCGCTGTCACAGGACAGAGAGCCCTGGGCCCTCACGTCCTGGTCGTGGGTGAGCGGGCGCCGACCTGCGCAGATGTGCTCGCCAGCCGCTGAGCTTGGCGTTTATCCTCGGCGGGTTTGGTGTTCCTTGATCGACTCGGCGCGTTTGACCGTCTTGCCGACGTCGTGGCGCTTGGCTCGGTGCTTG
>NZ_JBIAQV010000041.1:0-54643 GCF_042889305.1 Streptomyces sp. NPDC002619 | reverse complement strand
GATGCCTGGAAAGCGGGCCCGTCCGGTTCGGAGGGAGGCCGCGCGGAAAAGGACCAGCACACCTGGCACCTCGCCGCGCGGCCGACCCTACCCAGACCGAGAAGGGGCTGGCGGGACTCGATGAGGTCCGCCGCTACCCCTCCTGGAGCCGCTGGGTCACCCTCTGCACGGCACCCGCCCCGCGGCGTTGGCCGGGCGGGTGCCGTGCGTTCTGTGGCTGGTCAACGGCCTCTACTGGTGAGCTCGCGTATTCAACTGTCGTCAGTTCGCCGTGGTGTCCAGCCGGATGGTGACCGTAGGTGGCCACCGGCGGCGTACCGGCTCCCCGTGGCACCGGTCTACGAGGCGAGCTTGGCGGTGGTGACCTGGTGGTAGCCGAGGGCGTCGGCAACGAAGGGTGCGGGCATCTCCAAGACGTGCTGACGGATGGCTGCTGCCCGGCCGGCGGTTGTCCCCACCCCTGAGACAGCCCGGTCCAGCTGCGCGAGTCCACGTCGAGCCGGACTGCCGAGCCGGTCCACGATACCGTCGAGAGCAGTGCGCACCGGTGCTGGCGCAACCGGGCGCCGATCCGCCGCGCCAGCGCGGGCGACGGCACCCGCGGCCTGCTGCTGGAGGTCTTCGGGATCGACGGACTCTGATGGGCGAGGCGGGATGCGGGCGGGGCAACGCGCCGTATCAGATGCCTGTAATGGATCTCGAAGAGACGGTAGCCTGCAACGTCGAGATGTCTGAATCGCCGGGGGACGGTCGCATGGACAGGTCCGAACTTGTTCAGGAGAAGGGCGGGGCACCGGACGGAGTGGAGCTGCCGCATGCCCGTGTGGCTGTCGGGCCGCCGCCTGCGGAGTCAGGTGACGTCGACTTCTGCGGCGACGCCCTGCTGCTGCTGACCGGGCCCTTCTATCCGGGGTCCGTGTCGCTCACGGACCGTCCCAGCTTCGCCGTTCCGGTGGACGGCGCGCTCGAGCCGGAGAAGCGCCTCACGGTGGTGCAACGGTCCCTGGATCAATTCCTGCGTGGCTCGCTCACCTTCGGCAATCCCCCCGTCAACCTGCTCACGCACCTCGCCGGCTCTGATGCGTTACACGCGCGGCTGACGACGATCGTGCAGGAGGCGACGCTGCTCCCGGTGGAACTGAACGTCACCGGCATTCTGTTCCCGGACGGCTACGGCTCGGTGGCCGTGCACATGCGCATCGCCGACGGGTGGTCCGAGGTACGGCGGGAGCGGCTCATCGACGGCTTCGGGCCGAAGGGCCGCGACGATGTCACCGCGCGCATCAGGGACGAGCTGCTGCCAGCCCTTACCGCGATGTCCGACCGATGCCGACAGGGGCCGCCGTGTCCCACGGTCCTGCCTTATTTCAACCTTGCCTACGCGGGTAGCACCAGCCACCCGGCTCCAGGCCGGGCGATGCTCTCCGATTCCCTACGGCACCTGATCTACCCCCGCTCCGCCGAGCCGATCCCCTCCGAATCGACGTGGCCGGAAGAGTTCTTCTACCCCGGGTACGCCTTCTTCCTGTTGGCCTCCCGGAACCCTCACGACACGCTCGGCCAGCTTGAGCACCTGCTAGGTCAGCTGAACGTGCACTACGCCCGGCTGGAACACTCCGCCAACGCCGCGGAACGGATCATCCGCGAATCGGCCCTGGACGAAGACCCCGAATTGCTCATCAGGCTGGAACGACGGCTGCGTGCCGACTATCAGGCGTTAGTGCGGCCCACGTTCAGCTACGACTTCCACGTCCTCAAGTTGCGTGACAGCGTACTGAAGGCGTGGGAGACCGAAAAGGTGCGCGAGCGTACTGACACCCTGCTCGAAATGGCGCGGCACGCGGTGGAACGGAAGCTGGAGCACGAGCAGCTGCGCCGGGTAACGCGAGTCAACCTGGCCGTGACGATCGTGGCTATCCTGAGTTTCGTCCAGTGCGTGGACGCGGCGGCCAGCCTGTGGTCGAGGTTCTTCGGGTAAAGGGGGAGATCATGCCGGTGGACGTGCAGATCTGTGTCGCGGACGGGCTGATCTACGACGGTCTCGACTACGCCGACCGGATCGAGCAACGACTGACCCGGGCCAGCCTGAGCTGTGGCCGCCTGAACCTGCTGGCCGAGGCGGCCGATCCGGCCGCGCGCTTGCCCCGACCGACCCTGGCGTATGTGTTCACCGGAGGCCAGACCTCGGTGCACTCGGACGCCGAGTGGATGCGCGCGACCATCGCGCTGGTGCGGGAGCTCATCGCGGACACGGACAAGCGCGACGGGGGTGCCGAGCCCGCAAGCCCGGGCCCCGCGGTGATCGGCGTGTGCCTTGGCTCGCAGTTGATCGCCGAGGCACTGCGTCCGGATTCGATCATCGGCACCTCGGGCATAGAGGTCGGCCTGACCCCGGTAAGCCGAGCTGGCGACAGCCACCGCAGCAGGGGCGGCGACCACGGCATTGGTGTCGTGCCGTCGTTCCACTATCAGGCAATCAGTCCGCAGATCGAGGAGGTCGACGGGGTGCGCATTGAGTACCGCAACGAGCACACCCCCGTCCAAGCACTGAGCTTCGGCGAGCGGGTCTTCGGATGCCAGTTCCATCCCGAGTTGACGCCGGACGACGTACACCGCCTGATCGACTTCAACAAGGACGTCATCACTGACTGGAACGGGGACACGGTGGCCGCGCACCGGTCGGTCGAGCAGTACCAGCTGCACGACGACCTCTTCGAGCGCTTGGTGATCGACCGGATCACGCGCTGAGGCCGACGGAGTACGCCGCCGCTCGACGGGGCGGAAAGAGGCTCGACGTCGCACACGGCCACCTCGCTGCCGATGCCCCCGTCGTCAGCCGCTCGGCTATCGACCCCGCACAGTCGCCAGCTGAGGCCAAGGCCGCCGCCGACAGGCATGTCCCCCGAGGCCGGCTCCTGCCGGCAGCGGCCCGTCCCGAGCCAAGGCCGAACGGCACCTGGCAGCCGCACGACCTCATCTGGCCCCGGATGACGAGGAGTTCGTGCGCGACGGGCCTTGACCCTTGACCGTGGACACCGGTTGTCATGCGGCAGCGGCCAGCGTAGTTGATCATTGTTCGAAGGCGATCGGGCTGATCTGGCCGAGGCGGGAGTGCCTTCGCCGGGTGTTGTAGCGGGTCGCCCAGCGGAAGACCGCGAGCCGGACCTCGCGCGCCCCGGTCCACCGCTTCTTCCCCTGCAGCGTCTCCCGTTTCAGGGATGCGTTCAGCGATTCCGCGGCGGCGTTGTCCGCGCTGGTGCCCACCGCACCGCGCGACCTGACCACACCGAGGTCCTCGCAGACCTGGGCGAACTCCTTGGAGGCGTATTGCGCCCCGTTGTCGCTGTGGAAGATCGCCCCGCGCAGGCCGCCGGCGCCCCGGACCGCGGCCGCGGCCTTGAGTGCGTCGGTGACCAGCGAGGTGCGCATGTGGTCGGCGATCGACCAGCCCGCCAGTCGCTTCGAGCACAGGTCCAACACCGTTGCGAGGTAAAGGAATTGGCCGTCGCCGATGGGCAGGTAGGTTATGTCGCCCACCTACCGGGTATTCGGTGCGATCGCAGTGAAGTCGCGCCGCAGCAGGTCCGGCACCGGCGTCGCCGCCGGCTCGGGCATGGTGGTGCGGACTTTCTTGCGCAGGTGCAGCCCGACAATGTTGAACTTCTGCATGACGCGTGCCGCCCGCTTGTGGTTGACCCGCTCGCCCTCGTCACGGAGCTCGGCTGTCACGCGTGGAGCCCCGTAGGTGCCGTCGGACTCGGCGTGGATATCGGTGATGCGCCCGGCGAGCTCGGCGTCGGCCCGGGCCCGCTCCGCCCGCGCGTCCGCGCCGGCCAGCCACCGGTAGAACCTGGACCTGGAGACAGCCAGGATCCGGCACAGCCGCTTGACACCGAAGGCGCCACGATGATCGTCAACGAACTGGAAACGGCTCACCAGCTGGTCTCGCCCGCAAAATACTTCGCGGCCCTCCGCAGGATCTCCCGCTCGAGCTCGAGTTCTTTCACCCGCGCCCGCAGTTGCCGGTTCTCCTTCTCCATCGTGGTGGCCTCGCCCGCCCCGGGCCGGGTCGCCTGCTCGGCATCCCGCACCCACGTGCGGAGCGTCTCGTGGTTGACACTCAGGTCCTTGGCCACCGACGCATACGTCCCACCCGGACTGGCGTGGTACAGCGCGACGGCATCCGCCCGGAACTCAGGCGAGTACTTCGACGTCCCCAACGGGAACTCCTGTCCTCCGGATCCTCACGATCCAATGATCAGGGTGTCCACGATCAAGGGGTAACGCCCAGCGGTGCCGATCCCCAAGAGCGGGGGTGGCACCAGGATGTTGGCGGTGCCGACCGTCGCTGACAGGGTCGCGCAGACGGTGGTGGCCGGTCACCTGTCGGAGCGGGTGGAGCAGATCTTCCACCCGGACTCCTTCGGGTATCGGCCGGGCAAGTCGGCACTGGACGCCGTCGCGTCCTGCCGGGAGCGGTGCTGGCGGTTCGATTGGCTGGTCGAGTTCGACATCCGGAAGTTCTTCGACACCGTCCCGTGGGACAAGGTGGTGGCCGCGGTCGAGGCGCACACCGACGCCGGTTGGGTGGTGCTGTATGTCAAGCGGTGGCTGGCCGCGGGGCTGCGCCTGCCCGACGGGTCCACGACGGAAAGGGGAGGGCACGCCACAGGGTCCTGCGGTGTCGCCCGTCTTGGCGAACCTGTTTTTCCAGGATGGCCGAGGTCGGTCTGGAGCTGCATCCGGACAAGACCCGGATCGTGTACTGCAAGGACGACAACCGTCGGGGCCGGTTTCCGGTCACCGAGTTCACGTTCCTGGGGTTCACGTTCAGGCCGCGAGGAGCCAAGGACAAGCGCGGAGAAATGTTCACCGCGTTCCTGCCCGCGATCAGTAACCAAGCCCTAAGGAGACTGAGCAAGACAGTGCGGTCCTGGAGACTGCACCGGCGCACGGCGCAGGAGTCATCTGACCTGGCACAGACGGTCAATCCGGTGGTCAGGGGATGGATGAACTACTACGGGCGCTTCTACCGCTCAGCTCTGTATCCGCTGCTCGATCGCATCAACACCTACTTGCTGCGGTGGATCCAGAAGAAGTACCGGGTCGGGATGAAACAAGCCCTGCGACGGTTGGCCCGAGGCCACACGGTGCGCCCAAAGTACTTCGCTCACTGGACCTGGGCGGCCCCGGCAGGGGCGAGGCCCAGAACGACAAGAGCCGTATGACGGGAGACTGTCACGTACGGTGTGCGCCGTGAGGCGCTTCGTTGTATCCCCGGCGCAGTCGGGAGGAACTTGGAGGGAGGTTCTTGGGTCGCCTGACCTACCTGGAGGCGAAAGCTGAAGGGGACGACAGCATGTCAGGGAAGCGGTGGACGTCTCGGAGGCGTTCAGGGCGTGGCACCGCGAGGCCCGCGCGATATGGCCAAGGCTGGATTGCTTGAAGCCCAATCCCCAGGGTGAAAGTGACGCGCCGTCGGAATGACGCCTGTAACCGACGCTGCGCTGTGTCCGGGTGTGAACCGTGGGCCCGGGCAACCTCCACGGCGTGGAACGCCGCCCAGCGAGGGCGGTCAAGGGGATGAGTGGGCGGCCTACGTCGTGCTCGATACGTACAACGAAGACGTACCGCGGGATCGCCTACGGGGCGCGAGCCCTATGGCGACGGAGTGCCCGTAGCAGTCGCAGGAGTGACGACCTGCCAGGGAGGCCGGGAAAGCCGGGCCGCAGGGCGAAGGGGCACAGGTGATCAAGGGGTTCAGTCGGGGAGGGATGCGTAATGCAGAGCGCTGAAACCGTGCTGGGCGTCATCCGGGAGCGCGGCAGGCGCGGCCTGCCGCTGGAAAGGTTGTACCGGCAGCTGTTCAACAAGGAGTTGTTCCTGCTGGCCTACGGGCGCATCTACGCCAACAAGGGTGCGATGACGCCGGGGGTCACCAGCGAGACCGTGGACGGCATGTCCCTGGCCAAGATCGACACGATCATCGGTGCTCTGCGTGCGGAGTCGTACCGGTGGTCCCCGGCCAGGCGGGTCTACATCCCGAAGAAGATCGGGAAGCGCCCGTTAGGCATGCCGTCCTGGAGCGACAAGCTGGTCGCCGAGGTGTGCGTCTGCTGCTTGAGGCGTACGTTCAGTTCTCGGATCGCTCGCATGGTTTCCGCCCCAAGCGGGGCTGCCACACTGCGCTGACGGAGGTGGTGGAGGTATGGAAGGGGACGCACTGGTTCATCGAGGGGGACATCTCCGACTGCTTCGGGAGTCTTGATCATTCGGTCCTGCTCTCGACGCTGGCGGAGAAGATCCACGATGGCCGCTTCCTGCGGCTGATCGAGCGGATGCTCAAGGCCGGGTACTTGGAGGACTGGCGGTGGCACGACACGCTCAGCGGCGCGCCGCAGGGCGGGATCGCATCACCCGTCATGTCCAATATCTACCTGGACCGGTTCGATCGGTTCGTGGAACAGCAGTTGATACCGGGTTACGACCGGGGCAGGCGTCGGGGCAAGCACCCCGCGTATCAGGACGTCAACAACCGGATCACGAGGGCGAAGCGGCACGGCGACCGGGAGGCGGTGCGCGCGCTGCGGCGCGAGCGCCGCACCCTGCCGAGCCAGGACCCGAACGATCCCGGCTACCGGCGGCTTCGATACGTGCGGTACTGCGACGACTTCCTGCTCGGGTTCGCCGGTCCCAGGCACGAAGCCGAGGAGATCAAGGCCAGGATCCGGGCGTTCCTGCGCGACGAGCTCAAGCTGGAGCTGTCCGAACCCAAGACCCTGATCACCCACGCCACCAGCCAGGCGGCGCACTTCCTCGGCTACGAGATCAGAGCTCAGCACGCCGATACGAAGATCACCCGGAACCGTCGGGCGGTCAACGGCGCCATTGGCCTGTTCGTGCCCAGGGCTGTCATCCGGAACAGATGCGCCCGCTACATGAGCAAGGGAAAGCCCGCCCAGCGCGGGCCGCTGCTGCACGACGAGGACTCCACCATCGTCGCCAAGTACGGGTCCGAGTATCGCGGGTTCGTCCAGTACTACCTGCTCGCCCAGGATGTTTTCCGCCTGGCAGCGCTGCGCTGGGTCATGGAGACCTCGATGCTCAAGACCCTGGCCGGGAAGCACAAGTCGACCGTCGCGAAGATGGCCCGCAGATACAAGGCGTCCATCGACACCCCCGACGGCCGGCGGACCTGCTTCCAGGTCACGGTGCAGCGGGACAAGGGCAGGAAGCCGCTGGTCGCCCGCTTCGGCGGGATCCCGCTCAAACGCCAGCGCACCACCGTCATCACCGACCTCCGGCCGGTCATGGCCACCGCCCGGCGCAACGAGCTGATTCACCGGCTCCTCGCCGGGCAGTGCGAGATGTGCGAGGGATGCACCGGACTGCAAGTCCACCACGTCCGCAAACTCGCTGATCTCAACAAGCAAGGACGGCCGGAACGGCCGCCGTGGGCGCACCTGATGGCCATGCGCAAGCGCAAGACCCTCGTGGTCTGCGAACGCTGCCACCAGGACATCCACGCGGGACGGGCCACAGTCACCACCCGGAAATGACCACTGGAGAGCCGGGTGCGGTGAAAGCCGCCTGCCCGGTTCGGGAAGGGGCCGTTGGAAAAGGACCCGAGCCACGGGCACCTCGTCAGCGGCCTACTTCACTCCGTGGGAGCCCGGGGTGAGAATCCCCCGGGCGACCCGACTACTAGAACGAAAATCACACCCGAATCACCGTGAATAGACCGGCAGAGTCGCTACCCGGGGAATCATACGCACCTGTAGAAGCTTGTGACGGTGTGTCCATCTTGCCTGACGGTGAAGTGGAGTGTTTCCTTCGCAGTTACTGTTCTGCCGTCGGAGTAGGTCGCGGTCGTGAATCCGTTGAACGTCTCTTCGACCGCGCTGCCCTGGTGGGTGTTGCCATGGGCGGTGCCTTTGATGGTCCCGGTGACGGTCGGTAGCGGCGAGTCGAGCGGATGTCCGGTGAAGGAGACGTCGAGGGTGATTTGCTCGTGCCGGGTTTGGCCCGAGGTTGTCACCAAGTGGTCGGTGATGGTGACGTTCTGGGTCTGGGTGTAGGTTGGCCCGCCGTCGCAGGTCACCGGGCCATAGAAAGGGAACGTGCCGGTGTATGTTTCGGTGCTGTGCTGAGCCGGGTCTGCCAACGCGGTGTCGGCCGGGCTGACGATTCCGAAGAATACGACTGCGGCTGCCGCCGTTGCGCGGAGCACGCGGTGACGGGTGCGGTCGCCGACTCGCGAGAAACGAATGAGTGTGACGCTCAATTGTCTGACTCCTTAAAACGGTGCGCACCACGGACGCCTGGTCGCGATTCCTCAATGGCTGGCGCATCTCACGTTCATAATCGGCCCGATACCTGGAGGCTGTAATACTCCACCGGAGCGACGACCATCGGCTCAGCTGAACAGTCACCTTGATCGGGACTGACGAGAGCGACCAGCGGCAGGCGTGATGCGTGCTCATCCGGTGAGACCGAGTTCGAGTAGGGGTCGGCGGGGTGGTTGCGGTAGTGGTCGTGGGCGGCGGCGTTGTTGGTCCATCCGGCGAGGTGGGCGGGGCTGATCGCCAGGCTGCGGAAGGTGGCCAGGGCGCGGGGCAGGTTGCCGGTGCGGGTGCGGCAGGCGTGTTCGCCGAAGGTCACGTCGCGGACGAAGTGCTGGGCCTCGATGGCCCATTGGCCGCGGACGCAGCGGGCGAGGACGGCCGTGTCGGCGACGTCGGACGGGGCGGTGGTGATGTCGAGTTCGGCATCCGCGTGGATCTTTCCGTCGCCGCGTCCGGTGGTGTACCGCTCGATGAGCAGGGCCCGGGTGGCGTGCGGGAAGTTCACCTGCCCCGGCGCGAGGGGCTGCACGCGCACGATCCTGATCTCGTGGCGGCCCGAGTTGGTCTCCTCGGTGCGGTGCACGGCGATGGTCGCATTGGTGGTCTCGTTCCAGTCGAGCGCGTCCAGCTGGGCGAACAGCGCGGAGCGGTTCTCCTTGACGGGGGAAGAGGCCGAAGGCGCAGCGGCGGTGGAGGTAGTGGGCATGGTCGGCGACGGTGTGCAGGGCGTCGGCGGTGACGATCGCGCCGGTGATGTCGGCGATCAGGTCGAGGGCGGCGGTGAAGTGCAGGGTTTTGTGCGGTTTGTGGCGCATCTCCCGCTGGGCGAGCATCACGCCCGGGTCGACCTGGTAGACGCCCAGCAGGTGTAGCTGCAGGCCCTCGCTGTCGCGGGCGCCGTGCACGGTCTTGCCGTCCGCGGCCAGCGGCAGCACGGGCGGATCTTCGGCGATGCCGGCCAGAGGATCGACAGCGTGGGCCTGGACGAACGCGCCGACGGCCGCGTCCAGCGCATCCGCGTCCACCCGGGCCAGCGCACGGGTGAGAGTGGTGGCCACCGGGAGCTTGTCCGCGTCGCCATTGGGGACTTCAAGGGCGGTGAGGATGCCGGCGCCCTGGCCGCTCGCCCAGCGGATTACTCCTCGTACCGAGCGCACCCCGCACAGCATTGCGCAGGCGACTAGGGTCTGTGTGACGTCGTGATCAATCGGCTGCTCGTAAGAGGTCTTCGAGCCAGATCATCGAGGCGCGAAGTTCGAGGCCGGCGAGGTAGCTCTCGGGCATCTTGTCGAAGCGTGTGGCGATGCCGCGCCAGTCCTTGAGCCGGTTGATCAAACGCTCGACGGTGTTCCGCTCTTTGTAGAGGTCTGCGTTGTGGCTGACGGGCCTGCCTCCCCGGCTGCCCTTCTTCTTGCGGTTGGCGGCCTGGTCCTTCTTCTCTGGGATCACCGCCTTGATGTTGCGTTTCCGCAGGTAAGAGCGGTTGCCGCGGGACGAGTAGGCCCTGTCTGCCGCGACGGCACCCGGCCGGGTGCGAGGCCGGCCGGCAGGCATGCGGACGCGGATCTTCTTCAGGACATGGATGAACTGCGGGCTGTCCGCGGCCTGACCGGCGGTCAGGACGAACGACAGTGGCCGGCGCTTCCGGTCGGCGGCGAGGTGAATCTTGCTGGTCAGCCCACCACGGGACCTGCCGAGCAGGGCTTCCTTCAACCGGAGCCTGCGCCATCGCCGAACCCGTCGCTGCTCTTCTCGCTCGGGGTCGCGTCCGTCCTCCTGCCCGTTCTGTCCCGCCTCGCCGCCCCCTTTTTTTGCCGGGCCTGTTCCTCCTCGGCGGCGACTTCCTCCAGGGCGTCCATGACCTCCTTGCCGATGCGCAGCCCGGCGGCGTCATGGTGGCCGCGGACGGTCGTGGAGTCCACGCTGACCAGGGACAAGTCCGTCTTCCCTTGGCGAGCGGCCTCGGCGATCAGACCCTCCAGAAGCGCGGTGAAGACACCGGCGTTCCGCCAGACCCGAAAGCGTCCGTAGACGGTGGACCAGGGCCCGAACTCTCCCGGCATCTCACGCCACTGGGCACCGGACCGGAACCGCCAGATCACCCCCTCGAGCTGAATCCGCAACCGCTCGGGGTACGGGCCGTACTCGCCGATCGGCAGATACGGCTCTGTCGACTCCACTGATCATCAGTGAGTTGCCTGTGCGTCACAATGTCCGTTCCTGCCAGATACGCCCTCCCGACGGATCCGGAACGGCAAGATTGATCACGACATCACGTAGGCCCTAGGCGTGTATTTCTTGTCGCTCGGCATCGCGGATGGCGCGAGCGGCGTTGATGAGCCCGATGTGACTGAAGGCTTGGGGGAAGTTGCCGAGGGCCTCTGCTGTGGTGGAGTCGGTCTCCTCGGCCAGCAGGCCGAGGTCGTTGGCGTGTGCGAGGGCGGTTTCGAAGGCGTGTCGTGCACGGGTGGTGTGGCCGGTGAGGGCGAGGGCTTGGGCAAGCCAGAAGGTGCACAGCAGGAAGGTGCCTTCTTCTTCCTGTAGTTCGTCGGTGAGGTAGCGGCGGACCAGGCCGTTGTGGTCGGTCAGTTGGGTGGCGATGGCCAGCACGGTGGACTGGATACGGGGGTCGTGTGGTGGCAGGAAGCCGACGATGGGCAGCATCAGTGCGGAGGCGTCGAGGTCGTTAGTGTCGAATGCCTGGGTGAAGGAGCCCAGGTCGGGGTTCCAACCGCGTTGTTCGATGGCTTGGCGGATCTGGTCGCGCTCGTGCTGCCAGTGGGGCAGGCGTTCGTCGGCCTGTAGGGCAGGGGCCATGCTGATGGCGCGGTCCAGGGCGACCCAGCACATCAGTTTCGAGTGGAGGAAGTGTCTGCTGGGTCCGCGTCTTTCCCAGATGCCTTGATCCGGTTGGGTCCACCGCTGGGCGGCTGTCTCGGCTGCCTGGAGCAGGAAGGTGCGGGTGGCTGGGTCGAGAGGCTCATCGGGCGGAAGGGTTTGGGCGGCGGCGTCGAGGAGTTCGCCGTAGACGTCGAGTTGGCGTTGGCGCCAGGCGTCGTTGCCGATCCGAACGGGGCCGCTGTTGCGCCAGCCGGTCAGGTGAGGCAGGGGCCGCTCGCTCAGATCACGTTCTCCGCCGATGCCGTACATGATCTGCAGGTCGACGCCGCGGTCGAGTTGGGTTGCCGCGGCCCGGGCGAGGAAGCCGAAGAACCGGTTCTTCTCCTTCTCGCAGGCGGCCGTGGCCAGTGCCTGAATGGTAAAGCTGGCGTCGCGGACCCATGTGTAGCGGTAGTCCCAGTTGCGCATGCCACCCGTCTTCTCGGGCAAAGATGTGGTGGCCGCGGCGACGATGGCCCCGGTGGGAGCGAAGGTCAGGGCCCGTAGCACGCGTCCACTGTGGCTCACTTCGTCCTGCCAGGGGCCGACGTAGCCGCGGTGGAGCTTCGACCAGGAGCGCCAGCCTTCGACGGTGTCGGACATGCGACGCCGGATCCGTCCCGTCCGCCAGGCCACCGGCTCCCTTTCCCACGCCGTCCCGACGTGCAGGGCGAATCCGAGGCGGTGCCCCGCCGAGAGCGGGATTCGGCCGTGAGCCGTGGAGCCGCTCATCCGCAGGTCGACGGGGCTCGACAGCAGCAAAACATGGGCGCCCCCGTACGCCGCAAGCCCACCTGGCACGGCTGAGAGGAGTGGGTGGACGAGTCCGAACTCCGGGCGCGGCGCGTAGGCGATCTCGATGTCCACCCGCCCTTCGGTGCAGGTGATCTGCCGCAGCAGCATTCCGGGGGAAGCGGTGCCGAGCGCGTGCCCGCGTTCGCGCCGTCCCAGGGCAAGGGCATCCCGCAGGACCGCCGTGCCCCCGGTCGTGCGGAAGACCGTCTCCAGAACTAGGGTGTCCTCGACGTAACGGCGGCTGATGTCGACCGGGCCGGTGACAGGGCGGATGGACCAGTGGCCGGCGTCCTCGTCGAGGAGCCGGGCGAAGATCGCCGGGCTGTCGAACCGGGGCAGGCACAGCCAGTCCACCGAGCCGTCGGAGGTCACCAGCGCGGCCGAGCGGCAGTCGGACAGCAGGGCGTGGTCACCGATCGGTCGCGCACTCATGCGTCGCAGCCCGTCCACCTTGGGCCGGACGCGGCCCGGCCGAGACGACGTGAGCAGTCGCCTGCGCCGCAGGTCTCTCCAGGTGCCTGACGGGTGACATGGATCCCAGCCTCCCTGAACAGCGGATTCACCTCCAGCCAATCAGCACGATCGGTGGATCGCACGTGCCGGTTGCCGATGGTTGCTCCGACCGAGTGGCACGAGCTGGTGCCGCGCTCGGCGTCCGGTCGGCGTACGTCGTGTCTCCCCGCCGCCGCGTGGCCGACCCCGCGTCATCAGCGAGGTCCCGAGGCCGAATCCGGGCGGCCGAGGGCGAGGAAGCGTCGGTGGCCGTATCCCCACTGGTCGGTGACGCTGAAGGCAAGGTCTTCGGCGATCCTGTGGAGCGCTGGTCGTCCGAGCCGTGCCCAGGGAAAGAACGGGCCGCTCTGGCCCTGGAGGTTCTCGAACCGGGCGGTGCACAGCTCTTCGACGTCATGGGGGTCGACCTCGACGACGAGGAGCCCGGCGGGGGCGATGAGTCCGCCGCAGCGGCGCAGCAGGCCATGAGGGTCGCCTCCGATGCCGATGTTGCCGTCGATGAGCAGCACCGTCTGCCAGCCTCTCTCGGCCGGCAGCCGTTCGAAGACCGATCGGCACAGTGCGAGCCCGCCCTGGGCGGTGGTCAGGGCGACCGCGCGAGGTGCTATGTCGACCCCGAGGGCGAAGACTCCTCGGCTCAGGAGTGCTCTGCACATGCGGCCCGGGCCGCAGCCGACGTCGAGGACGGGGCCGATGCAGCGTGCCAGTACGGTCTTGTCGGCCACTGTGGGCTGCTCGTGCCAGCGGTGCACCGGCATCTGGATCCGGCGCCCGTCGGCCAGCCGCAGGAACACCGGTTCTCGGCCGGGTCGAAGGGCGAGCGCGTAGGGGTCCTCGTCGGCGTCGTACAGCTCGCCCTCGTCCGTTGTCACGGTGCTGCGCCATGCCCTGCGGCCGGTCGGTTCTTGTCGCCGCGGCCGGGCCGGCGCGCGCGGCGCAGTCTCATCGCGAAGGCCACGGCGGAAGCTGCGAAGAGCACGCCGGTGATCGCCAGCCATCGGCCGAGGTAGACGCTGTCGGACAGGCCGGTGTCACCGGGGTAGGGGACCGCCAGACGGAAGACGAGGGGGAACCAGACCAGCAGGAGCAGACCGGACAGGAAGGCGGGAACGCGCAGGTAGTTGATCCACGGCACCGTCGGTCCGTCGGCGGATCGGTGCCGCAGTACGGAGAGGGCCGACAGGTCGGCCAGCGAGTACAGGGGCAACAGGATGAGGTCGTGGAGGATCGCCGCACCGACGAACCAGATCGCCACTTCCCAGGGCTGGACGGCGAACAGGCGCACCATGGCGTAGCCGGTCAGGGCGAACGAGGCAATCAGGACAAGCAGGTGCAGCGGTTCGGAGCCGTACCAGCGGACGAATCGTGCCATGGTCACGCCCTGAAGGTGAGCCGGTGAACCCACTTCGTGTTGTTCACACCGGGGTTGGCCGGAACGATGATGCGGGCCGGGTAGCCGTGGTCGAGCGAGAGGTCCGCGCCGTTCACGCGGAGGGCGAGCAGCGCTCGGGGATCGTGGATCTGGTTGCCCCGGAGCACCACCCTGATGAAGGGGCCGGGGGGTTGGATGGACTCGACCAGGACGCTTGCGGCATCGGGCAGGCCGGCCAGAGCGGCGAGGTCGGCCAGCCGGAGGCCGCTCCAGTGCTGGTCCTCGGTGGACCATCCCTCCACGCAGGCGATCGGCAGTGCGGCGGCGTGCCGGGGCATCGCCAGGAGCTGCTCGCGGGTGAAGACCAGTGCCGCTCCGCGTCCGTGCACCTCCAGCCGCCAGTCGGGGCCGACGAGCGCGGGGGTGACGCCCACTTTCGCCGCCGTCTTGTTGATCTGGAAGCTGTTCGGGCCGCTGCCCGGATCGCGGTTGTGGGGCGCGAGCAGCGCTGTGCCGCGCAGCCGGCCGCCGATGCTCTGTCCGGCGGTCACGACGAGGAGGAGCAGAGATCCCGCTCCCACCATGCCCACCGCACCGCGGCGGGTCATTGTCGGCGGGGCCGGAGCGGCTGCCACCAAGCCGTCAGGATCCGGTGGTTCGGGCACGGTGTGGGCAAGGTCGGTGCGCAGTTCGGCGCCCAGGCTGCGCGAGCGCAGGGCCCGGGCCATCCGGCCGAGTCTGAGGCACACGTGGACGACGAAGGCGGCGATGAACACCCAGGCGCCGTAGAAGTGCAGGCGGTAGAACGAGCCCGGGAAGACGTAGTAGAGCTGGATGTTCAAGATGCCCGTGACGAACTCGAAAATGACGCCGCCGACCAGCATCAGCAGGGACAGCCGCTCCAGGCCGTGGGCGACGGAGCGCACCGGCAGCCATTCGAACAGCTTCGGGATCACCGACCACAACTTGGCCAGCAGCACCGGCACCAGCACCACACCCAGTGTCACGTGCACGCCCTGGAGCAACCGGTACAGCCAGTACGGATGGGTGGGCCAGCTGAAGAGGTAGAAGCCCATGACACCCTTGTCGGGAGTCTCGTCGTTGAGGGGGCTCAGCCCGGGGTTGTAGGAGGCGTAGGAGAGCAGCCCGGTGACGAACAGCATCGGAATGCCGATCAGCAGCACCAGGCCGAATACCGAGGTCAGCCAAGGCCCGCGGATCGGACTGCGCCAAAACCCGGGACGGAACGGCCCCGGGGGCGGAGGAGTCTGCTCGACCCGGCGCACGAGGGCCCTGGTACGAGCGGCCCCCTTGGTGGCCCGCGCCGCCGCGGCAGCGCGAACGCGCTCAAGGCGCCCCTGCGCGTGACCCTCGTCCGATCCCCGCCGCTGCGGGCCGCCGGAGCCCGCAGCCGGCGGCCGTCCGCCACTGTCCAACGACTGCCTCCCCTATCCCCAGACCGTCTCTCAACGTGTGGATCGAACCCCACCGCTCCGTCAGTGCCCGTCAAATCGTCAGCCACAAACTGGCACAGATCGGGTCGGCTCTCCGTGCCTGTCGTGCATGCGGGCGTCTGTCGTCAACCGAACGGTTGAATCGGCGCTCCGCACGGCTCGACGGGTCGCACGGTGGTCACATGATGGTGGGGTGCGACGCCTCAGCGCACGGCGCAGCGCCGCCACCTGGCTCGGCCGCACCGCGCTGACCAGGGAAGTGCTCTGGTTCGTCGTGATCGGCGTCGCCTCCACGGTGGCCCAGGCCATGCTGTACTGGGTTCTGCGCCAGTGGTCGCCGCCCATCCTGGCCAATTTCACCTCCCTACTTGTCGTCACCGTCCTCAACACGGAGGCCAACCGCCGGCTGACCTTTCACGGGTCCCCGGTCCGGGTCCTCCAGGCGCATCTGACCGCGGGTGGCCTGTTCGTCCTGGCGTACCTGGTCACCACAGGCGCTGTCCTGCTCTTCCGCCACTACCGGCCCACCGCCTCACCAGCAGCGGAGACCCTGGTACTTGCGCCGAGCTTCGCCCTGGTGACCGTGGTGCGCTTCACGGTCCTGCGGACGGTCGTCTTCAGACGCCGCCACCAATGACCCCCTCGTGCCCTATGCGACCGACACGCCTGCTGTTTTCGGCAGGGTGAAAAGGAGCCACTTGGGCAACGGGGATGAGAGCCACTCTGGTCCGTTCGCGAAGGTGGTGGAGCCCGCTACCTCGCCGGCCTTGAACTTCGCGCCTCGATGATCTGGCTCGAAGACCTCATACGAGCAGCCGATTGATCACGACATCACACAGACCCTAGGCCGAGCAGCATCGGCCAGGCGTGCGTGACCAGGCGAGCCGAGCGCGGATCGGGCACGGCCCGGACCGCCTCCAACAGCGATGGCCGTCGCTCGGGCGTGCACAACTCCTCAAGAACGAGGCAGCGTTGATCGGCGAGTTGGCGCGACGTGGGCAGGGTCGGGCAGGATGACATGCGGGCGCGGCCTTCACGATCATGCTGAGTGATGTCAACGTGATCATGAACGGCCGCGCCCCTCGACGTTCAACCGGCCCATGTCCCAGATCCGAGCACGCATCACGCCTGCACGTCGATAAGGACCTTGCCCACCGCTCCCTCCTCGACCGCGGTGTGCGCGTCAGCGGTGCGTTCCAGCGGGAAGCGGTGCAGCGGCAGGCCCGCCTCCTCGCCCACGCGCAGCGCCCCGTCGGCGAGGGCGGCGGTGATTGCGGCGATGGCATCCCGCTTGGCCTCGGCCGGCATGGTGTAGACGAGCACGCCCTGGAAGCGCAGGTTGCCGAAGAAGGTCTCCCAACGAGGCAGTGTCACCTGGGACCCACCGTCGTCGTAGTACGCGACGGCGGCGTTCTGGGCGGTCACCGAGACGTCGAGTCGCGCGTTCGCCGCCATGGCGACCTCCACGACGATGTCGACACCGTCCGGGGCCACCCGGCGGATCGCCTCCGCCGCGTCCTCGGCCTTGTAATCGACGACGTGGTGTGCGCCGGCGGCCTCGGCCAGACGCGCCTTGTACGGACTGCTGACGGTGGCCACCACTCTGGCCCCCGCCCAACGCGCCAGCTGGATCGCCATGTTGCCGACCGCGCCCGCGCCGCCGGCGACCAGCACCGTACGGCCGCCGAGCGCGCCGGGGCCGAGCCGGGCCGGATCGCCGTCCCGCACGGTGAGGGCGCGGTGGGCCGTCATCGCGGGGATGGGGATGCTCGCGCCGAGGTCGAGGGAGGCATTGTCGGGCAGCGGTACGGCCTGTTCCTCGGGGAGCACCACGTACTCCTGCGCCGTGCCCTCCGGGCGCTGCCAGGCGGCCTCCCAGATCCAGACGCGCTGACCGGCCCTGGCCTCGTCGACACCCTCCCCGACCGCGTCGATCACTCCGGCGCCGTCCTGGTTGGGCACCTGCTCGCCCTCACCCTGCGGCCCGGCCGTGCGCGACTTCCAGTCCGTCGGGTTCACCCCGGACACCTCGACCCGTATCCGTACCTCGCCCGGTCCCGGCTCCGGCAGGGGACGCTCGGTCAGGCGCAGCACCTCAGTGCCGCCGCCTTCCGTGTACACGATTGCTTTCATGATCTGCATAAGGTCCGGCCAAGCCGGATTCTTCCCGGCCCCGCTCAGGCCCCTGGCACGGGCCTTCACCCCGAAAAGCGGTCCGTTGTCCGGTCTCGGTTTCGGCGTCGCACGGCGGCGGTCCTTGCCGACGGCCTCGCGAGCGGCAGTGCGGACGGCGAAACTCCAGCCCGCCCTCGCCGTACGGCAGTCGGGCACGGCCCGGACCGCCTCCAACAGCGATGGCAGTCGCTCGAGCGTGCACAACTCCTCAAGAACGAGGCAGCGTTGATCGGCGAGTTGGCGCCACGTGGGCAGGGTCGGGCAGGATGGCACGCGGGCGCGGCCTTCACGATCATGCTGAGTGATGTCAACGTGATCATGAACGGCCGCGCCCCTCGACGTTCAACCGGCCCATGTCCAAGATCCGAGCACGCATCACGCCTGGCGACCAGCGGCCAGACACGGAGGCCTGGCACCCCACAGGGATGCTGTTGGCTAATTCGGGCCTGGTTGCTTCGCCCCGTCGTTATGCGGCGGGGCGGAGTGCTGGCAGGGGGCTGGTGCGGGTTCGTGCGTGGGTTGATCGGTGAGCCAGGCGTTGATGCGGATGAGGTTGACGGCGGCGCCGGTGAGCTGGTGTTGGAGGCTGGTCTTGGTGAGACCGAGGTAGCGGGATCTGCGCAGGCCGCAGGCTTGCACGGCTTGGGAGATGGTCCCCTCGACTCCGGCGCGGATCTTGTAGCGGGCCTTCCAGTCGTCGGTTTCCTGGAGTTTGCGGGCCTGCTGGAGGGCTTCGTATTCGTCGTGTGGCCGCAGGTTGATCTCCCGGCGCTGGGCTTTCGGAGAGTTGACGCATACCCGCAGCTGGGGGCAGGTGCGGCAGTCGGACGGGGAGAACCGGACCCGGATGGTCGGCAGCCCGTCTTCCGAGCGGCGCTGGTGCCACTGCGTGCTGGTCACCCCGGTCGGGCAGGTCACCTGCTGGTTGTCCCAGTCGATGGTGAAGGCATCCTGCCCGTGGGCGGTGGCGCCGCGGGCATGGGGGACGGTCACGGATTTCATCGGTCCGTGCAGTTCGATGTGATGGTCACGGCGGGCGGCGACCAGAGCGCCGGAACTGGTGTAGCCGGTGTCGACCCAGTGCTCGTCGGGCAGAAGATCCCGCCTCGCGAGGCCGGCGTGCACGACAGCGGCCATCCGCTGGTCGGCGACGGCACCGACGGTAGTGGTCACGTTCGTGACCAAGTGCACGTTCCCGGGCTCGCATCTCTCGGTGAGATGCACCTTGTAGCCGTCCCAGAAAATGTCGCGCTTGCCGCCACTGCGGGCCTCGGTGTCATACGGGGTGACCAGGCGCATCGCGCCCGGCGGCCGGTCTTTTGGGTCCCGTCGTCGCACCTCACCCTCCACCAGGTGGAAGTGCTGGACCCATACCTGCCGCAGCGTGTCAGCCTCCGGCAACTCCCGCAGTGCCGGTGGTGCGTCGTCTGCCCAGATCATGCGCAGTAGGTGCATGCCGTCCGCGCCGATCCGGCGTCCCACTTCGACACGTTTGGCCTGGGCTTTAGGGAAACGGGAGTCCTCGATCCGGGTGGCGTAGTGCTTGAACCAGTCGGGCAGGGCATGCCCGGTTAGCCAGGCCTACTCGGCGCGGGCCACCGCGTTCAGTGCCGCCCGCAAGGTCTCACCGACCTGCTCCAGCCAGTTCAGCTCACGCGCCGAGGAGAGAACGTGTGTGGAGTCGGTCCGTGCTTTCCCGCCCGAGCCGACCAGTCCACGGTCGCGGGCCGCGGCCAGGACCGCGTCCAGGATCCCGCTCCCGGCGTCCGCGCTGATCAAACGGGCCCTGAACTCCGAGAGTACCGGGAAGTCGAAGCCCGGATCGGTCAGCTCCAGCCCCAGCGCGAACTTCCAGTCGATCCTGGCCTGCACGGCCTGCACGGCGTGCACGGCCTGCACGGCCTCCGCGGCCTGCCGGTCGGTCAGCCCTTCCACGAACTGCAACACCAGCACCATCGCCAGGCGTCCCGGCGACCAAGCCCGCTTCCCCCGGGCGGGGAACAAGCCTACGAACTGCTCGTCGCTGAACAGAACACCCAGCTCATCCCGCATTCGGATCGCCAGGCTCCCCTTCGGGAAGGCCGCCCGCGCCACCCGCATCGTCTCCGCCGGGACCTCATCAGACCCGCTCGGCCGCATCGACATCGACACCCTCCCCATACGACAACGTCGGCTCCCAAGACCACAACCAGGTCTTGGGAGCCGACGTCACGCACAGGCCCGAAATTAACCAACAGCATCCTCCAGGGTGCCGGGCCTGTTCGGGAGCTGGGTCAGATGACGCGGATGTTCTCCGCTTGGGGGCCCTTCTGGCCTTGGGTGACGTCGAACTCCACGTTCTGGCCCTCCTGCAGCTCGCGGAAGCCCTGGGCGGCGATGTTGGAGTAGTGGGCGAAGACGTCCGGGCCGCCGCCCTCCTGCTCGATGAAGCCGAAGCCCTTCTCCGCGTTGAACCACTTCACAGTGCCCTTGGCCATGTCTGTCTCCTTCGAGGGGGTTAGGGCCTGCACGGTGCGGGCCCGGAGGTAATCGCCCTGGTCCGGAGAGGGCTGCACAGCAAAGCGCCCGCGGGCAAGGTGACCGCGGGTGCACGACTTCGGAACCACGATTGCTCTGTGGGTAACGCTAATCCCTCCGCTGAGGACACCGCTAGACCGAAACGCTGCCAGCCCCGTCATGCGCCGAAGCAGGTACTGCCGCGAGCCGCTGAAGGCGACCGCCTGCTTGTGGCAAGGGCCCTCTACGGCCAGGGCCCCGGGGGAGAGTCGTGTTCGCCCGATTTGATCACGGGATGCCGTGGAGGGTCAGGACGGCCTCGGGCTGGCCGTGTGCGCATCGGGCGCTGGCGATGTTGGCCCAGCCGGCCCGGTGGAGAGTGGCGCGTGCCAGGTCGCGCAGGGTGGTCATGACGGCGGGGGCGTGGTGGCGGCAGACCTGGCTGGCGTCCTCGGTGAACGTGACGTCCTTGGTCCAGTGGACGGTGTTCTCGATGATTCAGTGGCCGCGTGCCCAGGCCGCGATCTCGGTCGCGTCGGCCTGGCGGGCGGCCAGGTCGGTGACGGCGTAGACCGTCTCGGTCTGCCATTTCCTGGCGCCGATGCGGCGTCGCTTGCGGTGGATGCGCACGACCTGACGGGCGTGAGGGAACAGCAGCCCGTCGACGGTGACGACCTTGACCTCGCGGACCTCTTCGCGGCCGCGGCCGCGGGTGCGGGAGCGGTCCAGGACGGGAACCTCCCTCCACGGCAGTGTCCTCAACTGGCCTGCGAGCGTGGGCTGGTTGTTCTTCACCGACAGCAGGTAGTGGGCATCGCGTTGCTCGACGAGGTAGCGGGCATGGTCCTTCTGGGCGTGCAGCGCGTCCACGGTGATCACGGCGTCGGTGAGGCCTGCCTGGTCGATCTGGTCGAGCAACGGGGCGAATTCGGGGATCTCGTTGGTCTTGGCGCCGATCTCAGGCAGCGCAGCGGTGAGGGTGTCGTCGTGGCGTACGGCGGTCATGACGAACACACGGCTGCCGTCAGCGCGGACCGCTCCGCGCAGGCACTTGCCGTCCACCGCGAACGCCCGGCGGCGCGGCGGCCTGTCGGCAATCGCGGTCAGGGAATTGTGCCCGGCGCCGGGCATCGCGCACACCCCCACCGCGAGCAGCGTGGACAGCCGGTAGCGCACGCCGCGCGGGTTGCGCGGATCGGGCACCCGGGCGAGAGCCTCGAGCAGGCCCGTCAGCACCGCCACCGGTGGCGAGGAGACGGACGAGGGCGCGGCATCCGGCACGACGGACGTGAGAGATGATGGAGCAACGAGCACGGCAACCTTGCAGATCATGAAGCGTCGACAACTCCATGATCACAAGGGGCTGTGCTCGCTCCGAGTCCTGGGCCGATCCGGCGTCACATGATCAACCCGGACCAACAGGACTCTCCCCGAGGCCCTGGGCGCCCTCCGCCTGGTCGGCAAGACGAACATCACCTCCGCACTGCGGCACAACGCCCGCGACACCTGCCGACCGCTCGCCCTGCTCGGGCTCGCATGATCACGAACTGGACATCACTACACTGAGGTCTTCTCGGCAACGTGATAGTTGCGGTGTGTGACGGGGTGCGGGTGCCCGCTCGCGGCCTAGTTCTGCGGTGCCAGGGTGCGTAGGACGTCGAACTCGTTGCCCTCGGGGTCTGCCATGACCACCCAGTTTCGGTCTGAGCCCTGGCCCACATCCGTCTTGGTGGCGCCGAGTCCGAGCAATCTGGTCACCTCGTCCTCGGTGCTGCCGTCGATCGGGCTGACGTCGAGGTGAAGCCGGTTCTTCACGGTCTTGCCCTCGGGCACCTGGATGAACAGCAGGGTGGGTGGCATCTGGCGGGCCCGAACATCCTCGACGGTCGGCACCCAGGAGCCGATCTCGACCTTGCCCTCGCTCCGGTCGATCACCTTGAAGTCCAGGACCTCGCACCAGAAGGCCGCGAGCCTCTCCGGATCGTGGCAGTCAACGGCCAACTCGGTGAACCTACTTGTCATGACTCTCCCAGATAGTGCGGACGGGGCTCAGAGTATGCCGCCCGTCCGACAGATCCGAGATCTTCCTGACTAGGGACATCAGACGGGCTTGACCCGGCATCAGATACGCGAGAAGCCCCTGGTAGGAACAGGTCTGCGAAGAACAGGTTCCGGGTACCGAGAGGCTTCACGCGTTGGCCAGTATCACCTACACCGGCGTGCTCAATGTCAGCCGGGCCACTGCTGAGGCCCTCGCGAAGCTGCTGCTCGAACACCGCGAGCGTCTCGGGACCCGCAAGGGCGCCCGCGCCCTGGGGCCGTTCAAACAGAGCGTGTTGATCCTGCGCTGGTTCCTGGACGGTACCCGGCTGACTCAACTCGCCCGCGACAACCGGATCTCCGTCCCGACGGCCTACCGCTACCTCCACGAAGGGCTGACCGTGCTCGCCGACCACGCCCCGGACCTGTCACCGCACTGGAGCGCGCGGCCGTGGCCGGCTTTACACACCTCAACCTCGACGGCACCGTCATCCGTACCGATCGCGTCACCGCCCCCGGCCCGAACAAGGCCGACCTGTGGTGGTCGGGCAAGCACAAGCACCACGGCGGCAACGTCCAGGTCATTTCCGCACCCGACGGCTGGCCGCTCTGGGTCTCGCCGGTCCGGCCCGGCCGCGAGCACGACACCACCTGCGCCCGTACCCACGGCCTGATCGCCGCCCTGAACCGGCTCGCCGACACCCTCGACATCCCCACCCTGACCGACCTCGGCTACCAGAACGCCGGGGCCGGCCTCCGCCACCCGGTCAAAAAACCCAAGGGCGGCGAACTCACCGACGACGCCAAGGCGTTCAACTCCGTCATCCGAGGCGTCCACGGCGTGGCCGAACGCGCCAACGCCCTGCTCAAGGTGACCTTCAAGGCTCTGCGCAGGGTCAGCCTCGACCCCAAGGCGATCACCCGGATCACCCGCGCCGCCCTCGTCCTGCTCCAGATGGAACACGGCCGCACCAGCTGAACGAAGATCACGAACCGTCACGAGACGTTACCGAGAAGGGCTCACTTTGCCGAGGCCTTGGGGCCTGGGCCGACTCGTGCTCGTACAACTCGACCCGGGTCGACTACAAGATGTGCTGACCAGTCGCCGGTAGTGAAAGCGCCCTCGCTGCCTGCCTCTTTCAGGCAGCGAGGGCTTTCGCGCACTTGCGATAACCCGCTTAGGGCTCGCAGAGAATCAACATGCGGGCGAGAGGCCTGACTGACCTGTGAGGTCAAGTCTCAGAACCCACAAGTTAATTGTCTGCGAGCCCTTACGGCCACTTCAAAAACGGCCGCTAAGAAACGGCCACCGGAGGTTTTTCCCCCGCGAGGGCGGGAGGGTACCGGCGGTGCGTCGTCAGCGGACGGTGACGGTCACGGTCTTCGACGCGGTCTTGCCGTCCACGGCGCGCAGGACCTCCACGCCCTTGTGCTTGAACTCGTCGGTGAGCTTGTATCCGCTCTTCTTGACGGTGGTGGTCGCCGGCAGCGACACCCACTTGGCGCCATCCTTCACCTGGAGCGTGACCGTGCTGCCCTCCTTCAGACCGGCGGTCCGGCCGGTGAAGGTGATGCTCTTGCCCGGCTTGGCATGGGTGGTGCTCGCGGAGAGGGTGATGGACGCCTTCGGGTTCGGCGCCTTGGCCGGGGCGGCGACGGCGGCCGTCGCGCCGCCCACGACGAGGGCGGCGGAGACGAGGGAAACGGCGACTGTACGAGCCTTCACAACAAACTCCTTGGTCAAGGATGATTTTTCGACAAGGACCCTTTGAATTCCCTGTCCAATAAGTCAGAGAAAACCGGAATCCTCGGGGCCTTGCCTTGCGGCGGACCCGACTATACAGACATGACCTGGGAGCCGGCGGTTCCACTGTCCGCTGAATCCTCGGAATTAATAGCGCAGGCACAGGAAACGTGCCACATACAAGCACCCCGAGCTGCAATTATTGGAAAGGCCTGTGGAAAAAACCGGCCCATGACATGGAGGTGCCCCGCACCCTGTGAGTGCGGACGCCCCTTACCGAACTACGCGACACCTTCTCCCGCATCGACACGTTCAGCGAGGACCTGGCCGAGCGGTACCAGGCGTTGGAGCGGCGCTCGCTGCTGATGGGCAGGATCATTGACCCGGCCTTCCAGGAGGCTGTGGACGAGGACCCCGTTGACGACGGGTACAGCGTCGAGAACATCATCTATGCCTTGCGGAAGGAGTTCACTCCCCGCCCATCCCGGCAGGAGGTGGACGAGCTGATCGCGTTCCTGTCGAGTCCAGTCGTGGCCGCGCTGGACTCCACCAAGGATCGCCACAAGCTGATCGACTCACCCCGGAACCTAGCGCTACGCCTGGCCGGCCTGGGCGGCACGATTGCCATGGGCTGAGACGACGGCCACTCGGATTGCTCGCCCTGGCGACCGGGATGCCAGCACAGTCAGCTGTCCACCTCGAAGCCCGTGAGGTCGTCGATGCCCTGCGGTTAACCCCGTCTCATACGAAGCCCCCCGCTTCAAACAGGTCGGGTATGACTACCGCGTGGTGAGCATCGTTCCTCGGCCTGCCTGACATCCAGAGTTGACATCAACGACCCTGGACAGGCGCGGATCTCACCAACCGCCAACGGACGTTGCAGAGGAGCTGAACCTCATGTGCCGGGCCGAGTGATCGAACTCCTAAAGCGGCTGTCGGCCCTTCCGGCCCGGCGCTGTCTGGTCTCCGGCCACGCGCCGTCCACCGCCGACCTCAAGCACTTCGACCGGCGGCGGCATCTCCTCCCTCCACCCCGGCCTGCCGCATCATCCGCTGGCGCCGACTGCTCGACCTTGCACTTTGACAGCACTCCTTCAGGTCAACTACAGCGTCCTCATATTCACGGCCGACAGGCTCTCAGCAGTTGCCCAAGCAATGAGGAGAGCCGTCATGAACGACTACGACCCGACAAGCCACTCGCCGGCCGGGTCAGCCCCGGCGACCATGGCCGTGCAAGCACGCCAGCCAAGCGTACGGCGGTTGCTGTCGAAGAAGCGGGGTGGCTGGATCCTAGCCGCCGGGCTGACGTGTGCGATGGCCGGACTCGCCGGTGCCGGCACGTCCGCCGCGGCGGATTTCTCATCGTCCGCGTCGTCCGTCACAGCCACGTCTACACCGAACGCAACGCCCAGCCTGCCCGCGGGCGGCGGGCCTGTGTCCGGACCGGCCACCGGGGGTGCGACCGGCATCGTCGACACCACGTCCACATCGGGCTTCACCATGTCGACGGCAACGGGGGTGGAGGTGACCGTCGACGAGACGTCCTCCACGAAAACCCACGGCGCCCCGGCGAGCGCCGTGAAGAAGGGCGCGAGCGTCCTCGTCCTGGGAACGGTCGACAGCGCGACCATCACGGCTACGCAGGTCATCGTGCAACGCGGGGGCGACGGCGGAGCTGCGGCTGCCGAGGCGGCAGGGGTGATCCCCTTCCAGAAGGGAACGCCGTCACCGGTCAAGTCGGTCGGTCAGATCCCGGACTACACCGAGGGAGAGGGGACGATCCTCAGCGGGACGACGGCGTACAAGGCGGTGAAGGCCGCGCAGGCTGTCGTCCCCGGAGGCATCAACGACCGTGTGGTGCAGCTGAGCGACGGCGAGTACGAGGTCCACAACATCAGCGTCAACTGGCCGCACCACGTCTTCGTCAGCAAGGACTTCAAGGTCCTCGGCTACGAGTAGCCGCCGCGAAAGAACGCCGGTGCCCATGGCCGGCTCGGGTTGCCCCTGGAGACGTGTCGCCAGGGGCAACCTGCCTTCGGGAGCAACCTGCCGCGGCGGTGATCCGTGTCGGCCGGGCCGAGCTACCGAGTTGTGCCCGCATCTTCTCAGCGCTTGTCAGCCATCAGACGAACGGGTTGTCGCGTTCGTCGCCCGGCTCGTACTGGTCCAAGTCCTTGGAGTCGAACTCGTAGACGTTCCGGCTGCGGAAGTGGTCTTCGAACAGCCCCTTGCGACGGGTCTCGTCGCTCAGGTCATACCGCTCCCACCCGATCCGAGGAGAGAGCCATACGGCCTTGTTCTCCTCACCACGCCGCTCGTGCAACAGCACCAGGTACATGGCCAGCGCGGCCCCCGAGAGCTCCATGATCCACCCGTTGGTCCGGAGCCCGGCGGGAAGCTGGACGTACAGGTGGTCCAACTTCTCCGCCTTCGAGAGACGCTTCATCGCGGGGCCGGGCGCCTGGTAGGACCGTCCGGTTCCGGCGTCGCTGAGCAGATGGATCGCGGACGATGCGCCCTGGCGGTGGTGAAGGCGCACGAAGGCCTCGTCATCCAGCCAGCGCAGGGCTTGCTGGATGCGCCGGGCGCCCGCACCGTCAGGATCGTCGAAGCCGAGCAGGCGGGCCCACTGATGGGCGGGGTAGTCGAAGCGCGGGGAGTCCTCGTTCCGTGACAGCCACAGCATCGACAGGAACAGCTTCAGCCGCGCGGCGCCGCCACCCCGCAGCAGATGGGGCCAACGGCGGAGGATCCTCCTCCGGCGCATCGCGGGCAACGAAGCGATACCGGACGGCAGCGCTGCGCGCGCCGCCCGCGCGCACTTTTGCTTGCTCCGCAGCACTTCGCTGCTCAATTACCGGATCCATTGCAGGCTGCGAAAAGACTGGCACGTTCTCACACCCTGTACTCGCGCGGTTCGACGCGCTCCGCCTCAACTGGTGGAGAGACAGTATTCCGAGGGTGCGGTATTCGAGGGCCGAGAGCATCCGTCCTCTTGCGGGCGCCGTACTCTCAAGAGTCGGGGGAAGGGCGGGTCACGGCGTCAGTGCCGGTCCGGGACCCTTGGGCGCGGACCGGCACACGCGGGTCGATCGATCCCGTCAGTGGCCGTGGTCGCCGTCGTGGTCGCCGTCGTCGTGGTCGCCGTGGCCGACGATCGTCCACGGGCGCATCAGGTCGTCGTCTTCGTGTTCGAGAATGTGGCAGTGGTGGATGTAGGTCGCCGGGAACTCGGTGCCGCTGCCCGGAATCGACGCGATCGTACGCGTCGGCGGGGTGAATTCCTGAATGATGATTCTGGTCACCGTCTCCGGATAGGATTTGAACGTGTCCTTGTTGGACCGTGCTTCGTCCGGGTCCGGCGGAATCGGTGGACCGGTGAAATAGTTCTCCAACACCGGCAGGTCCTTCGGTTTGCGGCCACCGTCAATCCACTTTTCGTAATCCGCCTGGTAGGCGGCTGCGTCGATCGGCTGCCTGTCCAGCACCTGGAAGTTGACGAGGTGGACGTGCATCGGGTGGGCGTCGTGATTGGGATTGATGTACTCCCAGATCTCGGTCGAGCCTTCCTTGATGAAGTCCTGGGACGGCGCCTCGAACGGCACCGCGTTGAACGTCATGGTCCTGAAGAGCTTGTGCTGGTACGTAACCCATTGCCGGCGACGGGTGTGCGGTTTCGGCTTGACAGGTGCGACCGTCGGCAGCCTGAGGTTCTTGGGCGGCCTCGTCCTGTCCGCGCCTTCGGACAATGGTTTGGTGACCTGGAACTCCATGAGTTCCCGGATTTCCGGTCCCTGGCCCGGCATGCCGGGGTAGTGGACCGGCGCGTGGTAGTTCGTCAGTCTGACGTTCGTGCCCATGGGCACCTGACTGAAGTCGACGATCAGGTCGTATCGCTCGGCCGGCGAGATCAGGAAGTTCAGCATTTGCAACGGGGGACGGAAGCCGCCGTCGGTGCCGATCAGCCAGAACGGCAGTGTGACCTCGGGCAGTGCGTCCCTGGGATAAGCGTCGAACCTCAGCCGCCAGAAACGCTCGTTCGAAGCGTTGAGAAAGCGCAGCCGGTAGCGTCGCGGCTCGACGGTCAGGTAGGGGTGCACCTTCCCGTTGACGACCGGGGTGTCCTCGCCTTCCCTCAGGGCCATGGTGTAGGCGAGCGTGCCGTCCGCGTTGAAGGTCCGGTCCTGCAGGATGAGGGGGACCTCGAATTCGCCTCGCGGCAGCCCGAGCCGCTCGTCGGCGGGGTCACGAATGACCCAGAGACCGGCGAGGCCCGCGTAGACGTTGAGGCTGGTCATCCCCATGCCGTGATCGTGATACCAGAGCATGCACGAACGGTCGTGGTTGGTGTACCCGTAGATCGCCTCGTTGCGCTTGACCCGGCCCGGTTCCAGGGTGGTGTAGTCCGCGGCGTGGATGCCGTCCGGGCTGAACGACTGCATCGGCATGCCGTCGGACTGTGGCGCTGTGAAACCGCCGTGCTGGTGTACGACGTTCCACACGTTGACGTTCGAGGGAAAAGGCAGCACGGGCTTGTAGGGAGGCGGAGGGGTCGGGGTGAGCTCGTCGCACCCGCTGCGAATGGCGTCGATCACGAACTGGAACAGGTGGGTGGTCGGCAGCTCGTTGCGGTATTTGACGACCGTCGGGTGGTCCGTGGTCACGCTGATGGTCGGCCCGAGATAGCCCATGCCGGTCGGCTTGTGAGGATCGTGCGGGTTATCGGCCCAGTAACCCCACACGGTTGCCGGCCCGAGATCCCGGTGGAACTGCCACGAGCCCTGCCGCATCGTGATCTCGTAGTAGTCGGCGCCCGGATAGACGGAAGGATCCGAGACGGCTGTCAACGGCATGGGGAGCGGGTCGACATACCTCTTCAGCTTGGGGCTGTGCGTGATCGGCATGTCCGGACACACTGCCCCGTGAGCCGTCGCCGCATACGCCCGCGCTCCCAGACCACCCTGTGGAAGCATGGCCGCACCCCCCATGGCACCGGCCATGAGGAATTTCCTTCGCGCAAACATCATCTCCAGCCTTCCGTCACCTCACGTAACGATCAAGGGATACAGGGCTGGTTCGGAACGTTGCTGCAGCACACCGGTCCGGTCCGGGAAAGCCACTCATTGAGCTGATCTCAGCAGCAATTCGGCAGGCATCGGAATTGGAATCGAATTATTACTACCAGTCTGAATACATGTAAAACCATCTCACCCGGTGCGGCCGAACTCGTTCATCCCGTCCGCAGCCGCTCCCTCCGAACGGCGACTTCCATCCCTCCGTGAACCAGCACCATGGCGCGCCATCTGTAAGCACCCTGAATGGGTCGACAATCCACTGAACATTCTTCTGGCGCGTCACATTCGGCTGTGCGGCGGACTGCGGGTCCAAGTTTCGCCGCTTCTCTGCGCGCCAATTCAATACTGCGGCCATTTCGGGATACCAGCAGAACCTGATACCTCGGCCATGCGGGCCGCGGTCACGTTGCCGAGGTGGTCGGCCAACCGGTGGGCGGCTTCGAGAGCGGGCCTGGCCGACGCCCGTGAGGGGGGCCGATGCAAGGCCGGTCCAGTTCCCCCGTAACCCAACAGGTGCAGGCGCGGTTCGCCCGCGGATCGGGTGCGATCGGGTGCGATCGGGTGCGATCGGGTGCGATCGGTGGCGATGCGGCCGCGTCGGCCGCGGAGCCGGAGTGGCGCGAGGTCGGACGGGGCGGAGCGGAAACCAGTGCACCGGATGATCGCGCCTGGATGGCGAGCGAGGCCCCGTCGGCCCATGCGACCGCATCGGGCAGGAAGCACCGCCTCAGCCGTTGCTTCCGCAGATGGATCACGAGGCTTTCGAAGAACCGGGCGGCGTCAGGTGGTCGCGCGGCGCAGGGGCGGGAGCCACACGATCAGTCCGGCGGCCAGGCCCAGAGCGCCGAAGACCCACCAGATGTGGTGGAAGACATCGAATGCGGTGGCGGGGGAGGGGGTGCCGACGACGGCGGCGAAGAGGCTCACGCCGAGGACGGCGCCGAGTTGGCGGAAGCTCTGGTTGATCGCCGAGCCGACGGCGAACTGGGCCGGCGGCAGTGACTGCGTGGAGGCGCCGGACTGGACGGCAGCGACATCCCGACGCCGGCTCCCGTGACCACCATGGCGGGCAGCCAGGCGACGGCCCGGTGCGGGTGGCCCGGGACGGTCAGCGCAAGGGGTCGGAGCGAAGCTGTACTCGCCTTGGGTGACTCGGGCCCAGACATAGGCTGAGCAGGCGAGGCGTTTGCGGTCACCGGTTTCGAACGTGCCGTGCTGCAACTGGGGATGCGGCTGGATGATGTCCGCAAGCCAGGTCTTCGGTGGGCTGGCCCAGTCCTTCAGGGCCTGGCGGCGGTGTTCGTAGTCGGTGGGCCGGTGATGGAGCTCGCCTTCGATGTTGTTGAGTGCGGCCTCGAAGGCGAAGGCCAGTCCTCTGTCCTTGAGGCGGTGGGTGAGGATGTTGTCGAAGCGTGCGGAGGTGCCGGGCACGACGCCGAGGAAGCGTGAGGCGTCAATGATGGAGCCCCCGCGGGCGCGCTTGACCCGACGGACCGCGGCGCCGCGGCGGAGCTGCCAGAGAGGGGGATGCCGGGGAAGGCGGACAGGTGGCGGGCGGCCCATTCGTCGCGTCCAGTCCCGAGAGGGAGGCTCGCCGCCTCTCGCGCTGCTGCTTGACGCGTAGGCCGCTGCTCAGGGCATCGGCTGGGTCAGGATACGTTCCATGCGCGCAGCTGGCGGCCGATGAGGCCAACGCCCATCGCACCGGAAGCGACGTCGCGGACCAGGGCGACCGCTTCCTTCGGCGGGTAGTCGAGTCGGCATCCGTTCAGGGTCAGGTACGCCTCTGCAGAGTGCCAGGCGAAGGCCTCGTTGGAGTGCTCGAGGCAGGGCAGTCTCACCAGTGTCTGGAGCAGTGCGGCCGCCTTGAGGTACAGGGAGCCGTAGATGTCGCGTTCCAGGGCCCGGGCGTTGACGCGGGCGACTGCGGCGTAGAGCGGGCCGTAGTCGTCGACCTGAGGATCGCCGGGCAGCAGCTCGGCGGCGTGCAGCAGGAAGGTCACATCGAGCGGGTGGAGCGGTTCGCGTTGAGTCACGCTGCGTGACCCCGCTCCTGTTGCTCGAGGCCACGCCGTGCCTCCAGGTCAGCGTCGCGCTGCTGTGCGCTGGGATCGGCGGCACTGGCTCCCTCTGCGAACGCGTCGCTGCTGCGGGCGATCGACTCCCTGAACGCGTCGAGGAAGCGCTTTTCCACGGCTGTAGCGCGGGCATAGGCGGCGGACAGGATGTATTCCTGCAGGCTAACGCCTTCCTGCCTCGCAGCGGCTTCGATCGCGGCGCGCTGGGCCGGATCGGGGAAGCGTAGGTTCATCGCTTTGGGATTCGACATGGTACCGATGGTACCGCCGATACTACGGATCGAACCAGGATCCTGTGAGCGTAGGAGGAGGGTTTCAGTGATCACGTCGAGGTAGCCCGGGCCGATCAAGCGGTGCAGCGGCCGGACGGTGTCGAGCAGCCCTGACGTCATGCGCCTAACCAGGAGACGGCTACTGGTCGGGATGGACGGCTTGGACGCCGGTGCCCTCGTACGTCTCTGGCACCAGGGTGAGCAGGAAGCATTCGGAGAGCATGCACGGCAGCCCAGGAATGTCCAGGGCGCAGCAGCTCGGTGGCGGTGACGGCCGCTGGAGCCCGTTGCGGTTCGCCGGCGGGACGTCGTGGGAGAAGACACGCAGTTTGCCGCAAGAGTCCGCGCACTACGACGACCTGCGCACCGTCGCCTACCAGTTGATGGACGCCGCGAGCCTGCAGCGCGGCCGTCTGACCAGTCTCGTCCTCAGGGGCGAGGACCTGGTCGACGCCGACCAGGTCACCCAGCAGATCAGCCTGGACACCGCCCGCGAGGACCGCCTGGTAGCCGAAGCCGCGATGGACCGCGTCCGCGCCAAATACGGAGCCGCCGCCCTCTTCTGCCGCGCGTCCTGACCCGCTGACGGCATCCCAGTCCGGTGGCATCAGCGAGATCCGCCAGCAGCCGTGCCCCGGCATGCCCGACCACCCCCGAACCATCGGCACGGACCTGGACCTTGGGACGCAACCCGATAGCCTGCACGTAGAAAGTGCCCTCCGCCTGGACCGACAGAACCCCTCAGCAAGGTTCATCGTCCCAGGTCAGGAAGGCACTTTCGCGCTTCCGCCTCACCAGCCGCCGTACCCAACCGAAACGGCGAGGTTAAGCATTTTTCGGTAGTTCTTGTTCGGCCCAGACGGTCTTGCTGCCGTCCGTTGTGCGGCGGTAACCCTGTCGCTGGCAGAGCTGGGCGACGATGGACAGACCGTGGCCGGACTCGTCGAGGCCGCGAGCCTGGCGCCGACGGGGGAGACGGTCGCTGGCATCGGAGATTTCGCAGGTCAGGACCTTGTGCCGGATCAGGCGTAGCCGGATGGGGCCTGTGGCGTGGCGGACGGCGTTGGTGACCAGTTCGCTGACGATCAGCTCCGTGGACGGCACCATCCGATCCAGCCCCCACTGGGCCAGTTGCTGGGTGGCCAAAGCCCGGGCGGTGCGGACGACGGCCGGCTCGCTGGGCAGGTCCCAGGTTGCCATCTGGCTGGGGCTCAGAGAACGCGTCCGGGCCAGGAGCAGGGTGACATCGTCGGATGGTGGCCGAGTGGGCAGCGTCTCGATCACGGAGGAGCACAGGTGTTCCAAGGACCAGTCGGGATGTGCCAGGGCGCCGCCCAGTTGCTTCATTCCGACGTCGAGGTCGTGGTCGCGGGTTTCGATCAGGCCGTCGGTGTAGAAGGCGAGCTGCGTGCCGGGGGGCAGTTCCAGTTCCGCGGCCTCGAAAGGGACCAGCCCGATGCCGAATGGGGCACCGGTGGGGAGGTCGGGGAAGGTGACCTTGCCGTGTGGAGCGGTGATCGCGGGTGGGGGGTGCCCGGCCCGTGCCATGGTGCACCGCCGGGTGACCGGGTCGTAGACGGCGTACAGACAGGTCGCGCCCACCACGGCGAGCCGGCCAAGGTCGTCGGCGTCCTCGTCTTCCTCGGTCAGCCGCCGGACCATGTCATCGATGTGGACCAGCAGTTCGTCGGGGGGCAAGTCCATCTCCGCGAGAGTGCGGACGACGGTGCGTAGCCTGCCCATGCCGGCGGCGGCGTTGATGCCGTGTCCGACCACATCGCCGACGACCAGGGCCACTCGGGCACTGGACAGCGGGATCACATCGAACCAGTCGCCCCCGACGCCGGTGTGCGCGTCGGCCGACAGGTAGCGCGAGGCCACCTCGACGGCCGCGCTGTCCCGCAAACGGTGGGGCAGCAGGTTGCGTTGGAGCGTGAGGGCCGTGGTGTGTTCGCGGGCGTACTGGCGGGCGTTGTCCAAGGCGAGTGCCGCTCGGGTGACGATTTCCTCGGCGAGGAGCAGATCGTCCTCCTGGAACGGGGTGGGTTCCTCGGTGCGGATGAACACCGCCACGCCCAGCAAGGCCCGCCGTGCGCGGATGGGCACGATCATCAGGGAGTGAATCCCGTGCTCACGGATTGTCCGCGCCCGGGCGGGATCGTGATCGAGCCATGTGCCGGGACCGGTGTCCAGCATCGGTTCCAGGTGTGAGCGGCCGGAGGACAGAACGCTGATCTGGGGGGCGTGCGGTGGGAGGAAGACCGGTTCACCGCGTGCCCACGGGGATTCCGGGATCCCTGGGTGGATCGAGGCCACGCCGGCCCGGCGGAGAACCGGGCGGCGCCCGCCCGCCGGTCCGATGCAGCGCGGAGGTTCTTCGCCGAGCGGGACCGTCTCCGCCAGGTCGACGGTGGCGTAGTCGGCCAGCAGGGGCACGGCGAGGTCGGCCAGTTCCTGGCTGGTCTGCATCACGTCCAGGGTGCTGCCGATCCGCGTGTTGGCCTCGCTGAGGATGGCCAGACGCTCGCGCGCCCGCCGGCTGCCGGTGACGTCCAGATTGATGCAGCACAGCCCGAGCGCCTGCCCGTCGGCGTCCTGGAGGCGGAAGTACGAGGCCGCGAACACGTGCTCCCGGCGCTTTTCCGCCGGTGGCCACGCCCGGTACTCGTGAACCGCGGGGATACCGCTGTCCAACACCTGCCGCATCACCACCTCGAGCGCCTCGGCCTCAACCCCGGGCAGCACATCCGTCAGGCGACGTCCGAGTCGCCGGTCACGGGGAACGCCCTGCTGGCACTCGATGGCGTCGTTGACCCACGTGCAGCGCAGTTCCCGGTCACGCACGACGACGCCAACCGGTGTGCGGGTGAGAAGCGACTCCCGCACCGATCCGCTGTTCGCCACCGAAGAGAGCGCAGCGTTGTCGGTCCCGGAGACGAGCCAGTGGACCGCTCCGCCCTGCCCCCACAACTGCGAGATCCGCAAGCTTACATTGAGCGCGCGGCCGTCGCGGTGGCGGACCGCCGCGGTGCCGGACCAGCCACCCCGGGCACGGCACTGCTCTGCGAACGCCTCCATTCGCGATGCGTTCTGGGCGAACGGCAGCACGACCGAGACGGACCGGCCCCCCACCTCCCCGGCCGAGTACCCGACAAGCTGCTGCGCGGTGTCCGTCCACCCGACCACCGTCCCATCGGCGTCGAGCATCGCAATCGCAGCCTCGGGCATCAGGCGGCGGTTGACTGTCGCGCTGAGGGTGCCCTCAAGGGCGTCGGTCATGGGATTCCTCCCATCAGGTGGATCTGCAGAATGCCCTGGAGGCGACGCGATCGCCACAGCCGTGCGGTGCCGGGGCAGCGTCCTGGCGCCCTGCGCAGGCTGCGGCACCCGGTGCCGCTTCATGGGACGCCCCTTTCCCAGCACCCCGAGCGACGTGGTCCTGATGCGTGGCCGTGAGGCCATGGGGCGTGCCCCGGGCGATAGGCCTCCTTCGCATCCGTGATCAGCGAGGTCGGCTCCACCCCTTGAGTCCCTGGCGGGGACGACCGGGTGCGACTGCCTGTCGCGTGCGGACGCTGATCAGTAGGACTCTCGATGCTAGGAGCGGACAGCAAGACAGCCACTGGGCGCAGAGTCCAACCTTTAGGTGGGAATTAGTGCTGGTGAACCAATTCATCCGGCGGCGACACGAGCCAACCTTGATCAGGTAGGGGAAGTTCGGCGTCCCGCGGTCCACGCCTCGTGTGCTGATCTCCGGCATGCTCACCGGCAGGCTCAAGGCCCGCATCGTGTCCATGGCCGCCGAACACGGCCTCGCCATCGTCGCCGTGGACCCGGCGTACACCTCCATGTGGGGCGACCAGCACTGACGCAAGCCCCTCACCAGCAAGACTCGCAACATGACTCGCCATGACGCCGCTTCGGTGGCGATGGGCGGACGCGCCCTCGGGCACCCGCTCCGGCGACGGACGGCACCGCCCCGGTATCACCAGAGTGATGGTGCTGGGCATCGGACCATCCAGGCCGACCGTGGTACCCGAGGACGCGAGGAACCCCGCCACCCCGTCACGGAGCGTGCACGCGATGCACGTCCCCGGACGAAGGGAACAAGAACGCGGGCGACCATCACATCCAACACCGCTCGGGATGCGCGCAGTTCCGGGACGTGAGTCCAAGACTCACTCCTGAACACTGTTTAGGAACGGTCAGTGCGGGTGGTCGTGGTGGTCACGGTGGTCGTGGCCCGGGGGGCGTTGTGCCAGGGCCTGGGCGCGTGTGGTGACCTCGTCCGTGGACACGGTGCGCAGGCCGGCGAGTACGTCCTCCAGGGCGGCCAGCCAGAGCCGGTAGTAGTTGTACAGCTCGCCCGGTGCTGCCGAGGCTTCCCAGGCGGCGATGCGGGCGATGAGCGCGGCCTGGAATTGCGGCCAGGTGAACGCGCCCGCCTCGTACAGGGTGACGGCCATGCCGAAGGCGCGGCTCTCCCACGGCTCGGCGAACACCAGCTCACCGTTGGAACGGGGCGGTGCGGCCGGGCCCTCGACGTCCAGCGGCGCGCTCACGGAGCCGCCACCTTGGCCACGCCGACCATCGCGTCCCTCGTCACCAGCGGCACGAGTTCCTCCTCGGTGAGGTGCCCGGTGCCGGCCGGGCGTTCGGGCAGGACCAGCCAGCGCACCTCGCTGGTGGAGTCGCGGACGGTGATCTGCACGTCGTCGCCGAGGTCGAGTCCCATCTCGGACAGCACCGCGCGGGGCTCCCTGACCACGCGTGCGCGGTAGGCGGGGTCCTTGTACCAGCTCGGCGGCAGGCCGAGCACCGGCCACGGGTAGCACGAGCACAGCGTGCAGACCACTACGTTGTGGGTGGTGGGGGTGTTCTCCACGACGACGATGTGCTCGCCCTGCTGTCCCGAGAAGCCGAGCTCCTTGATGGCGGCGGTGCCGTCCTCGAGCAGCCGCCGCTGGTACTGCGGGTCGGTCCAGGCCCTGGCGACGACCTTGGCGCCGTTGAGCGGGCCCACGTTGGTCTCGTAGTGGGTGATGATCCCATTCATCACCTTGGGGTCGATCAGGCCCCGCTCGGTGAGCAGTTGCTCGAGCGCCTCGGTGCGCAGGGCCGTGGGAAGGGTCTCGTCCGGGCCGGCATTGGTGGGGGTCATGCGGTGGTCTCCAGGTAGCTTTCGTACATTTCCACGGTGAGGGCGAAGGGTTCGGCGTCGGCGCCCCACAGTTCGCGTGAGTCGAACCGCACCGAGTAGACGTGCTGCGGGTTCTCGCCCAGGAAGTGCGCGTTGGTGTCCGGCAGCACGGCGGCGGGCTGGATGACCTCCACGACTCCGACGTGCCCACGGATGTAGCCCGGCAGCCGGGTGTGTCCGGGTACGGACATGTTCTT
The DNA here is from genome assembly GCF_042889305.1 of Streptomyces sp. NPDC002619. Lineage (NCBI taxonomy): Bacteria > Bacillati > Actinomycetota > Actinomycetes > Kitasatosporales > Streptomycetaceae > Streptomyces > Streptomyces sp. NPDC002619. Next base: position 18,007 of record NZ_JBIAQV010000041.1, on the reverse strand, counting down.
GGCGCGCACGCGCCGGCCGACGCCGAAGGCGGGGGCGGCGTCCACGGAGCGCAGCGAGCCCTCGGCGGTGGGTGCGTAGTGGGGTCGGTCGGGCTCGGGGACCGGCGGCTCCTCCACCTGCTCCCCGCGCAGATTGCGGGCCCGGGCCTCGATGGCGCCCGGCGCCAGGATCGCGCGTTCGGTGAGCATCAGCTCACCTGCGTTGAGCCAGCGCCCGTAGTAGCCCTCGTCCAGGTAGGCGGCCCGGTCCAGGCGCTCCAGCGCGTGCCGGAAGGCGTCCGTGTTGATGCCGCCGCAGGCAATGCGGCTGGAGAGAATCGCCAGTGCGAATGCCTTGCGCTGCCAGTCTTCCTCGAAGACGGGCTCATCGCGTCTCGGTGGATGAACGGGGCCCCATCCCTGGGTGCCCCCCATGTCGGCAATACCCTCCATGACACAACCTCTCATTCACCCGCAATGACGGACATATTTACCCGAATCATATTTGGCTGATGTCTCCGGCGTGCTGCCTCTGTGGCGGAAGATGCAGGACCGGTTCGAGCGGCCCGGCACGAGCGGAAGGTACGCCCCGGCCATCGACGCGCCATCGGGCCAGCCGGAGCCGGCAGCCGCCGACCGGCCGTCGGGGATGAACAGCGGGCGCCCAGGAGCGGCGGGATGAAGGGCATCGCGGTGAGCACCGCCTGATCCGACTGTTTCGGTGGGAAAGCGGGCCCGGTTCGGTACCGTCCCTCCGGGCTTCCGGCGCATGCCGCTGCGCTCGCCGGCAGCCGTACGCCAACGACCGCCGTGGACGAACTCACCCGGTCCGTCTGCCCGCGAAGGTCCGTTCATCTCGGCGGCAGCGGTCCCTGAGGGCGGCCCGGGCGCTGGGCGGACCACTCCGGTTGCGCCTTGGCCGCGCGGACCGCAGTCTGCCCCCATGGACCACACCCCGGAAGCAAGCGTGCGGCCCATCCTGGTGACGGGTGCTGCGGGCAGGGTCGGCGCCGTCGGCCGGACCGTGGCCGAAGGCCTTCGGCGACGGGGCTTTGAGGTGCGGGCCCTGGTGCGCCGGGATGACGATCGTGCCGAGGCCCTGCGCGCGGCCGGCGCCGAAGTCGTGGTCGGAGACCTGACGTGCGCCCGTGATGTCACCGACGCCATGGACGGCTGTGGACGGGTGTATTTCGGCATGGCCGTGTCGGCGCAGTATCTGCTGGCCGCCGTGACGACGGCGGCCGTCGCGCGCGGCTACGGGGGGCTGGAAGCGTTCGTGAACATGTCGCAGCTGACGGTCTCCGAGATGGACGTCACCAGCACGTCCGAGTCGCATCAGCATCGGCAGCAGTGGCTGGTCGAGCAGGTTCTCGACTGGTCGGGCCTGCCCGTGGTCCAGGTCAGGCCCACCGTCTTCATGGAGAATCCGCTCTTCCAGGTCGCGTTTTCCCCGATCGCGCAGGACGGCACCATCAGATGGCCCTTCGGCCGGGCGAAGACCTCCCCGATCGCGGCCGGTGACGTGGCCGCGGCCGTCGAGGAGATCCTGGCCGATCCGGCCCGGCACGTCGGCCGGATCTATGAGCTGACCGGCCCCAGATCACAAGACATCGCCGCCATGGCCGCGGAGATTTCCGCGGCTCTGGGCCGCACGGTCGGCTACATCGACGTCCCCTTGCAGGAATGGCTCGACAACGATCTCGGAGCACTGGAACTGCCGGATCACGTCTTCCAGCACATCTCCACCATGGCTCGCCTGCACGCGGCCGGCCGCTACGACCGCCAGGCGGACGGCATGGAAGAGGTCACCGGGCGGCCCGCTGCAGGAGTAGCCGACTTCGTCCGCAAGAACCCTGAGCTGTTCACCCGCTGAAGCCGCTTGCCGCCCGGGCCGCCGAGGCTCACCGACGGGGCTGCCAGGGCGGATTGGCCATGCTGCGGCGGTGCACAGCCGGGCCACGCCCTCGAGCCGGGCGGCGGCTGCGACGGCCTCGGCGACCGCGGGGGCCACCCGTGGGCCGAAGGGGGAGCGGATGACGTGGCCGGGACGCAGGGGAGCAACCTGTCTGCCGTCGACCTGGTGCAGCTGTGGCGCCAAGGACTGCGGTCGTTTGCCGTGGACATCCCAGCCTTGGCGACGCCGGGTTCGGATGGACGACCTTCGAGGGCGACGTCGGGTTCATGTCGGCGACCTTCGAGGGCGACGCCTGGTTCAGATCGGCGACCTTTAAGCGGAACGCCTCGTTCGAGTCGGTGACCTTTAAGAGCAGGGCTCAGTTCGGGTCGGTGGTCTGCGAGGGTGACGCCCAGTTCGAGTTCGCGACCTTCGAGAGGATTGCCTGGTTCGAGTCGGTGACCTTTAACTGGTGGTTTCAGAATGAGTTCTAACGGCTTGGGTGCAGGCGCGGCCTGGAGTGGGCCATCCACGGGTCGTGCCATCGCGGGATATGGGCGCGCTGTTCACCCTCGCGCTGACACGTCAGCGGCACTCGCTATCGTCCGTGCCATGACCTCAAGTGATCACCTGCTTGACCTGATCCAGACCACCCCGGAGATCGATCTGCTGCTGCGGTCATCGTTCGGCTTCGACATCCATCGGAAGCACAATGGCGATGGCTTGAAGCTTGCCTCGGGTGCGCCGCTGGAGGCGATCGCCGGGGAGTTCGCTGGTGGGGCGTACTTCCTGTGTGCCGAGCAGAACGGTCGCCGGCCGGTGGTGTTCGCGAGTTCCGAAGGGGAAGGCGGGCTGCTCGCTGATGACCTGGCGGATGCGCTGGAGATCATCATCGGGCTGGAGTGGCGGGACTGCCTCTCATTCTCGGGCGGTGGCGATGTGGAGGTCATGCAGATCTCCGCTCAACACCTTGAACGGTCCCGTGCCAAGTACAACCCGGATATCGACAATGAAGCTGCCCAGGTGGCCGCAGCCTTGTCGCTACGTATCGTGCCTGTCACTTACCTCGTCACCCGGTTGCACGCAGCCGCCTCGAAGACCGAACCGGACTACGTTGTGACCGACGACGATGGGCAGGCGTTCGACCCACCGTTCGGCGAGCACGTGGAGCCTCGCCATGGCGGCTGGCGCTGAACCCGACCGGCCGCTGCCGCCTGTCGCATCGACACCGGCATCTCGGCCAATATCTGACGATGCGTCGGGCAGACTGTCCGACGTGTCTGCCGACCTAGTTCCCGACGATCTCTGGGAGCGCATAGCTCCGCTTCTCCCAGCTCGGCCTGCCCGCCGCCATCGCCAGCCCGGACGACTGCCGGTATCGGACCGCGTCGCACTGGGGGGCATCATCTACGTGCTGCGCAAAGGAGTGGCCTGGCGCGATGTGCCCATCCAGGTCGTTGGCTGTTCAGGGGTGACCGCGTGGCGTCGGCTCCGCGACTGGACTGAGGCTGGCGTCTGGCCTCGCTTGCACGAGGTCCTCCTCGCCGAGCTGCGAGTGGCGGGTCTCCTGGAGATGGACGACTCGGCGATCGACGGCTCGCACGTCAGGGCGCTGAAAGGGGGGCTCACACTGGACCTTCGCCGGTCGACCGGGGCCGGCCGGGCAGCAAGCATCACCTGATCGTCGACCGGCACGGCACCCCCCTCGCCGTCACACTGACCGGCGGCAACCGCCACGACGTCACACAGCTCCTGCCACTCTTGGACGCGATCCCACCAATCCGGGGCCTACGCGGACGCCCGCGCACACGGCCACGCAGACTGTTCGCCGACCGGGGCTACGACTTCGACAAGTACCGCCGCCTGCTGTGGAAGCGTGGGGTCAAGCCGCTCATCGCCCGTCGCGGCGTCGCCCACGGCTCGGGCCTGGGCAAGACCCGCTGGGTGGTCGAGCGGACCTTCGCCTGGCTCCACCAGTTCAAGCGCCTGCGCATCCGCTACGAGATACGCGCCGACCTCCACCAAGCCCTGCTCCAACTCGCGTGCAGCATCATCTGCTTGAGACGACTCAGAACCTCATTCTGAAACGATCAGTAAGAGCAGGGCCCAGTTCGAGTCGGCGACCTTCGAAGCTGAGGCCTCATTCGCGTCGGCGACCTTCAAGAGCAGCGCCTCGTTTACGGCGGCGGCCTTCAAGGGCACCGCCTGGTTCAGATCGGCGACCTTCTGGATGGTGGCCTGGTTCGCATCGGCGGTCTTCGATGGTGATGCCCACTTCGAGTCGACGACCTTCGAGAACGAGGCCGAGTTCGAGTCGGCAACCTTTAAGAGCGGCGCCTGGTTCGCTTCGGTGACCTGCAAGGGCAGAGCGTGGTTCGTGTCGGTGGTCTTCGAGAGCGACGCCGTGTTCGAGTCGGCGACCTTGGAAAGCGCCTGGTTCGAGTCGGTGGCCTTTAAGGGCACCGCCTGGTTCGAGTCGGCGGTCCTCGAGGGCGGCGCCTCGTTCGGGTCGGCCACCTTCGAGAAGGTCGCCTGGTTCAAATCGGTGGCCTTCAAGAGCGCCGCCTGGTTCGGGTCGGCAGCCTTCAAGGACGACGCCCTATTCGTAGGGGCGGTTTTCGAGCGATCGGCCAATCTCGGGCCGTTGGTGTGCGCCGGGCGGGTGGTGCTGTCCGGCGCGGTTTTCGGGGGCCCGGTGACTCTCTCGTTCGCCGCACGCCGCTTGGAATGCCGGCGAACCCGCTGGTCGTCAACGGCCGAAATACGTCTGCGCTATGCCACGGTGGACTTCGGCCATGCGGTCTTCGAATACCCCCTCACGATCGCAGCGGAGACTGATCCGTTCGTTCTCCCCGACGGACAATCAGTGGAGGAACAAGCTCTTGCAGACACACCCGACGCCGAGGTGCGGCTGGCCTCACTGCGCGGGGTGGACGCGGCCCACCTAGTTGTCGCCGACGTCGACCTGTCGGGGTGTCTATTCACTGGGACCGTGCATCTGGACCAGCTCCGGTTGGAGGGCAACTGCTCCTTCAGCGGGGTCCCGCCCCGCACGCACTGGCGGCGCTGGCGCCCGGTGCGGTTCACCCAGCGCCGCACCCTCGCCGAGGAACACCACTGGCGCGCGAACCAGCCGACAGCAGTCCCAGGCTGGAACGCGGCGGTATTCGGCGCCGGACACGCTGGGCCAGCGCAGCTGGCGCCGGTGTACCGGGCGCTGCGCAAGGCGTTCGAGGACGGAAAGAACGAGCCTGGCGCCGCCGATTTCTACTACGGCGAGATGGAGATGCGCCGCCACGACCGCACCGGCACCACCCGCGCCGAACGCGGCCTGCTGTGGGGCTACTGGCTGCTCTCCGGCTACGGCCTGCGCGCCTCCCGAGCCATGGGCTGGCTCGCTGCCGCCATGCTCGTCACCATTGTGCTGCTGATGGGCTTCGGCCTCCCCCAGGACTCCCCGAAGCAGGAAGCGACCGGCATCGTGCCGCCCGGCGGAGGCAGGGTCACCTTCGAGATAGATAGAGACGACCCGCAGAACCCGACCGGGAACAGGTTCACGGGCGAGCGCTTCGACAAGGCCCTGAACGTCACCCTGAACTCGGTGGTGTTCCGTTCCAGCGGACAGGATCTGACCACCGCCGGCACCTACATCGAGATGACCTCCCGTCTGCTGGAGCCCACTCTCCTCGCCCTGGCCGCCCTCGCCGTACGAGGCCGCATCAAACGCTGATCACCGCCGCGAACCACCACACGACAGCTGCTACGGCGTCACCGTCGACCAAGCCCTCGCCGGACACCGCGAACTAGTCACCCTCGTCCGCGCCGATGTGCCCGACGAGGTCGTGACCGAACTGGAGCTGGGGCGGTGAAGGCGCCACTTCAGGTCCGGCCGGCCAGCTTCCCGCCCGTGGGCTTCAGCACGGCTCCGCCTGTGCGCGCTTGGGCGGCCTGGTGCGGCCCGTGCGGGCGTGACGGGCTCGCCCTTCTGGTAGGCCGGTCCTCGAGGCTCGACCGGCCCGGCTGGGACACCTGCATGGCGGCCGCGCGCGCCCACATCGCCAAACACAAGGAAGGCGGACGACTGTGATCCAGCCTGGCGACCGAATCGACGTCGTGCTCGACGTCGTCGCGGAGGACGACACGTACAGGGTGGTGATGTCCGGCGTGCCCCGGCCCGACGAGCCTCTGTGCCATGTGGCCCGTAGTGGCCGACTGTCGCCGGACGAGCGTGCCCGGTCACGAGCGCAGGTGGGCAAGTAGTTCGTCCTCGGCGGGGTATGGCCGCTCCTCGGGGAGGAGTCGGGCCGCGGAGTCCAGGTCGCCGTTGTCGACGAGCGGGTCAGTTGTGTCGTGGCAGTACGGCCGGTGCTTGCGGCCGCTTCCCCACGATCGCTGCCGGGGTGGTGGTGAGTTGACCGCCGAGGGCTTGCCAGTGCCGTCTGCCGACGTGTCCCAAGGCCATACCCGACGACGGTACCCGCCGAGGATCCGCATCGCGATCATGCTCGTCCGCTCTCGGCGGCACCGACCCCGCCGGCCGCAAAGAGCAGGGCAGCTTGATCCGCCGCGACAGCACCTGGTGGAACAGACACGCCGTCGTTGCGGGTCATGCGTGCGGCAGAGGCTGCTCCGTCCAAACGGTCTTGCCGTCGTGGGTGTAGCGGGTGCCCCACCGCTCCGTGAGCTGCGCGACCAGGAAGAGCCCGCGTCCGCCCTCGTCCGTGCTGAGGGCGCGTCGGAGGTGAGGGGAAGTGTGGCTGGTGTCGGACACCTCACAGATCAGGCAGTGCGTACGGATGAGGCGCAGGGTGACGGGGCCGGCCGCGTACCGGTAGGTGTTGGTGACGAGCTCGCTGGCGACCAGCTCGGTGGTGAAGGCCAGTTCCGTCAGCCCCCATTCGGTCAGTTTCGCCGTGGTCAGCTGCCTGGCACGGGCAGCGGCGGTCGCTTCCAGGGGCAGCTGCCATGTGGCGACATCCTGTGGTGGTAGCACCCGGGTACGGGCGATGAGCAGCGCGATGTCGTCGGTGGGGAGGTGCTCCTTCGGTAGCAGCGCTTCGACCACGGCGTGGCAGGTGTTGTCCAGAGGATCGGCGGAGTGGGTGAGACATTCGTGCAGGTGCTTCAGCGCGGCGTCGATGTCGCCGTTGCGCGCCTCCAGAAGACCGTTGGTGTAGAGCGTGAGCAGGCTGCCCTCGGGGAGGTCGAGGTCGAACGTCTCGAACGGCAGTCCGCCCAGTCCGAGCGGTGGGCCTGCGGGCAGGTCGAGCACGGTCACCTGGCCGTCCGGCGTGGTCACCACCGGTGCCGGGTGGCCGGCGCGTGCCAGGGAGCAGTGCCGGGAGACCGGATCGTAAACCGCGTACACGCAGGTGGCCCCGAGCATCTGCTCCACTGCGGACCCGCTGCCGTCAGCGTTCGCCTCCAGCTCGGTGGCCAGCAGACTGACCAGATCGTCCAGCCGCGCCACCACCTCGTCCGGTTCCAGGTCGAGGCTGGCCAGGGTGCGCACGGCGGCGCGCAGGCGGCCCATGGAGGCCGCAGCGTGGATTCCGTGGCCGACAACGTCTCCCACGACTAGCGCGACCCGGGCCCCTGACAACGGGATCACGTCGAACCAGTCACCGCCGATGCCCGGTTCACCGCTCGCCGGGAGGTATCGGCAGGCCACCTCGACAGCCGGCAGGTCGGACGCCGCGCTCGGCAGCAGACTGCGCTGCAGAGTCAGAGCGGCGCTCTGCTGCTGGGTGAAGCGGCGCGCGTTGTCGATGCAGACGGCCGCACGCGAGGAAAACTCATGGGCCACCGCGGCATCGTCGTCCTCGAAAGGCTCCGAATGGCGCACTCGCCACAGGCTCGCTACGCCCAGTACCAGGCCGCGAGCCACCAAGGGCACCACGATCAGCGAATGAACGCCGAGACCCAGGGCGATCTCGATGCGCCGCCGGTCCATGGCGTACGACTCGGGGCGGAGAGGCAGCAGCCGGTCGAGAATCGGGCGACGCTCGGCCAAGCACCGCGCCTGCGGAGATTCCGGAAGGAGCGGGACCACCTCGCCCTCCTGGTACGGGACCCGGCGTTCTGGGGGCGAGAGGGCTACTCGGAGCAGCGAACCTGTCACACCGGGGGGTGGTTCGTCACCAAGTGTCACTGGCTTCAGAAGGTCCACCGAGCAGTAGTCGGCCAGGCCGTGGACGGCCACCTCGGCCAGTTCCCGGGCCGTCTGTGTCACATCCAGTGAGGTTCCGATCCGGGCGCTTGCCTCGTTCAGCAGGGCGAGCCTGCGTTGGGCCCGGTGGCGGTCGGTCACGTCCTCGATCGTCTCGGCCACGCCGAGAACCCGGCCCGAGGGGTCTTCCATCCGGAACGCCGAGACGGACACAATCCGTTCCCGACCCGGATCGTGGCGTGCCCGGGCTGACTGCTCCGTGAAGATCAACGGCTCGCCGGTCTCCAGGACGTGCCGTACCCGCTCCTCGGCCGGACCTGCGTCCTCGTCGACCATGAATTCGCGAGAGCGACGGCCCACCGGCGCCTCGGCCGGGACACCGCTTGCCTTTTCGACCGCACGGTTGACCCGAATCACTCTCCTGTCCGGGCCGTAAGTGACCAGACCGATCGGGGACCGGCGGTACAGGCCGTCCAGCAGCGCACGGTCCCGCTGCCAGGCAATGACCTCCGCGGCGGGGGCTCCGATCAGGACCCACTCCTGACCGTCCCCGTCCCGAGTGATCGCGCGGGCCCGGAAACCCATCTCCACACGCCGTCCGTCGCGGTGTCGGACGGGCAGGACCCCGAACCAGCCCCCCGTCCTCATGGCGTCTACGACGACGGACCGCACGACAGGCAGGTCACGGGCGTCTACCAGGAGGTCCTGCCACGCCCGTCCGATCACTTCCCTGGCCGGATAGCCCAGCAACTCCTGTGCACGTGGGCTCCAGCCGACCACGGTGCCTTGATCGTCGACCATAGCCGTGGCGCCGCGCCCGAGGGCGAACGGATCCTCAGGACTCTCGCTGAAATGCATCGACGGCGTCCCCATAGCCACCACCTTGCCTACATGACTCCGATGTTCCTCCCCGCGGTCTCCGTCCGCGACTCTCCCGTTCCTCTCGGCCCGGCGGTCCGGCAGGAGTGACATGGCGACGCTCAGCGCGTGCAACGAATGGGGGTGGCCACGCTCGTTGCCTCAGCAGGACGACTCGGCCGTGGCACCGCGCCAACGACGATCAATGCCATGGCCGATCGGGCTGGACCAAGGCTGGTTCGGCTTCTTCTCCGATACTTCCGGCGCCGACGCGATGCCCGTCGGGCAGGACGCCCCCCAGTTGGTTTCGAACGGGGTACTTAGCTTGACCCCCGTCCCGGCCAGCCCGTACCGCCCCTCCCTGGGGGCGACCCGCAACATCGTCCAGACGTGGCTGGAGGTTCCGCACAGTGTGCGCGCTTTCGCCAATCAGCGCACGGAGGACGACCGAACGTGACCGATGACCTGGTGGAATTCCTGCGCGACCGACTCGACGAAGACGACGAGACCGCTCGCAAGGCCATCGTCCGCCGGACAGGCGGAGAGGCCTGGTCATACGACCAACCCGCCCTGCGCGCGCAGAGCGGCATGGTCATCGCCGAGCGCATCGTGCCGGTCCTCGGCGAGCACATCGCCCGCCACGACCCGACACGCGTCCTGCGGCAGACTGCCGTCCTCCGCGACAGGGTCGATCTGTGGTCCCGGATGGTCGGCAGCCACGCACGGGCCTGCCTGCGCGCCGTCGCCGCAATCTGGGATGACCATCCCGACTACCGCGAGGAGTGGAGATCATGACCACTACCGCGAGGAGTGGAGATCATGACCACTGAACGCGTCACCGTCCGTGTCCTACTGCGGTTCGGCGACCAGGTCGAGATCGTCGCCAACGTCCCACCAGCGTAGGGCGCTGAGCCGGAGCGCTACCCGGGCGCGGCATCGTTGCCACCATCGGCGTCCGGATCCATGATCTGCCGGGCGTGCGGCTGACCGCCGAGGCTGGCGAGGACGGCCGACTGTCGAGGTGGCAGCTCGCCTGACCGGCGTCAGCTTGCCCGACGTGTCACTGTGCGGCCTTCGCTAAATCGACCGACTCGTAGATCGGGAATACGGCGTGCAGGCCGGTGAGGGCGAAGATGCGGCGGATCTGCTGGCTTGCGATGACCAGCCTTACCTCTCCACCGTGGCCGTGGAGGCGTGTCCGGATGGCGACGAGCGCACCCAGGCCGGTTGAGTCCATGAACCGCACGCCCAGCAGATCGATGATGATTTGGAGGCGGCCCTCTGTGATTCGGTCGACGACGTGGTCACGGATCTGTGGCGCGGTGTACACGTCCGCCTCGCCGTGGACCTCCACTACGGTCCAGTCGTTCTCTTCGTGGTGGCTGATGCCGAATTCGGGTTCCATGACCGGGCTAACCGGAATGCCTTGGGGCGAGGTTGTGGCCCGTACCCGCCGCACTTTCGTTCTGCATATGCACGAACGGCTGGCCAAAGGATCAACGGTCGGCGAACGGCTGGCCAAGGGTTCACCCCTTGGGAGGAACGACAGCGACGCCGCCCGCCGGTAGTTTCACGGCACCTCGAGGCCGTTGCTCCGCGTGCATGGGTCGAGGCCCGCGCCCCCGTCTGCCTCTTCTCCGTCCTCCGAGGCAGACGGGGGTTGCCATCACTCCGGCCGCGCTCGCCCGCCCAAAGGCGCATTCCTCCGAATATCGCTGTTACCCCGAGTAGCAGAAGAAAGCATTCTGTAACGAAGCGGCCACCATTCCTTCACAGTGGACTCACAGCCTCCACACTCCCGCCAGACTGGGCGACTTGCCGCCCCCCTTGCCGAAGTCATATTCGGGAGACTCATGAACAACACCGCACACCCCGGCTGGGTGGCCCACGCCCCCGCCGAACCCCCCGGCTGGGTCAAGGCCCTCGCCATCGCCGCCGGCAGCGCGGCCGCCCTGTGGGCCACCTGGTGCAGCGTCATCGCCCTCATCGGCGGCATCATGCCCCTGGTCGGCTACCGCACGGACGGCGACGTGCTCACCTTCCTGCTGATGCTCTTCATCGGCGAGCCGATCCTTATCGCGCTCGCCTACTGGACGGTCAGGCTCATCACGCTGCCGGCCACACGCGCGGCGGCCCGCCGCGCAAACCGCGCCGAGCAGTAGCCCGGCCCTCGGACGGGCCCCACCAGCCCAGCCTCCCCCAACCCCCGGCTGGTGGGGCCCTTACCGTCCCTGCCGTACGCCAGCCACCCCGATCGCCGGTCCGATAACGGCTGGGCGGCACGGTTCCGACAGCCCCTGCTCGCACGAGAGTTGGGGCCGCTGGCCGGAGCCGGACGACTGCTCCGGCCGCGCGCACCGCTGGTACCGCTCCACCGTCACCCAGGCCCTCGCAGGCCGTCGCGGCTACCGCAAGGCCGCCGACTGAGCCGCCCACCAGCCCGTCCCCGGATGGGTGAACAGCGCATCCTCCAAGTGGCTCGACACGCCCCAAGGTGCCTCGCCCGGCTCGCCACCCATGCAACAGTGGCCCCACTCAGCACACAGGTTGGCTTCCGCCAGGCCCGCCTCGTCATCCTCACCGCGAGGCGGGCCCGCCAGGCGCCACCCAGCAGTCAGGCCCACCACCCAGGCACGGCCACACTTCGGGACCACCGCCGTGCCACTCGATGAGCTCCGTCTCGGCCACGTCCAGCTCATCCCCAGCCACCAGCCCGGCGTGGTGCAGGAACACCGTCAAGTCGTGCAGTGAGTACGCCATGCCCAGGACCCGGTCATCGACGACTACGCGGCGGCCGCCCGATCCGGAGGGCGCCGCCACGATCACGCAGCACTCCGCCATGAACTCAGCTTCCACCCGCAAGAACCTGACCGCATTCCGAGGCCCGATCGCGAGAGGCGGGGGAAGAGGCCCACCCAGCTACCACGAGGAACGACAGCCATGGCCCTTGAGCGCGTTACTGTCCGCGTCGATCTGCTACTCGGCGACCAGGCCGAGATCGTCGGCCACGCCCCGCCCGCAGTGAGCGCCAAGCCGGAGCGCTACCCGGCCGCCGAGATCGCCGCCGCCCTCGGCGTCCCGGTCTGTGAACTGCCGGGCGCGTGGCTGACCGCCGAGGTCGGCGATCACGGTCGACTGCTCGGCTGGCAGTTCGCCTGACCACCACGTCGTCGCGCCGAACCCGACATCCGTCGGACCCACCAGCCCCCGCCTCGCCCGCACCCTCAACGGGCGAGGCGGGCCACTTCCCGCAGACGGGGCAGTCGACGACCAGCGCCCCCGGCTCGGCCATCCCCAGACCCGGTGTTCAATCGACCGCATGAGCCAGCCGCTCGACCCGCACGACGGACACCCCGTCCAGATCGAGCAGCAACGTCGTATCGTTGATCAAGCCCGTGGCTCCTGCATGATCGTTCTGCGTCGAGAACAGAAATGATCACGCAGGCCCACGGGCGCTCTGCGTCCAGGGGACGATCACCACCACGACGGTCACACACCGTGACACCACGTCAGTAACCGAGACGAGGCGCACCGCTCAACTTCGAAGACCCACAAATCTCCGGTTCTGATGTCACCTGTTTTCTAACGACACTTCAGCAGCGATTCACTTACCTTCGTCTTCCTGATCCCCACCTGACGGCTCTACCGCCGCCTTTTCCACATCGCTCACCACGACGGTCGTCAACCAACGCAGCATGTGGCGGTGTTCAGGACACAATCCCGAGCGAAATAGGCGGCTGCCCAGCGCAGGATCTCGCGCTCCAGCTGCCACTCCTTCTCCGCCTTCAGTAGCCGGGCGTTCTCCGCCCGCAACCGGGCCAGTTCCTCAGCCGGACTCCCGCCGGCCTCGCGGCGCTCGGGCAGTGCCTGGGACTCGTTTTCCTTGGGTCCCCACGGTCCGGCCAGGCCCCTCGTCCGCCACCACCTTGGTGACGACGGCCGAGACCTTCTGCCGCCCGGCCCGCTCCCGGGCAAGGCCCGACGCGACCGCGCCCGCCGTCACCACATCAGCCAGCACACCACTCATCCACGCCATGACCACCACCCACGTCTCGACGACCACTACGCCGCCGGAGCGGGTTGCGCCGCAGGCGCCACCACCGCACCGCCACACGACGTGCCCTCATCACCGCCGACACCCCCTCGCGAGAGGAGTGACGGCTCCCAACACCAGTGTCCTACGCCCGGGGATCCGCGCCCCCAAGGGCGGCTGCCACGCGCCGCCTGCTTGTGGTGCAGCTGGCCGACCGGCCACGTCTCGAGGGCCGCGGAATGTCCGGCGGCAGGATGCAGGGGCAGCCGTTTCGGGGCACCGTGGAGTGGGGGCGGGGCCGGTTTCCGGCTGATTCTTGCCGAGCACCGTTCCAGTCGAAGGAATCGTGATGTCCGTAGCCACAGACTTGCTCGTTCCGGCACTGCGCGAGGTCCGCGAGACCAAGGCCGCGCTGGCCGACCGCTTCAAGGCTCACCTCGCCGTCACGCCCTCCGGTGAGCACCGGGAGGTCCTGGAGCGCCGCCTCGGTGACGCGCGGGGCCACGTGTACCGCATCGACGAACGCCTGGAGACGTTGCGGCCCCGTGGGCGGGCGCAGAGTGTTCTCGGGGATGCCTGGCAGCTCACCGGGCAGGCCGCCAGGCTGCCCTTCGACGTGGCCATGTCCATCCCGAGCGCCGTGTTCAGCAGCCGGGCGGCGGCAACCGAGCACCAGCTGCTGAAGAACGCCGAGGACGAGTACGCGGTCACCGCGCTGGCCCTGGCCGTCTGCCGGGCCGCCGAGCGCATCGCCCAGGAGGCCGAGGACGCCGTCAGCTCGGAGCTGCTCAGCTCCATCCGGCGGGACGACGAGGAGACGCTGGAGGAGCTCGCCGACAGTCTCGACCAGCACGCCAAAGCCGAGGTGGCGGCCGCCGTCGAGACCACTGACGGCCTGGGTGTCGGCGGCGCAGCTCAGGCGGTGCGCGAGTGGAGCAGCTGGCTGCGGGAGACGGCCGAACGCATGCCAGGCGCGGACCGGCTCCAGGGTGCACCACGCGGAGCCCTCATCACCGAGGACGAATTGCCGATCGCCGACTACCGCAGGCTCGGCACCAAGATGATCATCGACCGGCTTCCGCACCTGACGCAAACGGACCTGGCCACGGTGGGAGCCTACGAGCGTTCCCACGCGGGCCGCCCCGCGGTCCTGAGCCGAATCGCCGACCTGCTCGGGCCCGTGCCCTGGCTCGGCTACGACAGCATGACCGCGGAGGAGATCCTCAAGCGGCTCGCTGAGGCCGAAGCGCACCACGCCCGGCGGGTGCTGGACTACGAGCGCCGTCATCAGGCGCGCTCCACCATCCTCAGGGCCGCCGAACGGGCCGCCGAACGGGCCGCCGAACGCGTGCCCGCCTGACCGGCCCGAGTTCGGCGAAGCCTTGTCCCGCGCCCCCTGGTCGAGGCCGCGGTCACGCCCTCGGGCTCACGCGGTCGGCCGCGAGGCTCGGGGGCGTTGGCGCTGGTAGGTCCACAGCTCATCCACGAGGGTGAAGCCGACGGAGCCGAAGAGCCGGGCGGCAGCTTCGCTCTCGGAGATGCGGGACGGGATGTCGTCGACGACGAGCGCGACCTCCGTGGCACCCTGCTCCGCCAGCAAGGCCAGAGCCTGGCCGAGCAGCTTTCGTGCCAGGCCGCGGCGGCGGTGGGTGGGCAGGGTCTCGACCCAGTAGACGATCGCGGTGCGGTCGAGTCCGAAGCCGACCACGGCTTCTGCGACCGGCTCGGTCGCCTCGCGGACCATCAGCCGGTGGCCCGGGGGGAACTCGCAAGGGAAGACGTCGGCGATCAGCTTGACCGGCTCGGACTCGGCCGGTAGCGCGCAGTGCATGTAGGAGCCCTGGCGGCGGCCGGTGAACCCGGCCCGCAGCAGAGCCTCGTGGGTGGCGGCGCGGCGGGTGCGGGGCAGCCCGCCCGGCCCCAGGGGACCTGGCGGAGCGCCGACGAACGCCTCGATCTGCGGGCAGCCGGTGAGCTCGGCGAGCGCATGACCCAGAAGTGCAGTCAGGACGGGCGGGTCCTCGTGGGCCTGGACCCAGCAGATCAGGCCGCTTTGCACGTCGGCCCACAACAGGTATGCGACGATGCCGCGGGGGCGGTCCTCGGCGTCGGCCAGGACGCTGATCCGCGGACGGGCCGGTGCTGCCCAGCCAGCCAGGGCATCAGGATCGTGCCACGCCGCGGCCAGCTTCTCCGGGGTACAGCACTGCTGTCCCGGCAGCCGGTCGGCATTGATCAGTTCGCACACTCCCGCTTCGTCCTCGGGGCGATACGGGCGTACCGTCGCGCTGGTGTCGGGGCTGGGCGAAAAGGCCATGGTGTCGGTCCGCGCAGGTGCTGACGTTCTTACCGGCTTCTTTCAGCGTCCTCCGTTCTGCCCGCGCTGTCACGGGTGCGCGGAGATCCGGCGGAACCAGCCTGCCCGGCTGCGGCCAGCAGCGACCGCACCTGGTCGATGACCGGCTGGTGAACGGGGAGCGTCAGGTGGCCGACACCGGGCACGAGCACGTTGCGGGCCTTCAGGTCGGGATGATCGATACGGCCCCTGGCGGCAGGGACCACCAACTCGTCCAGGTCGCTGTAGAAGGCCACGAACCGGGTACGGCATCCCGTGGCCGGCTCGGCGAGCTCGGTCAGCACCTCGCTGCCCGGCCGTAGCTGGCGCAGCAGCGGGTGCGGCGGGGCCAGCAGGGCCGTCGCACTCCCGCCGTGCGGCGTCGCAAGCGTGACCACCAGCGGTACGTACGCGTCGCCGCCGAGCCGCTGCACGTAGTAGCGGGCGATCAGCCCGCCCAGGCTGTACCCGATCAGGACCACGGCCTGCCCCACAGTATGGGCATGCGCCGACTCCACCTGGTCGCCCAGCACCCGGGCAGCCGTGCGGATGTCCGGGCTGAGCGCGTTGTAGCTGACCGGGACGAAGGGGCCCGCGCCGCAGCCGTCCAGCCCCCGCTGCAGAGACGAGACGACCCATTCACGGTCGGCCAGGCCGTGCACCAGCAGCACGGGGATCCCCGCCTCGGTCGGGAGCGGTTCATCCCCGTCTGTCGACCGCGCGGGCCGGGCGTGATCGAGCCGTCCGGTCAGCTGCCCGACGTTCTCTACGGCAATGTCGAGCGGGAGCCGGGCCAGGCGTACCACTGCCCTACCGACCTCAGCACCGACGCCGCGTACCGGCGACAGCCCCGGGACCGACAACTGCGTCCTGAAGGGAGTGCCCGTAGCCGTTCACCTCCTACATAGACCCTGCTTTGCCCAATCTATTCCATAAGAAACGCTGCGCGCGCCGACCCGATTCCCTACCGCCGCCGCGGTTGCCAGGGCGGTCGGCATTGTTCAGGCGGTACCGCGGCGCGGCCCTGGGCAGGGCAGCTGACTGTGCTCCGGCGTCGTCTCGGTGCAGAGAGTGTGGGACACGCCGACCCGGCTGCCTCAACAGCCCGGCTGTTTCCGCCCTCTAGGCTCGGGCAGGTGACGCTGGCAGACGGAACATACCGGCTGGGACCGTCCACCGGCCGCCTCCTGCTCAAGACCGGCCGCGCCGGGCTGGGACGCAAAGCGGGGCACGACCTCACCATCGAGGCCACCCGATGGTCCGGTCAGGCGGTGGTGACCGTCGCCGACCCCGACAGGTCGTCGGTGAGCGTGACGGTCGAGACAGGCTCGCTGGAAGTGCGGGAGGGAACGGGCGGGCTGAAGCCGCTCACAGACACCGACCGGGCCGAGATCAAACGGACCCTGGCGGACAAGGCGCTGCTGCACACCGCAGAACACCCCACGATCACCTTCCGTTCCACCTGGATCACCGGAACACCGCAGGTCTTCGAGATCGCCGGAGAGCTCACCATCAAGGGCCGAACCCACCCCGTGACGGTCCACGGGAAGGGCAACGGCGACGGACTCCTGCGCGGCTGGGCGACCGTCACGCAGTCCACCTGGGGAATCAAGCCCTACACCGCGTTCCTGGGCGCGCTGCGGCTGGCCGACGACGTCCGGATCGAGTTCGACATGGCTCGGCTCGAACCGGCAGACGGGCCCGCATAGCCCCGCCTGGCCGGGGACACGCAGGAGGCGGCGGCCGGTTTGTGAGTCCTTGGATGGTCATCCTCGCAATCCCTGGTCGCGGAGGCCGGTGCCATGGCGCGGGCCAGCGTCTCGAGCGTGGGCAGAGCCGCGGCCAGCCCGGCAAGCTGCTCGGCAGTCAGCGTGCCGAGTTGCTCGGTCAGCCGCCTAAATCAAGCGACGTTGGGCCTACAGGAAGGTCAGCTGCTTGGGCGCGTCGGGGTCGTCTGGCGGCTGCCAGGTGGAGGGCGGTGCGTCGGGTGCGTTCCGGTTGGTGCGCAGCCACCACGCGAACTGCCAGTTGCGGCAGGTCCGGTACCTCCACTGGCCCCGCCGGGGGGCGTCGGCGGGTATCGAGTGCTCGCCCCATCCGGTGATGGGGCGGGCATTGTCGAGGGTCACCGTGAGGCCGCGCACGAGGGCGGGGCCTTCCCACTGGTGGCCCTCGGCGTACTCGAAGGCCAGGTGCGCGTTCGCCGCCCAGTCCCACGGGTGCGAGAGGGCGCACAGGTACCAGGCCAGCGGCGGGTTCTCCGCCGGCAGGATGACGTTTTGGCGGGGGGCCTTTGAGTTGAAGCTTCCCCTTGATCGCGGACACCTGGAGACTGGGACGTGTGAGCCCAGAGGAAGCAGTGCCAGGTGGGTAGCAAGTACACGAAGCGGTACTCGGAGGAGTTCAAGCGGGACGCGATCGCGCTCGTGGCGTCTTCGGGCCGGACGGTGACCGAGGTCGCCCGGGAACTGGGCATCAGCTCGGAGAGTCTGCGGGGCTGGGTGAAGAAGGCGAACGGCACCGGGCAGACCGGCGCGGGGACGTCGGTGGCCGCCGGTAGCGGGCTGGACGCGGCTGAGCGGGAGGAACTCAAGCGGCTGCGCAAGCTCGCCGCCGACCAGGCCAAGACGATCGAGATCCTGAAAAAAGGTGTGCCACGAACGCGGGAGGCTGCTTGCGGTAGTTGAGTAGCTGAACGCGGTGCTGCACGAGAGATGAAGGATTTTCGGCCCTTCGGAG
>NZ_JBIAQV010000040.1:0-54712 GCF_042889305.1 Streptomyces sp. NPDC002619 | reverse complement strand
GCGCAAGCGTGTCCTCCTCGCCCGCTGACCCGCGTGCCGGAAACGACGCGGCGGTGACCGTCCGTCAGGCCTGCACTGAAAGTGATCCAGAACCACTTTTCAGCCGTCGCCGACAACTGCTCATCGAGAAAGCCTTCGACATGTCCGACGGCACCTACGGACACCGGCGTATCCAGGCCCAGCTGCACCGCTGGGGCGTCACCGCGAGCCTGGAACTGGTCCGCAGCGCAGGCTCATGCGCGAACTGGGACTTGAGCCCTGCCAGCCGCAGCCGAAAAGGTACAGCCTCACCAAGGCCACGGCCGGCCAAGTGCCGGACCTCGTCGGCCGCAACTTCACCGCTGACGCACCCGGTGAACCTAACCTCGCGCTTCCATGACCGCGGTGGCCGAAGCGTGATCAATGAAGCGAGGAGTGTCGTTGACCTGGGACGATAGGGCTTTCTAAAGTCCTGATCGCCATCAAGAGGGCCGCACTCCTCAGGTGAAGGTAGCGGGTCGTACCCGCCCGTCCGTGTCGGAGGCGGCGGACGCGGGGCGGTCGCGTCCGGCCTGCGACCGCGGTGCGACGGCCTTGTGGGTGCGTTCGAGGGTCGGCTTGTCCGCGATCGACGCGCGGTCCGATCGGTTGTCCACCATCTGCGATACTCCGACGCATGGTGCCGCCTGCCCGTCACCTGTTGCGGGCGAAAGACCTTGCCGATGCCCGGTACTTCGAGCCGCTCACGGTTGCGGACCTGGCTCGCGTCGCCGGGCTGTCGCCGGCACATTTCAGCCGTGAGTTTCGGCGCACGTTCGGCGAACCACCACACCAGTACCTGTTGACGCGCCGTCTCGAGCGCGCGGCGACGCTGCTGCGCAACACCGATCGCACCGTGACCGAGATTTGCTTTGCGGTTGGACTCGCCAGCGTCGGCTCGTTCACCACGAGCTTCCAGCGCGTGTTCGGCGTGGCACCACTCGCCTACCGAGCGAGCTTTCCGCCCGCGCGACGGCACATCCGGGTCCCCGACTGCATCGCTCGTGCCTACGGTCGTCCGCAGAACCGCACGTTTCGAGAAGCCGATGCGTCCTGTGACACGTAGCGTGACTTGCACCCGATCCGAGGAGGTCCGGTGATCAAGATCGCCAACACGCAATTCTGGGTGCACGACCAAGAAGAGGCCCTCGCGTTCTACACACGGACGCTCGGTTGGGAGGTGCGAGCGGATGTCACCATGGAGGAGTGGACGTTCCGGTGGTTGGTCGTCGGACCGGTCGGTCAAGGCAACGTGGGGCTCGTGCTGATGCCGATCCCGAAGCCGCCAATGTTCGACGCGGAGACTGCTGATCAACTCGCGGAACTGGTCGCCAAGGGCGCGAGCGGCACATTGTTCCTTGAGACCGACGACTGCCAGGCCGCATACGACGAACTCTCCGCGCGGGGTGTCATCTTCAACGACCCGCCGACACGGCAGCCCTACGGCATTGATACGTCGTTTCGCGACCCATCCGGCAACAACATCCGCCTCACGCAGGTGCTCGAGTTCTCGATGGACCGCGCCTGAGGTCGCCCCCGGAGCGGCCGGTGGCGGACACGCCACCGGAGATCGCGCGTGGTAACGCCTGATCTTCACACTGATGTACACCGCTTCGTCCACGCTATCCATCGAGGCGCGCGACGCACGCCTGGACAACAGGAGCGACCACTATGACCGACGACGCCAGCCTTCAACCTCTCCTGGCCCACAACTTCTTAGCTCTGGCGGACCTGCTCGATTCGATCTCCGATGCGCAGTGGGAGACCTCGTCGCTGTGCGAGGGCTGGCGTATTCGTGAGGTCATCGCTCACTTGACCATGCCGGTGCGCTATTCGGAACAAGCCTTCATGGCCGAGTTGCGCGACTGTGACTTTGACTTCACACGGCTGTCCAATCAGATTGCCGCCCGTGACGCCACCCTCGCCACCACCGAGCTTGTCGCGAACCTGCGTACCGACGTCATGCACCACTGGACGCCGCCGGGCGGCGGCTACCACGGCGCCCTCAACCATGTCGTCATCCATGGCCTCGACGTCACCGTTCCGCTCAGGGTGCCGCGACGGTCATCGGATGAGGCCATGATCGTCGTCCTCGATGGCCTCACCGACGGCGGTGGTCACAGCCACTTCGGTGTCGAGATTGACGGGCGTAGCCTGCAAGCCACCGACATTGATTGGTCCTGGGGCGCGGGTTCGTCGCTATGTGGAACGGCCGACGACCTCGCGCTCGCGCTCTGCGGCCGGTCGCTTCCGTACGCACACCTCGAGGGCAAGCCGCTTTAAGCCCCGCACGTCCACCGAGCGGGCTATCCGACAGGTGATCAAAAGAACGAGGAGTGTCGCTGACCTGGGACGATGGGACTTGTCTAGGATCCTGTCGTCGTCGAGGAAGCTGCACTCTCCGGGTGAACAAGCGTAGCGGGTTGTACCCACGTGCCCGCATCGAAGGCGATGGTCGCGGCCTGGTCTCGCGGGCCGGCACCGTTCTGCTGGTCGAGACCGCCCGCACGGCTGGACTGGACATGGCGATATCCACAGCTTTGGCACCATGGCGCAAGCACCGGACGGTCCATGATCCTGGCAAGATCCTGCTGGACGTCGCGCTCGCCGTGGCCCTGGGCGGGGACTGCCTGGCTGATGTCGCGATGCTGCGGGCCGAGCCCTCCGTGTTCGGACCGGTCGCTTCCGACCCGACCGTCTC
Source organism: Streptomyces sp. NPDC002619 (assembly GCF_042889305.1). Taxonomy (NCBI): domain Bacteria; kingdom Bacillati; phylum Actinomycetota; class Actinomycetes; order Kitasatosporales; family Streptomycetaceae; genus Streptomyces; species Streptomyces sp. NPDC002619. The sequence goes on along the minus strand of NZ_JBIAQV010000040.1, from coordinate 51,993 downwards.
CCGCTTGGTCGACACTCTCGCCGCAGCCGGTCCCCGCGCCCTGGCCGCGATCCGCCGTGCTCGGTCCGAAATCCGCGAACAGGTCTGGAAGTTGGCCGGCCAAGCGGCCCCGAACGCGGGCGGCGAGGTGCTCGTGGACATCGACGGCGTCCTGGTCCTGGCGCACTCCGAGAAGGAGGACGCCGCGAAGACCTGGAAGAAGACGTTCGGTCATCACCCGCTGTTCGCGTTCGTCGATCACGGCCGCGAGGGGGCCGGAGAGCCGGTCGCCGGCCTACTGCGGCCGGGGAACGCGGGCAGCAACGCCGCCGCCGACCACATCGAAGCCGCCCGGGCGGCCCTGGCTCAGCTGCCGAAGAGCTACCGGCGCGGACGCCGCACCCTGATCCGCACCGACTCTGCCGGCGGCACCCACGCGTTCCTCAACTGACCCACCGCACGCGGCCGATGGCTGTCCCATTCGGTGGGGATGACCGTCACCGACACCATCCATGCCGCAGTGCTGAAGATCCCGGAGGCGGCCTGGACGCCGGCGATCGAGCCGGACGGGCAGATCCGCGATGGCGCCTGGGTCGCTGAACTCGCCGGCGATGTCCTCACCGGCTGGCCGAGGGGGATGCGGCTGATCGTCCGCAAGGAACGGCCGTACACTGGCGCCCAGTTGCGTTTCACCGACGCCGACGGGATGCGGATCACCTGCTTCGCCACCGACACGCCGATCGCCCAGCTGGAGCTGCGGCATCGCCAGCGGGCCCGCGCCGAGGACCGCATCCGCGCCGCTCGCGAGACCGGCCTGCGCAATCTGCCCCTACACGACACCGCACAGAACCAGATCTGGCTGGAGATCGTCCAGCTCGCGCTCGACCTGCTCGCCTGGATGCCCATGCTCGCCCTGACCGGACCCGCCCGCCGGTGGGAACCCAAACGCCTGCGGTTGAGGCTGTTCTCCGTCGCTGCCCAGCTGATCACCACCGGACGCCGCCGCGTCCTGCGCCCTGCCCAACACTGGCCCTGGGCCGACGTGATCAAAGCTGCGTTCACCCGCCTGCGAGCCCCGCCGAAACCCGGCTGACCAACAACAAAGCCCCTGTCCCGACGAGCAGTCGCCGCCTTCGGAGCCGTGGACCCGACGCCTACCCGACGCGTTAGCCGGGCCCCCGGCCTACCCACCAACAGAAGACTCAGCCCGGACAAGCAGAGACGGCCCGCCGCCCAACACTGACGATCCGTCATGCAAAATCGAGGCTAACTGTGGAGCTGGGTAGAGGGTGAACCAGTCGTGAATCATCCGGAGCCCGGCGAACCGCTGCCGCCCAGTACTGAACTGTCGACCGGATCAGCACGGACTTCAAACGCCGCGGCTCCACCTTCGCCGGCAGCACGATCGTCTACGCCTGTCTGCAGGCAGTGGGAGTTGTCGATGACCGTGTCGACGGCTGCCCCGCGAAGTCAAGTTAGTAGGCCGGCAGCGGCCAGCGGCGGCTCCGGCTCAGCGGGTGACAGTTGGCCCAGGGCCGCTTCCACTGCGTCATGCAGCGACCGGATGAGCATACGCCGACAGCACTTCGGCGCGCCGAGAACTGCCCTGTGCCCGGCAGTTGTCAGCGGCGTGGTTCGGGTCGTCGGCCTGGCGGTTGGGTGGGCTCGGGCAGGGCGGTGGGCAGCTCGACGGGGCGGGTCTGCGGCGCTTCTTTGGACAGGGTGATGACCTCGCCGTCGTGGCTGATCTGGAGGGGTTCGCCTTCCATCAACGCGTAGGTGATGTGTGAGCCAGTGATGTCGATCCGCAGGCAGCGTTGCCGGACGCGGAGCGAGAAGGCCAGCCGTCCGAGCCTTGCGGGCAGGCGGGGAGCGAAGCGCAGGACGTCTCCATGGTCCCGCATGCCGCCGAAGCCGGCGACCAGTCCTATCCAGACACCTGCGAGGGAGGCGACATGCAGGCCGTCGCGGGTGTTCCTCTCCAGGTCCGCCAGGTCCATCAGCGCAGCCTCCCCCAGGTAGTCGTAGGCAAGGCCCAGGTGGCCGACTTCGGCGGCCATCACGCACTGGATGCATGCCGACAGCGAGGAATCCCGGACGGTCAGAGGTTCGTAGTAGGCGAAGTTCCGCGCCTTCTGGTCTTCTTCGAAAGCATCACCGCACAGGAACATCGCCAGCGCCAAGTCCGCTTGTTTGACCACCTGCTTGCGGTACAGGTCGAAGTACGGGAAATGCAGCATCAGGGGATACTGCTCGGACCGTGTGCCCGCGAAGTCCCACACGTCGAGGCTGGTGTAGCCGGCCGACTGCTCATGCACGCCCAGGGCACGGTTGTAGGGCAAGGACATCGCCTTGGCCGCATCACGCCAGCCGGCCATCTCTTTCTCATCGACGCCGAGGGCTGCGGCCTGCGCCGCGTGACGCTCGGCCGCGTCGGCGGCGGCCTGCAGATTCGTCCGGGCCATGAGGTTGGTATACGCGTTGTCCCTCGCCAGTGCGCTGTACTCGTCAGGGCCGGTGACGCCATCGATGTGGAAGCGGCCACCGGAGTCGTGATGACCGAGGGAGTGCCACAGACGGGCCGTCTCCACCAGCAGCTGCAAGCCGGTCTCGCGTTCGAAGTCCGCGTCACCTGTAGCCCAGACGTAGCGCACGACGGCGGCGGCGATATCGGCGTTGATGTGGAAGGCTGCGGTGCCGGCCGGCCAGTACCCGGAACATTCTGCTCCATCGATCGTCCGCCAGGGGAAGGCTGCACCCTGCAGTCCGAGCTGGCGGGCGCGGGCACGCGCCGCCGGCAGGGTGTCCTGTCGCCAGCGCAGGGCTTCAGCGACGCAGTTCGGCCAGGTGTACGTGAGCACCGGCAGAACGAACGTCTCGGTGTCCCAAAAGGAGTGCCCGTCGTATCCGGAACCGGTAAGGCCCTTGGCCGGGATCGCCCGCTGCTCGGCCCGGTTGCCGGCCTGCAGTACGTGGAAGAGCGCGAACCGTACCGCTTGCTGGATTTCCGCATCGCCGTCGACCTCGATATCGGCATGCCGCCAAAAGCCGTCAAGGAACTCACGCTGCTGGTCCACCAGTCCCTGCCAACCGGTGTTGCGCGCACCGGCGAGCGCGGCCTCCACCTGGTCGCGGACGGCCGGCAGCGAGCGGCTCACGGACCAGCCATGGGCGACCAGTTTCTCGACTCGAAGGGTCTGTCCCGGGTCGATGACACAGGTGACCGTGAGGCGGCCCACATCATCCGTACTCTCACTTGAGGTCTGGGTGGTTACGGGGCCCTGCACCACGTGGTCGGCTGCGGCTGCGACACGCTGGTTGCTGTGTGCCGTGCGGTGCACCAGGCGCAATCGCATGCCGATCGCGAGGTGCTCCTCGGGCTGAAGGCAGGACTCCACAGCGGCGGCAACCCGGGGATCGCCGGTCAGCGTGGGCAGCTGCTCGTTGGTGACGAGTTCCGACTGAAGGACGAGGTTCGTCCGGGCGTCCACCGGTTCCACTTCGTAGGCGACCGCAGCGATGGCCCGCTGGGTGAAGGAGATCAGCCTGGTGGACCGCACGCGTACCGTCTTGCCGGCCGGCGACGTCCACTCGCAAGCGCGATGGAGCAGTCCAGCACGCAGATCGAGCGCGCGCTCATGGGAGTGCAACCGCCCGTAGCGGATGTCGAACGGTTCGTCGTCGACCAGCAGGCGGATGAGCTTGCCGTTGGTCACGTTGATCACCGTCTGCCCGGACTCCGGGAACCCATAGCCGGCTTCCGCATACGGCAGCGGATGAAGCTCGTGCACACCGTTGAGGTAGCTGCCGGGCAAGGCGTGCGGCTCGCCCTCATCGAGATTGCCGCGCCAGCCGACATGCCCGTTGGACAGGGAGAAGACGGACTCACTCTGTGCCAGCACGTCCAGGTTGAGGTCGGTCTCGCGCAGACACCACGGCTCGACGGCATAGGCGGGGTGGCTGATCATGTGTGGCCCTCCAACAGCTCGCAGAGGTCCTTCACCACGATGTCGGCGCCGTGCCGACGTAGCGCGTCCGTCTGGCCGACACGGTCGACGCCCACCACGGCCCCGAAGCCACCGGCACGTCCGCATCCATACCAGCCAGGGCGTCCTCGAACACGGCCGCCACCCGGGGTTCAACCCCGAGATCGTGCGCGGCTTCGAGAAAGGTGTCCGGGTGCGGCTTACCGGCAAGCCCGCGCTCGGCGGCGACGACCCCGCCGATCCGCACATCGAAGCGGTCCTCGATATCCGCGGAGATCAGGATCTCGCGGCAATTGGCGCTGGAGGATACGACCGCCGTGCTCAGCCCCGCCGCCCGTACGACATCAACGGAACGCACGGAACCCGCATACGGCTCGACACCCTGCGCGCGGATCTTCTCCAGAAGGACGGCGTTCTTGCGGTTGCCGAGCCCCTGCACGGTGTTCAGCTCCGGTGAATCATCGCCCCTTCCCTCCGGCAGCTCGATTCCGCGTGAGCCAAAAAGACCCGCACCCCGTCAAGGCGCGGGCGACCGTCAACGTGCTGCTCGTAGTCGGCGACCGCGTCGAAGGGACGGAAGGCGGACCCTTCCCGCCGCCGCAGGAAGTCATCTAATGCCTCCTTCCACGCGGCTGCATAAAAAACTGCAGCCTTGGTCAGCACACCGTCCAGATCGAACAGACATGCCCTTACTTTGTCCGGAAGGCCCAACTTTGCCATCGTTGGTCTTCTACCCGTGCCGGCCTCCGCCGACTCCCACGGACACGAAATGAACGGCGGGCCGACTGGCCGGTCATCGAGGCATGGCGCTCGCATCGCACCACGTGTCCTCGAATCCCCCGGCCTACCTGAGGCAGAAGATGACGGACAGCCGCCCCTGTGATTGCCTGGTGTCGATGGGCCGCGCGCGGCCTTTCGCCCCACAGGGCCAGCTGAAACCGCCACAAGGACACGACCAATGGCGCACTACACACCGGACTACCCGGAAATGATCGTCCCGGTCGGCCATGTCGAGCCTGTGCCGCGCCGCATCCGCGGCTATGCAGCCAACCTTCTGGTCCTCGACACCGTGCGGGCACAGTACGTGTGGCTGTGGCCCGGCTACCCGCAGTACTGCATCCCCCGGGAAGACATCCGCGCGGGGGCCCTCCTCGACGAGGGCCGGACCATGGCACTACGCATCGGCACAGCACGCCGCCAGACCCTCCGCCTGGTCCCGCTCACCCGCCCCGGCGCGGCCTGGGAATGGGCTGACGACACACCGCCCGGTATCGCCGGCACCGTCAGCTTCCGCTGGGAGGCCATCGACGCGTGGTTCGAAGAGGACGAGCAGGTGTTCGTCCACCCCAGGAGTCCCTACACCCGCGTCGACGCACTCCGCTCGGGCCGCAGTGTCCGCATCATGCTCGACGGAGCCATGCTCGCAGACGCACCGTCCTCGGTGATGGTGCTGGAGACCGGCCTCCCGACGCGCTACTACCTCGACCGCGTGCACATCGACTGGACACGCATGCAACCCACCGACACCGTCACCAACTGCCCCTACAAGGGCAAGACCAGCGGCTATTGGTCTGTCCAAACCGACACGGACACCCACCCCGACCTCGCCTGGGCGTACGACTTCCCAACCCGGCAGGTAGCGCCCATCGCCGGCCTGGTCGCCTTCTACAACGAGCACATAGACCTCTCCCTCGACGGGCACCTGCTGCCACGCCCCGCCGCCGTCACCAGAGCCATCTGGGAGCACGAGCACCCTGCATGACCTCACACGCGGCGCCGCCCCACCTGGGGGCCGCCTCCCGTCTCCCGCGCACCCATTCATCCCGCCTCGTCTCCCCGTCCTGCTGGGACCTCCAGGACGCCGCTCACATCACCTGGCTGCAGGCGCGGGCGGCCGAACCCGGCCGCCAGGAGGCCCCGGCCGCCAGGTGGCGACCGGAAGGGTGTGTCAACTTAACGGCTGATCTTGGTTGTTGAGGTGTCCGTTGTTGCTCGGGCTCAGGCGGCCCTCGAAGGCGATCTGGAACGCGTTCAGGGGTGCTTTCCAGCGCATGGTCCACCGCCTACGTCCCTTACCGGTCGGGTCCAGGCTCATCAGCGCCATGTAGATGCACTTGAGGGCGGCGGCTTCGTTGGTGAAGTGCCCGCGGGCGCGGACGGCCTTGCGGATGCGCGCGTTGACCGACTCGATTGCGTTGGTACCCGGTATGAACATCGGTGGAGGCCCGTTCTGGTACCGGCAGTGACGAGACGTCAGTCTCGCCGTACGGTGCGACCGTCCGGGCCGTATCCGGCCCAAGGGCGCCATCACCCGCATGGTCTCCGTGCGAAGCCGGCCGCCGACCGGGTCGACCACGACGTCGAAGCGCTGATCGCCGACGGCCTCGGCCAGGTCCTCGGACGCGTCGGTCTCCGACGCCGTCCGGCCCAGGGCGGAGTCGCACGAAGCGATTGCGCGGCAAGCTCGGTGAGCTGGGCGGGGATCCCCGGCGCCCGCGGCGACGATGGCTGACACCCTCCTCAGAGCGTGCGCCGATTTTTCTGTTGCTGAGGGCCAGCTGTCCGGGTCGGTGTCCGGGCGGTGTAGTGCCTGAGCCCAGAGCCAGTCCCGGCGCTCAGAGGTATCTTCTTGATCTACGCGGCCGTGCACGCGTTCGCTGATGCGGGCGACGCAGTCGGCGACGTCGCGCAGGTGGCGCTGGAGTTCTGCACGACGCTCGCCGCGCTTACCCTCCGGCGGTCCCGGCCGATCCGTGACACCCGGTTCGCTTCCCCGAACGCCGCCTCTGCATGGCAGCCGTCGCCCTGACCATGGATTCTGCGAAGCCCAGTGCAGTTCAGCCGCATGCATGTCGACACCCGCCGCCTGCCGTCAGTCGGTGCTTTCGGCCAGGGTGTCCCGTACCACGCGTGCGGCGCACTCCGCGTTCTCCCGCGAGACGTCGAGGTGAAACACGAACCGGAAGTACGGCCGCCCACCCGTGCACAGCACACCCCGGGCCGCCAGCCGCTCCACCAGGTCCTGCGGCGTGGCCCCTGCAATGGTCCGCGCGAACACCATGTTGGTGCGCGCCGCGCCGACCTCCAGCCCCGGCACTCCATCGAGCGCCTCGGCGAACAGTGCGGCGTTCGCGTGGTCCTCGGCCAGCCGCTCGACGTGGTGATCCAGCGCGTACGACGCGGCGGCTGCCAGTACTCCCGCCTGTCGCAAGCCGCCGCCCAGTACTTTGCGCCACCGCCGGGCCTCGCCGACGAACTCCCGTGAACCGAGCAGCACCGAACCCACCGGCGCCCCCAAACCCTTGCTGAAGCACACCGACACGCTGTCGAAATCCCCCGCGATCTTCCGCGCCCCGTCGTACGGATCGCCGCCGCCGGCCACCGCAGCATTGAACAGCCTGGCCCCGTCCAGGTGCGTCGCCAGTTCGTGCTTGCGGGCCAGAGACGTGGCCGCCTCCAGATACTCAGGAGCGATCACCGTGCCCCCGAATGTGTTCTCCAGACACAGCAGCCGAGTTCGCGCGAAATGCGGATCGTCCGGCTTGACCGCCGCCTCGATGTCCGTCAGGTCGAGCGTCCCGTCCTCCCGATGCGGCAACGGCTGTGGGTGGATCCCTCCGAGCGCGGCCGCCCCGCCGCCCTCATGGGTGTAGACGTGCGCGTCCCATCCCGCGATGTACTCGTCGCCCCGCCCGCAATGACTGAGCATTGCGCACAGATTGCTCATGGTGCCTGACGAGACGAACAGCGCGTCCGGGAAGCCGAGCAACTCCGCCATCCGCTCCTGAAACGCATTCACGGCGGGATCGTCGCCGAACACGTCGTCCCCCACGTTGGCCCGCGCCATGGCGTCGCGCATCGGTTGGGTGGGCCGGGTGACGGTGTCGCTCCGCAGGTCTATGACGTTGTTCATGCCTCTTTCCTACCGGAGCACCGTCTTGCGACCGTCGGCGGGGCGGCCGAGCGCGTGCGTCCTGCGGGCGTGGCGATGATCGCGGCAACGGCCGTGTCACCGGGCCGGCTGTTCGAAAACCTGGTGCCGAGGCGGTCAGTATCCAAGTGTCGACTGGACCGCCAGCGCAGGATGTCTGGCGCGTCGCAGGTCGTCCCAGCACCTCATGAAGTCATGGACGACGTCCTCGTCGTACGTGATGCCTGCCGAGTGGCTTGTGATCGTGGTACGCGGCAGACTCCAGCAAAGGGCGTCGAGTGCAGGAGGTTCCTCGGGCAGGACGTCGAGCACCGCACTGCGCACCTGCCCGCCGCTCAGCGCCCGGGCCAGCGATTCCATGTCCACCGTGGCGCCCCTGCCGACGTTGACGAAGGTGGCTTCGTTCAGCTGTCGGAACACCGTGTCGTCGAAGAGTCCCGCAGTGGCCGCTGTGAGCGGAAGCGCGTTGATCACCCAACGCGCCTGAGGCAAAACCTCCTCGGCTCGGCCCGGAACCAGGACATCGGCGAATCCACCGGCCTGACGCCCCGTACGGGAGATCCCGACCGATCGAATGCCGTTCCGTCGCAGCGCATGGCCGATCTGCGCGCCGACCGCACCGGTTCCGTACACCACAGCCAGCTGCCCCCGGACAAGTTCGGAGTGCAGCCGCTGCCACCGCCGGTCGCGCTGCTGCGCAAGGTGATCCGGCACCCTCTGGCATTCCGACAGGATCCAGCCCACCACGAACTGAGCGATCCGCTCTCCCATCCTTCCCACGGTGCGCGTCAGCAGTACTCCGCTCGGCAAGCCCTCTCGCAGCACCGCATCCACCCCGGCATTGCTGCTGTGGAACCAGACCAGGCCGCCGCTGTCCTGGAGCAGTGCTCGTGGTGGTGTCGAGCCGATGTAGACGAGCGGCTGCCCTGTGTGCGCGAGTTGTGAGGAGTACCGGTGCACCGCCGGGCCGCCTCGCGTCGCGAGCGCCTCGGCCAGTGCGCCCTCCAGCTCACCGGAGAGCTGGTGGGCGACGACGATCCGGACGCTGTTCAACTCCGTGGTCCACCCATGGGACGACGTCAGGTCACCCCCGCTCAGCTCAGACACGTCCGACCCTTCAGTACTTCGTCATCGACTGGTGTCCCTTGACACGCTGGAGTCGTTCGTGACCCGGCTTGGGAAGGAGCCGGTGATCGATGCGGTCTCGGCTCGCCGGCCGGGCCCCTTTGAAGGCCCGGCCGAGTGCTGACGCTGCGCCGACCGGTTCAGGGACGCTGCGCCGGGACGTTCTGGTGCACGAGCTGAGGATCTGTCACGGCCACCGGTGCCACGATCTTGTCGATGCGGGCCATCAGATCGGCATCCAGCTTCACACCGGCCGCCTTGGCGTTCTCCGCCACCTGCTCCGGACGGGACGCGCCGACGATGGCAGCCGAAACGTTGCTGTTCTGCAGCACCCAGGCGACCGCCAACTGCGCAAGCGTCAGGCCCGCCTCATCGGCCAGCGGCTTCAGCTTCTGCACCGCTTCGAGCACCTCGTCACGCATGAAGCGGCTGATCATCGCCGAACCCTTGTCGTCCGTCGCCCGAGACCCCGCGGGGGCCTGCTTTCCGGGAAGGTACTTGCCGGTCAGCACACCCTGGGCGATCGGCGACCACACGATCTGTCCGATGCCGAGCTCCTGGCATGTCGGCACGACCTCGCCCTCGATGATCCGCCACAGCATCGAGTACTGGGGCTGGCTCGACACCAGCGGCACCTTGAGCTCCCGCGCAAGCGCGTGCGCTCGCCGGATCTGGTCGGCCGTCCACTCGGAGACGCCGATGTACAGGGCCTTGCCGGAGCGGACCACGTCGGCCAACGCCTCCATGGTCTCTTCCAGCGGGGTGAATCGGTCGAACCGGTGCGCCTGATAGAGGTCCACGTAAGATGTCTGCAGCCGGCGCAGGGAGTTGTCGATCGACTCCATGATGTGCTTGCGCGACAGCCCGCGGTCGTTCTTCCCGGGGCCAGTGGGCCAGTACAACTTGGTGAAGATCTCGATCCCCTCGCGGCGCTCCCCCTTCAACGCCTGGCCCAGCACCGCCTCGGCGCGGGTCTCGGCATAGGCGTCAGCGGTGTCGAACGTCGTGATACCCGCGTCGAGAGCCGCCCGCACACAGGCGACGGCGGCTTCCTCCTCGACCTGCGAGCCGTGGGTCAGCCAGTTGCCGTATGCGATCTCACTGATGACCATGCCACTGCTACCGAGATGCCGGTATTCCATCGTCGAACCTCTCAATGCATCGGGAATGCCTCCATGATCCCCCTGCGCGAGTTCTGCTGCGATGGGGGGTCGGGTAACCGTTCTACGGCACCCCGGCGCGGGCTGCGAAGGTGGTGCGGGCGGTGCATGGCTTGCCTTGAATGCCCCTTTTCTCGCTTGCGAGTTGCTTCAAATTCTCTGCTGATCGGCGGTGGTCAGCCGGTAAGCTTCGTTGCTCAAGGCGACTCGGCAAAGCCTTCTTCCGTTTCGGTCACGTTACCTTTCTTTTGGTAAAACCCCGCGAACTCATTGCCAGTTACTTCCCTGTGCGACCTTCCGGCCGCCAACCGGATCACCCCGGAATGTTCAACGGAGGGCACATTGCCGAGTATGACGGGATTCACGTTGCGCCCAACCTGCATCAGTCGGCAAGATCAATTCGTCAGCGCATTCGGCCGTAGGGGGCCATGACGTGCAGGTTTCCCTAGTGACTCTCAAGATCAAGCCGGACCAGCGTCCGCGCAACTGCACACCGGCCGGTACCACCGACCGCCAGACCACAGTGGTGCGGCCCAATCCCTTCCACCTGACGCGCTCTGAAGGTGGGAGTCGACGATGTCGCGCCCCTCATCGTCCCCGACCCGGCGGTGCACACCGAGTTTTGAGGCACTTTTTACGCGCCGCACGCAACTGCAGCCCACGCCCTCGCTGTCTGACAGCGAGTGGGCCCGCTAGGGCCGTGGAGCGAGAGAGTGGGGCAGGTTGTGGGACGGCGCAAGGGCGGCATAGGGATCGCACTCGTCACGGTCGCGATGCTGGTGGGCGCGAGTGCCTGCGGCGGGGGCGGCAGTGACAAGGCGAGCCGGGACGACGCAAAGGCGTCGGGAAAGCCGAGTGCGAGCGCCTGGCCCACCCCGACGAAGCCCCCGGGCCCTCCGATGCTGCTGGAGACGATCACCCCGCAGACGGGAACCACGGTCGGCGTGGCCATGCCGATCTCGGTGGTCTTCACGAACCCGGTGGCGGCCAAGGCACGGGCCACGGTCGAGAAGCACATGACGGTGAGCGCCTCGCAGCCGGTGGCCGGCGCCTGGCACTGGATGGGCGACAAGCGCGCCGACTGGCGGCCGAAGACGTACTGGCCCTCCGGCACCAAGGTGAAGATCGACGCTGACATGAAGGGCGTCAGCAACGGCAACGGACGCTACGGCGTGCACAGCTACACGCACACTTTCACGATCGGCGACGAGGTGCACGCAGATGTCTCGGTGACCGGCCACACCATGAAGGTGACCCGCGACGGCAAGCTGGTGCGCACCCTGTCGATCAATGCGGGCAGCGCCCAGTATCCGACGTGGAACGGCACGATGGCCGTCATCGACAAGCAGAAGAAGGTCCACATGACCTCCTGCAGCGTCGGCATCAGCTGCGACAAGGCCAACCCCAACTACTACGACCTGACGCTGCCCTGGGACGTCCACCTGACCCAGTCCGGCACGTACGTGCACTACTCGACCGGCGACCCCACTCCGGGCAGCGGCAGCGCCCGCGGCTCGCACGGCTGCGTCCACCTGTCCATGTCGGACGCCAAGTGGTTCTACGGCCAGGTCAAGCAGGGCGACCCCGTCACCATCACCGGCTCGCCCCGAGCCAAGGCCCCGGCCGACAACGGCTACGCCGACTTCAACCTGGGATGGGACCAGTGGCTCGCGGGCAGCGCGTCCGGGGAGCAGACGACCGCGACGCTGTGATGCGCTGCGGTGGCGGCGCCAGTCAGCACTCGATGATGTTGACCGCGAGGCCACCGTCGTTCTCGCCCTTCGGGCTGGTCTGAAACGGCTGGCCCTCCGGCACCCCCACTCGTCCAACCGCTGGTCGAGGTCAGCGAACAAGGCACTGAACTCACGCATGAGCGCCGTCGCCTCGCGTGGCCACGCCTGCTCCTGGCGAGTGAAGCGCACTCGTCAACCCGTGATCGACATGGCGCCGGACAAAATCCGCAGACAGTTCAACAGCGCATAAATGAAATGGGACGGTTACCGCGCCCAGCTCGCCGCGTACGGGGACGGGCGGGTACTGCTGCGCTCGCGGCGCGGCACGGACATGGTGCAGGCGTTCCCCGAGATCCGCGCAACCGCCCTCGCACAGCTAGCCGCGGACACGGGACTGGATCGCGAACTGGTCGTGTGGGAGGAGGACCGGCTGGCATTCGAGCGGCTGCATCAGCGCCTCAACATGGCGCGGGAACGCTGCGGCCGGGCGGCGCGGCAGTGGCCGGCGCACTTCGTCGTCTTCGACCTGCTCCACCAGGACGGCACCGACCTGACCGGCTGGCCGAACGCCCGCCGCCGCCGGGCCCTCGAGGAACTCTCTTCGCAGCACGCGGTCTTCAGGCGCCGTGGACGCTGTGCCCGTCGACCACCGCCCCGGCCAGGGAATGGCTGGCGTGGACAACGACCGGACTGGAGGGATCGTTGTGGGCAGGCGCACACTGAAGGCCCGAGCCTCTTCCTGGTCGTCCTTCCTTCGTCGGCGGCACGCTCGCCGTGCTCCTTTGGCCAAGGGAATGGATCTAACAGACCCAGTACCATGCAGCAGTCCTGCCTCAGCCTCGCCCAGAAACGGACATCAGCTCACGAACCGCTCCCTCACGCAGATCTCACGAACTTTGTGACCTCGTGGGGACTCTTCTGATCTGGCCTGGGCTCAAAGGCCCCTGTATGGACTCCCCGAGACTAGTGAGACAGCCTGTCGGAGGTTCGACAACAACTACAACTACCTGGTCCCCGAGCTGGGTCCGGACACATTATTCACCGCCGACTCCGCCAAGCAGGTCGGCGAGTTGACGGAAGCCCTCGCCCTGGGCCTGACCCACGGCACCGGCTCGATCGCCGCCGAGCCCGCCGCGAACCGGTCGGATCTCGCCTCCCACGCCGGCTCTCCTCTCACCCACGATCCGGCCGCCCGCGCCGCCGCCGTCACCGATGCCGACGCCTGCCGCTCTCTGCCGTACGGCGAACGGGTCTCGGCCCAGCGTGCCAGACTCGGCCTGCCCTGCTGCCCACGACGACGATCGGTTCCTTCCCGCACGCCGGTGAACTGCGCAGGGCCCGCGCCGATCTGCGCGCGGGCCGGATCGACACCGCCGCCTACGAGGAACGCGTCAGGGCCGAGATTCACGAGGTGATCGCCTTCCAGGAGAAGTGCGGTCTTGACGTCCTCGTGCACGGCGAGCCCGAACGCAACGACATGGTCCAGTACTTCGCCGAACGGCTCACCGGTCGCCTCGCCACCCGGCACGGCTGGGTCCAGTCCTACGGCACCCGTTCCGTCCGCCCGCCGATCCTCGCCTGTGACCTCTCCCGCCCCGAGCCGATGACGGTGCGCTGGACGACATACGCCCAGACTTTCACCGACCACCCCGTCAAGGGCATGCTCCACTGAGTACGCCTACTCATGACGACCCGTACCGGGCCGGGGACGATGGGCTGTGTCGACCTACGCGCGGGAGGCGGGGGCATGGGCAGATTCCTGGCGGCGGTGGCAGCCGTCGCGGCGGCGGCCGCAGCGCTGGTCCTCGCATACGTGACAGGGGCACCGCCCGCAGTGGTATTCGCGGTCGGGGCCGGCGTGCTCAGCCTTTTGTGGCTACTGCTCCTGCTCACGCTGCCCTGGAACCTGTACTTCCGCGCGCATGCGGTGCTCGCCGAGATCGCGGTGAGCCGTGAGAGGGGCATGAAGGTCTCCCCAACCCGGGATGCCGAGGCCGACCGCATCGCCCGCACGATGCTCCGGGCGGCGGTCGCGGGTCACGTCCTGACGGCGGCGGTCGTCTTCGCGGTCACCTGGGCGACGGGCGAGTTCACGGGCTACTGGTTCGCCGCGTTCTTCCTGCTGAGCACCTTCTTCCGCCCGGCCGGCGCTTACTTCGGCCAGCTTCGGCGACGTCTGGGCACCCTCCTGAAGGAGGTCACGTATCCGCGCGACGACGTCGTTGAGCTGCACGCCCAGCTGAATCGCGCCGAGGCCGGGACACGGGTCCTGGAGGAGAAGGCGGAGGAACAGTACCGAGCCCTCGCCGAACTGCGCCGCACCGTAGACGCGCTGGCCATGAGCACGTACGAGCGGACCGAGGAGGCGGACCGCAGGATCGCCGCGCTGGGCAGGGAGTTCGAGTCCACGGTGAACCGCCTCACCGACAACCAGGACATCATCGCGGGCGTGAAGGCGTTCCTGCGCCTGCTGCGCTCCACCGACACGGCCGACGGCTCCCCGGTCTCCGGGTGACCGGCCCAAGAAGGATGCCCGCGACGAGGAGCCCGGCTCGGTGGACGCTGGCAATCTGCCCATGGCGTATGACCAGGCGACCGCGCCCGGGGTGATGCCCTGAGTGGTGAGTGTGGCGGCAGCACGAGCACTGCGGGCCAGCCCGGTGACGTGATGCCCCTCGTGGGACAGGTGGCGGGCGACGGCTCCGCCGACGAAGCCGGTGGCCCCGATGATGAAGATGCGCACGGTGTTGATCCCGTCAGCCAGGCAGAAGGCTGCGTTCGCCGCCGTCCGCGGGGATGATCGTGCCATTGAGGTAACTGCCGGCCGGGCCGGCGAGGAAGGCGACGATCTCGGCTATCTCGCCCGGGTCACCTGCACGACCGCGCGCATTGACCTGGTTGAAGGCGTCCGACTGGTCGCCGACGGCGGCGGTGCCTTCGGTGCCCGCCGGTCCAGGTGAAACGGCATTCACCCGCGCACGGCACGCCACACCGGTGCGAGGTCTGTGGCACATCGGTGCCTCCACACATCCTGGCCCTGGTCTCGGCGGCGGCTCGGGACACATCGTGGCCCAGCAGCTCATCCGTGCCAGGCGCCGGAGCAGCCGCCGCCGCTGGCTGTCCCGGACCTGATCGGTCCGGGGGGCGATCAACCTCGGCATGCCACGCATAGCCCCAGCTCAACCCACCCGGGAGGAGGGAACGGCTTCGCTGAGACAATCACTGGATGACCAGCAATGACATCCGGTTCGACTGCCAGCACCATGGCGACGGCGGCGCGCTCGTGATCGTCCCCCGCATCGACGGAGCACCACTCACCGAGCTGATCGACGGCTTCGAGATCGCGGCCGGGATGCAGCCCGCAGGCGACGCCTACGGCGGTCTGATCCCGGAGTTCTTCGGGTTCGGCCCGGTGCAGGACCACTTCCTCGGACGGTCCACCAACGCGATGGGGCCGAAGACACCCGTTCTCGGTTGTGAATGCGGCGAGTGGGGATGCTGGCCGCTCATGGCCCGCATCACCGCGACAGCCGACCTCGTGACCTGGGACGCCCTTCGAGCAACCGCACCGCAAGACCCGCGACCATGTGGCATTCGGTCCGTTCCAGTTCGATCGTCGCCAATACGATGACGCCTTGCGGGCCCTGAGCGCGGTGATCGGCTTCGACGTCGACGACACGCGCGCATGAGCGCTACCGGGCGCGGCCTGCAGGCGGGGCGCACAGCCCCGCCGCTCTTGGACCTTTGATGTGAGGGGTTAACCACACAGGGAGGGTGCTGTGAAATCCACCGCCAGCCGCAGTCCCGGAGCCGCGCTCGCGGCCCTGGCCGGAGCGCAGTTCACCGTCATGCTGGCCACCTCGATACCGGGGCCGGGGCGGGCCGGAGTCCGGGCCTCAGGTCCTCGGGCCCAGCAGTCGGATCGCGTCGGCGACCACCGTGCCGTCGGCGTCGTTGGTCAGCTCGACCGACGTGCCGAGACCGGCCCGCAGCCGGTAGGTGCCGAGCGAGACCCACGAGCCGCCGCGCGGATCGGTGGCTCCCGCTACCCGCTGGTCGATCCGGACAGTGGCGGTGCCGTCAGCGTGGACGACGGTGTACGGGGCGTTGCCCGCGCGGTTGGCAGCCGGGGGGTAGGACGTCTGGATCTCGTAAACGCCGTCCTGGGGCACGGCCGGACGCCAGCGCACCATCCGCTCGCCCGAACCGGCGGGCGCTGTGCGGTAGTTACCCGCCCAGAAGCCGGGGCCCGTCGTCGCCGTCGGCCAGCTGCCGGTGACGACCTCGAAGCCCAGCCGGTCGTTGTCCACGACCACCTCCGCGCGTACGTCGGCGGAGCCCGGCGCCTCGATCAGGCTGAGCGAGTCGAGGCCGAGCAGGGTCCCGCCGCCCCTGCCGGTCCCCGTCACCGCGCACCGCACGGTGTGCCGCCCGGCGCGCAGTCGAGTGGTGCCGATGTGGGCCAGATCGAAGCCGTCCGCTGACTGCGCCGTGGTGTCGATCGCGAAGGCGGGCAGCCTGGTGCCGTTCACCGTGATGGTGGCCAGTGCGCCGTCCACCGAGCGGTAGTGGCGTAGGAGCAGCTCGTACTCGCCGGTGTGCGGCACCCGGAAGGTGAACTCGGCGGCATCGCCCACCTGTTCGGGAGTGAGGACCAGTCGCTCGCCGCGGCGCGCGAGCGGATCGCTGACGGTTTTCACGGCGCCGCCGGTGACTTTGCGGTCCGTGTCGGCCAGGGCGATGACGGTCTCCCGGCAGCGGGGGCCACGGCGCAGGCTGTCGCGGCCACGGGTCAGCCAGTCGAGCGAGAAACGGCATACGTTGACCCGGCGCGGGACACTCGCCAGGTCACCGTCGCAGCCGTACAACAGCACGATGGTGCCGTCGGACAGCCGGGCGAGATCCGAGTAGAAGGAACGGTTCTCGTTGATGACCCGCGAGTACCGGTACGAGATGCCCTCGTCGTAACTGACCGACACCGTCATGTTGTATCTGACGGGCGAGTCGGGGCGGCTGAACAGCACCCGGTCGGTGTCGCGGCTGCCGGTGTAGCGCAACAGGCTTGCGTCCACCGCGTTGAACGAGCCGGTGCCGCCGTCGAGCGCCGGCTGCGACCACGTCAGGCCGTCGTCCGAGCTGACGGAGACGATGCGCTGTCCCTCACCGCCCGCCGCGGCGCGGCCGTTCACGAGCACGCTGCCGTCGGAGCGCTGCACCATCCGCGCCTCGTTGATGGGGTACTTGACCTGTACGGGCACTTCGCCGGTTGCCTGCCAGGTGGCGCCGTGGTCGTCGCTGTAGATCGGCGCGACGCCGTAGTAACGCTCGGCCACGGTGTTGCCGACGATCACCCTGCGGTGCGAGCAGTTGAGCAGCAGACGGCCGGACCTCAGCTGGATTCCGTGGCCCGGACCGGGGCCGTGCAGCGCCCAGTTGTAGGGAAACCCGTCGAACAGGCCTGCCAGGTTCCGTACCTCGCCCCAGGTCCGGCCGCTGTCCCGGCTGGAGATCATATAGAGGTCGCCCGAGTCGCCCGAGCAGGAGGTGTTCTGCGGCAGTCGGAGCGAGAGCATGTAGAAGAGGAAGACCTCCCGTGTCTCCCGGTCCACGACCAGCGCCGGGTTGCCCCAGGACTCGCCGTCGGCGGAGGTGACCAGTGTGCGGCTCGCCTCCCAGGTCTCGCCGCCGTCGGTACTGCGGCGCAGCAGCAGATCGCGCGGCCCGGCGTCGCACACCTCGTGACGGCCCTCGGTCACGGCCAGGATGGTGTCGTCGGGCAGCACGGCGAGCGCGTGGACGTGGTAGTTCACGAGCGGGCCCTCGACGGAGTCCCAGAGGGTCTGCTCGTGGAAGAAGTTGCCATGCCGGTCGGGTGCGGACGACCGGTCGGCGGCATGTGCCGTGGATCCGAGGGTTGCGGGGCCGAACGCGGCGGTCACCGAGAGGCCGGCGACGCCCAGGGCGAAGGATCTGCGGTTCATGGCGGTGCGCTTCGGTCCGGTGTCGGACATGGTGGGCCACCCCTTTCGGGCGGTACGGAGGAGAGGGAGCCGGCGCAGGGGCGTTACGGTCCCGATCAGGACGTACTGGACTGATCAGGGGCGTGCTGTCCTGGTCACAAGCCTGGGGCGCTGATCAGGGGCGTGTGGTCCTGATCGGGGGCGTGCGGATCCGGCACGTACCGGATCAGGCGCACATGCGGGATCAGGCGCGTATGAGATGTGCGTCGAGGGGAGCGAGCAGGTCGAGCAGTGCATGTCGCTCCTCGTCGGAGCACGGTGTGAAGGGCGCCGCGACATGCGGCGGGCACAACCCTCGTTCGGCCAGGACGGCCTTCACCGCCGGCACACCGGTTCGCACGGTGTGCAGCGCCAGCACCTCGTCGAGCAGCTGTTGCGCGCGCCACGCGTCACCGTCCCGTCCATCGCGGTGGGCCCGGAACAGTTCAACGGCCGCCCCAGGCGCCAGATTGGCCACTCCGGGGACCACACCGTCGGCCCCGAGCCGCAGCGCGTCGAGTGCCTGCCCCTCCGCGCCCTGGCTGACCCCGAAGTCGTCGCGCCGGCGGGCCGCCGCGACGGCGTGGCCGAACAGCGCGAGGTCGCCCGAGCTGTCCTTGATACCCACGAGGTGCGCGAGGCGCGTCAATTCGTCGAGCAGGGCGGGTGTCAGCGGATTGCTGTAGCGGGGAGCGTTGTAGGCGACGACGGGAACGCCGAGGCAGGCCAAGGCCACGTAGTGCGCGACGATCTCGTCGTGCCTGTGGTGGAAGTAGATCGGCGGGCTGAGTACCAGCGCGTCCGGCTCGGCGGGCAGGACGGCCTCCGCCCGCGCCAGCGCCTCGGCGGTGCCGGGAGCCGTGACGTTGACCAATACCGGCCCACCCTCGGTCAGTTCGCGCCAGCGCTTGGCTACCCCGGCGGCGAAGTCACCCAGTTGTGCCGTGGGCAGCAGCGGGCCCTCGCCGTTGCTGCCGAAGAGCATGAGGCCGCGTGCGCCCGCCGTCGCCAACGCGCCGAGCAGGGCGTCGGCGGCCGAGGCCGACGGTCGTCCCGGCCGGTCCATCGGTGTGACCAACGGGACCATGACACCGGCCAGCAGCGCGCGGCCGTCGGCCTGCCTCCTTTCGTCGCCGACCCGTCTTGGCCGGCCATCCGTTCCGCTCCCGCGGGTCCGTCTCTCCCCGTCGGCCCCTCTGTCTTGACTGCCCATCAGTACCCTTTGATCTCGGGCCAGGCCAGTTCGACCCCGGCGCGCGTGAGTTCGTCCTGGAAGCGGCGCAGCCGCTCGCCGTCCTCGTATACCTGCTCGACGTCCAGCCGGTTGTCGAGGCAGTACGCCGCTAGCGACCCGGCCGCCTCGCCGATGTTCCACTCGACGGGGTGCAGCCGGTAGCAGCCGTTGGTGATGTGGGTGGTGCCGATGTTTTTGCACACGGGCAGCAGGTTCCGTAGCCGCACGGGGAGCAGGGCGCCCAGCGGGATCTGGAAGGGGCTGCTGGCGATGTCGATATAGGTGTCGCCGCCGGTGGACGGATGCAGGTCGATCCGGTACATCCCGATGCCGACGGAGTCCGGATAGCGCACCGCGCCGTGTTCGCCCCTGACGGTGAGGGACAGGTCCTGTTCGACGATCTGGCGCCGGGCGACGATCCGGCGTGACTCACGGATGTACGGCGCCTTGGCCAGCCCGTCGGCCGTACCGAACACATCGCCGCGCAGCCGCAGGCCGGGCCAGCCGGTGCCGCCGTCGGGGCGGGGTGCCTCGGTCTGGAGCCAGTAGAGCATGCTCATGCTCAGCTCGCGGGCCCCCACCAGATGCCGGTCCCGCTCCTTGTCGTCCACCCCGATCAGCGATCCGGGCAGGTAGTCGATCATGGGCCAGTTGACGATGGTCACATCACTCGCGACAAAGCCTGGCCGGTACAGCTTCCGGGAGACCACCCGGCGGAATTCCCACAACTCCTTGTCACCCGCGTCCTTGCTCTGGTCGGCGACGACCGGCCCCGAGTCGGCGTTCGGAGTGAAGCCGCGCGGTACGGTCTCCAGCGTCCTCGGGTCGGGCGCGCTCAGGCTCAGCAGCCGGTTCGGCCACTGCGGGGGGTGGTACGCGGCCCAGCCGTCGTAGCCGGCCGGCCGGTCGACGGTGTGGTCCTCTCCGGCCAGATGGTCGACGGCGAACACCCAGGAGAACGCCTGCATGTTGGCCGGCTGCGCCTCGTCGGGCGCGCTCGGCTCCCCCGTGTCCCGCCGCGACTCGAAGCCCGTCACATGCTCGGCGCCGGTCAGCGGCAGCAGGTCGCCAAGTTCCGTCGCGTCAAGGACGTACGGCGCCGACACCTCGACCCGCATACCGTCCGGGCCTTCGACGACCACGGACCGTACCCGGTCGCCTTCCACCGAAGCGGCCACCGGCCGGTGCCCGTACAGGATCCGCAGTCGGCCGGCGGCCACGTACGGCGCGACCATGGCCTCCAGAACGGCGGCGGCGACCCTCGGCTCGTGGCACAGCGCGCTCACGCGCCCCTCGCCCGGGTTGAGATACCGGCGCCGCCTGGCCTCGTCGGTGAGCGGATACCACATCCGGTAGTGCTCGCGGATCGCCTCGCGCAGCGCGCGGTAGGTGCGGGTGGCGCCGAACTGCTCGATCCAGGCGTGCTCGTCGGGCGGTACGCCCTGGCTGGTGAGCTGACCGCCGATCCAGTCGGTCTCCTCGGTGAGCAGGACCGACCGACCGCGGTCGAGGGCGGCCAGCGCGGCGGCCACGCCGCCGAGGCCCCCGCCCACGACGAGGATGTCTGTGGATGCCGACGTCTCCGCGCTCATATGCCGCTCCCCCTCCCGTGTGTTACCCGCACTGTCTGCGTCATCGCTGTCTGCGCTGCCGGTCGTGGCCGGAGCTTCGCTCGGCCGGCCCTCCGTCCGGGCCGAACGTGAAGCTCCGAGGTCCGCCCCGTACGTCCACCGGCACGGGCGGGCCACCGCCCGGCGGTGTGACGAGCAGGTCGCCGATGCCCTCGGCAGTCCCGGTGACGCGGTCGTCGGTCAGCCGGTAGCCCCGTACGACGACTCCGGGCGCCATGTCCAGCAGGACACGTCCGTCGAGGCCGACGGTGAGCCGGTCGGCCGCCCGGACGTCGAGGCGGCCCTCGCCGAGCGGCAGGTTGCACAGCTCGGCCGGCTCGCCCGGGTGGGCGAACCGCCAGCCGTCGGCCCGCGCGTCGGCCAGTTCACCGAAGGCGAGATACGCCAACAGACCTCCCCAGGCCATCAGCCCGTCCGAACGCTTCTGAAGACCCGTCAGGTTCTCCCCGTCGACGGCCGGATAGTTCTCCCTGACGTGGCCGTACTCACGCCATTCGTCGAGAAACAGCCGCAACAGGGCCCCCACCACCGGCCGGCTCAGCTCGGTCAGCTCGTACCGTCGCAGCCCACGAACGGCGAGATACGCCATCGGTGCCCAGATCCGGCCGCGCCAGTACGTCGCCGCGAAGCCGGGGTCGTTCCGGGCCACGCTGGGCAGGGGCCGTACGCCGCCCAGCGCTTCGGGCCGCAGCAGATCGGCGGCCACGGCCGCCGCACGGCCGGCGTCCGGCAACCCGCCGAGCAGCGCGTACAGCATCGTCGGTGAGACGTGCGGATCGTGCGCGCCCGCCGCCGTGAGATTGCGGTAGCCGCCCCGCTCGCCGTCCCACAGCAGCCGGTCGGCGACCGCCTTGGCCGTGGCGGCCTCGGCGCGCAGCCGGTCGGCCGTCGCGCGCTCCCCCAGGATGTCGGCGATCTCCGCCAGGGCCTCGGCGTCGGCGATGTGCAGCGCGTTCAGGCCGACGTCGGCCAGGTCCATGGTGTGGGTCGCCGGGTCGTACAGCGTCTCGTCGTACATCGGCGAATCGTCCAGGCCCGACTCCCGTTTGGCCCGGTCCAGGGTCGCCGACGCGGGGTCGCCCGCGATCGGGTCGGAACCCCAGGCGAGCAGCCCGTGCGGCCCGCGGCGGGCCCGGGGCCACCAGTCGTGCCAGGCCAGCAGCGCCGGAAAGGTGTCGTCGAGCAGTGTCGCGTCGCGGGTCTCGGGCGACAGGCCGCCCGCCAGATAGGCCTGATACACCGTCAGCGCGCCGACCGGCGGCTGCGAACGGTCGTCGGTGCGGCCCCCGTCGTCCGAGATCCGGTTCGGGATCATGCCGGCCTCGTCCGTGTACGGAAGGATCTGCCCGAACACGCCGCGCGCGTAGTCCCGGTCGACGGCGGAGGCGGCGAGGCCGGTGAAGAACGTGTCCCAGGCGTGCAGGGCCCATGTGCCGTAGAAGCCCTTCCGCTCGGCGCAGACGAAGTCCCGCGAGGTCGGGGTCAGGACGCGGCCGATGTCCGGGGCGTAGATGGTGTTCCAGGTGACGGCCCTGGTCAGGGCGTCGGCGGCATCGCCGAGCCAGCCGCCGGAACGTAGCCGGGTCCGGTCGGTGGCGGCGCGGCGCGCCGCGAGTACGCTGCCGGTCTCCGCCACCGTGCCCGGCGCGCGCTCCGGCGCGATACGCAGCTCCACGGTGCCGGGACCGGCGTCGGTCCCGGCCTCGTCGTTCGGTTCGTCGTCGGCCACGGCTCCGAACGCCAGCACCAGCGTGTGCGCCGGACTCTCGACCCTGCGGGCCGGCCACGAGGCGGTGACCGTCCAACGGACGCCGCCCGCAAGGACAGTGCCGACCAGGAAGGTGCCGGCCGGGACGCCGCCGGCCGAGTCCGGACGGCCCGTCGGCTCGTCGATGCCGTCCAGGCCTTCCACGGACAGCACGACATTGCCCGTGCTCTCGGCGCGGGCGTGCAGGACGTCGCCGGGTCCGCCCGCGAAGACCAGCCGCAGCCGGTGACCCGCCGCCCGTACCGTCACCTCGGCGTAGGTGCCGTCCACGGTGTGCGGCCCCGGCCGCTCAAGTCCCTCGCGCCAGGTGAACCCGTCGAGCACCGGGCCTTCGGGGCCGAGTACGCCGAACCGCACCCGCGGTCCGGACGGCAGCCGGCTCATACCGGTGTGCGTGCGGACGTCCCAGGTGTTCCAGCCGGTCGCCTCCGGAGTCACGGTGGCACGCTTCTCGCTTGTACGACTCTCGCTCATACGACCGCCTTGTCGTCGGCGGTGCCGTCGCCCGGCACCGAGTCGTCCAGGTCCAGGGCCGCGTCCAGCAGCGTCCGGGTGTACGCGTGACGCGGCGCGGTCAGCACCTCGCCGGTCCGGCCCTCCTCCACGATCACGCCCCGGTGCATCACCGCCACCCGGTCGGCGATCTGGTGCACCACCCCCAGGTCGTGGGAGATGAACAGCATCGCGAGCCGGTGCATGCCCCGCAGATCGACCAACAGCCGCAGGATCTGGGCCTGGACCGACACGTCGAGCGCCGACACCGCCTCGTCGCACACCAGCAGCCGGGGCCGTACCGCCAGCGCTCTGGCGATGCTGACCCGCTGGCACTGACCGCCCGACAGGTCCCCCGCGCGCCGCGACGCCACCTCGGGGTCGAGCCCCATGTCGGCGAGGAGCCGGTGCAGCGCCTCGGTGCGGTCGCCCTCCGGCGCGGTGACCGGATGGGTGCTCCAGACCTCGGCGATGATCGAGGCGACCGTCATGCGCGGATTCAGCGACGAACGCGGATCCTGGAACACCATCTGCACCGCGCGCTGCAACTCGGGCGGCCGACGCCCCGCGCGGCCGAGCGGCCGGCCGTCGAAGGTGAGCGTCCCGGCGCCGGGCCGTAGCAGTCCGGCCACGCACCGGGCCACGGTCGTCTTGCCGGAGCCCGACTCGCCGACAAGCCCGAGTGTCTCCTCGGGCGCCACCGACAGGCTCACCCCGTCCACGGCGACCTGGCCGCCCCGGCGGCCTCTCCCCCGCCCTCCGTAACTGACGTGCAGATCACGCACATCGAGGAGTGCGCACCCGCCGGGAAGTGCGCGCTCTGCGGGGAGTTCCCCCTCCCGCTCACTCGCGCTCACGACCCCAGCACCTCCTCGGCGAAGTGGCAGGCGCTCCAGCGCTCCGGCGCCACCTCTCGCACCTCCGGCACCTCACCGCGGCACCGCGCGCGGGCCAGTGGGCAGCGCGGATGGAACGCGCAGCCGGCCGGCCGGTTCGCCGGCGCTGCCGGGGCGCCCGGCAGCGGATCGGCCAGCGCGGTACGGGCTCTGACGGCGGGCACGCTGCGCACCAGGGCGGCGGTGTACGGATGAGCAGGCCGCCGCAGTACGTCGCGGGCGGGCCCACGCTCGCAGACCCGTCCCGCGTACATCACCACGATCCGTTCGGCGACGTGCGACACGACTCGCAGGTCATGGCTGACCAGCAGCATCGCCAGGCCGTCCGCCGCCTGGATGTCGGCCAGCAGCCGCAGGATCCGGGACTGCACGGTGACGTCGAGCGCCGTCGTGGGCTCGTCGGCGAGCAGCAGCGAGGGCTGTCCGGCCAACGCCATCGCGATCATGGCGCGTTGGCGCAGTCCACCGGAGAGTTCGTGCGGGTAGGCGCGCATCCGCCGCTTCGGCTCCGGCACGCCGGCCCGGTCGAGGAGTTCGACGACCCGGCGGCTCACCTCGGCGCGCGGCAGCCGGTCGCGGCGTGGGATCTCGCCGACCTGACGGCCGATCCGCTGGGTCGGGTTGAGCGCGGCGAGCGGGTCCTGGAAGATCATCGCGATCTCCCGGCCGCGTACCGTACGGCGCCGTGCCGGGTCGGCCGCGATCAGGTCCTCGCCGTGCCACAGCAGCCGGCCCGCCAGGGTCGCGCCCTCGGGTGGCAGGCCCAGGATCGCCTGGGCGGTCATCGTCTTTCCGCTGCCCGACTCGCCGATCAGCCCCACGGTGGTGGCGCGTGGCACGTCGAAGGACACGCCGTCCACCACGCGCACCCGGGTGCCGCGCGGGCCCGGCAGTTCCACCACCAGGTCGTCGATCCGCAGGGGCGGCCCGTCGATCGCGGGCGCCGGTTTCGTGACCCCGCGTTCGCGCGCGGTTCCGGCGGGGGTCACGAGCCACCGGTCCGTACGGTGGCGAAGTCCGGCAGACCGCTGGCGTCGGGGACGAAGCCCTTCAGGTCACTGTTCCAGGCGTACGCGATGCTCACCGACATCGGGTACATCCCGACGGCGTCCCGCCAGATGATCTGGCTCGCCTGACCGTAGAGGTCGGTGCGCTTCTTCTTGTCGGCCGTCGCTCCCGCCGCCGCCAGCAGGCCGTCCAACTGCTTGTTGCAGTAGCCGTTCCGCTTGGCCGCGCAGGTGTAGAGGCGGCCGAGGTTGCTGGCCGCGTCGTAGCTGGGGGTGGCCAGCTGCTGGAAGTTGATGTCCCACTTGAGCGCGATCAGGTCCTCCGTGAAGGTGGCCTGCTCCTTCTCCAGCGGGTCCGCCTGCACGCCGACCTTCTGCAGGTCCGAGACGACGGCCTGGATGAAGGGCCGGAACTCGGCGTTGGCGAACTGGAGCCGGAGCTTCTTCGAGAAGTCGAAGCCTGCGGCGGTGAGCGCCGCCTTGGCGGCTGTCGCGTCGTAGGCCACGGGCGGCTGCGGTACGTGGCCGAGGACGACACTCGTCACGGGCGCGTCGGCCGGCTTGCCGGTCTCGGGATAGAGCTTGCTGATGATGGTCTTGAAGTCGACCGCCTGCCAGATCGCCTTGCGTACCTTCGCGTCCTTGAGGGCGGGGGTCGAAGAGTTGAACCACATGGTGAACTCGGCGCTGCTCGGCACCGTTTGCACCGTCA
The DNA here is from genome assembly GCF_042889305.1 of Streptomyces sp. NPDC002619. Lineage (NCBI taxonomy): Bacteria > Bacillati > Actinomycetota > Actinomycetes > Kitasatosporales > Streptomycetaceae > Streptomyces > Streptomyces sp. NPDC002619. The sequence goes on along the minus strand of NZ_JBIAQV010000040.1, from coordinate 26,340 downwards.
GGTCCTTCTCGCCCTTCAGCGAGGCCAGTTGGTCGTCCGGGATGCCCCATACGATGTCCACCTCACCGGTGCGCAGCGCAGTCATGCGCGCCGACAGGTCGGGGATGTTCCGTACGGTGACCCGGCGGAGCGCGGGCTTCTCGCCCCGGTACTTCTTGTTGGGCACCAGGACCAGCGACTCGCCCGGGGTGAACTTGTCGACGGTGAACGGGCCCGAGCCGACGGGGTGGTTGAAGAAGGCGGTGTCGTCCTTGCCGACGCCCGACGGGATGACGTAGAAGGTGCCGAGCTTGCCGGGGACGGACGCGTCGGGCGCCGGGCTGCGGAGCACTACTTCGGTGGGTGAGGTCTTGGTCATCGTGGAGCCCGGGAAGTTGCCCGCGTTGGGGCCGTTCAGGCTGATCATCCGCTGGAAGGACGCGACCACGTCGTCGGCGTCGAGCGGGGAGCCGTCGGAGAACGTCACGCCGTCGCGCAGCGTGAACGTCCAGGCCGTGACATCCTTGTTGGGCTTCCAGGAGGTGGCGAGGTCGCCCTTGAGCGTGCCGTCCGGGTCGGGTTTCACGAGTCTGCTGAAGATCTCCTGCCCAGCCAACTGCGTTCCCGTGGAGGCGCCTTGGGCACCGTGCGGGTCCAGGCTCTCGATCGGATAGGTGCCCGCGGCCGTCACGTCGGCCGAGGCTCCGGAACCGCCTCCGTTGTCGTCGCCGCCGGTTGTCGTCGTGCAGGCGGCGAGGAGCGCCGCGCCCGCCGTGGCGATGGCGGCGAGCCGGATCAGCCGGCTCCGCCCGTACTCACGCGTCTTGGTCATGGTGGTGCTCCTGTCTGCGATCGAGGATCGGTCGGAGTCAGCCGGTGGGTGAGTCGATGCGAATCGATGCGGGTGGATGTTCGGTGGGCCGGTCGGACGGGTCGCTTCAGTCGGATCAGGCGGTAGGCGAAGTTCGGGAAGTTCAGTCGGAGCGGCCACGCCGGTAGCGGGCGGTGAGCTGGTCGCCGAGGATGCCGACGTTGATGATCAGGAGGGACAGGGCGATGCCGGGCAGGGTGGAGATCCACCACTGGGCTTCGAGGTACTCCTTGCCGTTCGCAATGGTCTGCCCCCACGACACGGTCGAGGGGGGCAGCCCGATGCCGAGGAAGCTGAGCCCCGCCTCCGCCAGCACCACCAGCGCGAATTCGAGCGTGGCGAGGGCGACGATCGGTCCCGCCGTGAACGGGAGTACGTGCCGGGCGAGGATGGTCCGGCCCGGCACTCCCAGCACCCGCGCGGCGTCGACCCAGGGCCGTTCCCTGATGGAGAGCGCAACGCCACGGGTGACGCGGGCGAAGGTGATCCAGCCGGTCGCCGAGAGCGCGACGACGACCAGCAGGACACTGCGGTCGAAGGCGCCCGCGATCACGATCGCCAGCAGGATCGCGGGAAACGCCAGCAGGATGTCGAAGACCCGGGCAAGTACGGCGTCGACGCCGCCGCGGAAGTAACCGGCGACGGCGCCGAGGACGACCCCGACGAGACTGGAGATCGCGACCGTGGACGCGCCGATGAGCACCGACGTCCTGGCCCCGAAGACGATCTGGGCCAGCACGTCACGGCCGAGCCCGTCCGTGCCGAACCAGGCCGTGCCTCCGGTGGACGTCTCGGAGCCGGGAGAGAGCAGCCGGTCCTCCAGAGACGTGTGCACCGGGTCGTAATCGATCAGCAGCGGTCCCACGACGGCGACCAGCAGATAGAAGCCCACGACCAGATAGGGGATCCGGGAGAGCAGCCGGCGCCGCGCCCGCGGCGGGGCCGTCATGAGCTGTTCGGGGGCGGTGGCGATGTTGGCCATCAGACAGCTCCCGTCCGGATACGCGGATCCAGCTGGGCGACGAGCAGGTCGGCCATCAGGTTGAGTACGACGACGATGCCCGCGATCAGGAGGGTGACGCCTTGCACGACGGCGTAGTCGCGGTTGGCCACCGCGTCCACCACGAGCGATCCGAGGCCGGGCCAGGCGAAGACGTTCTCGACGATCACGGCGCCGCCGACCAGGGCCCCGACCTGGACGCCCACCACGGTCACGACCGGGATCAGCGAGTTGCGCAGGACGTGACCGAGAAGCACCTGGCGCTCGGTCAGCCCCTTGGAGCGCGCGGTCTGGACGTAGCCCTCGCGCATCGTCTCCGCGACACTCGTCCGGGTCAGCCTGGCGATGATCGCGATGAACGGGAACGAGAGGGTGACGGCCGGCAGCACCAGATGCTGGGGCGTGCCGACCCCAGAACTGGGCAGCAGGCGCAGGCCCAGGGCGAAGACCAGCACCAGCATGATGCCGATCCAGAAGGTGGGGAACGACTGGAGGGCGATCGTGCAGGCCGAGACCACCCGGTCCAGCAGCCCGCCCGGCCGTCCGCCGGCCAGCATGCCGAGCGTCAGTCCCACGATCACCGCGATCGCGGTGGCCGTCAGCGTGAGATCGATCGTGGCGGGCAGCCGGTCGAGGACCGCCTCCATGGCGGGCCTGCCGAGCCGGTGCGACTCGCCGAAGTCGAGCCGGGAGACATCGCCGAGGTAGCTGAGGTACTGCGCGCCGAGCGACCGGTCGAGTCCGAGAGAGACGCGCAGGCGGTCGATCTGGGTCTGGTCGGCGTCCGGGCCGAGCAGCACCGTCGCGGGGTCGCCGGGCGCGGCCCGGACGATGAGGAAGATCAGCGAGGCGGCGCCCCACATCACGAAGACCCCGATGAGCAGCCGGTGCACGATCATTCGGATCATGTCCTCGGCCTCCCGTCGGGCTCGGGGTGAAGGGGGACGGGATCGGTGGCGACCGGACGAGTGAGGATCGGGCCGCCGGTACGGACCGGGCCGATCGAGTCACCCGGTACGAACTCGCAGGGCACCGTCAGCTGTCGCGGCTCAGGGGTCTCCTGGTCGAGCAGTTCGATCAGCACCCGCACGGCCTCGCCCGCCATCTGGGTGCGGGGCAGCGAGAACCGCGTCCAGTTCCGCAACTCCGGTATCCAGGACGGCGGATCACCCAGCAGGGCCAGCGAGCAGTCCTCCGGGAACCTGACCCGTTCCGTGCTGGCCATCGTCGCCAGCGCCTCGGTGAGCCGGTTGTCCTCGGTCGGCTCGACCAGCAGCGCGGTGATCCCGAGCTCGCGGATCCACCCCTCCAGCCGCTCGATCGACAGGTCCGCCGGATCGGCCAGGCTCCGGATCAGCGCCTCGTCCAAGGCGATGCCGGCCTCGGCCAGCCCGCGCCGGTATCCCTCCTCGCGGTCCCTGGTGGGCTCGCTGTCTTCCAGGGCCCGCAGATACAGGATCCGCCGGTGGCCGAGTCGCGCCAGCTCGGCGACGAGCGCCGCGGTCGCCGAGACGTAATCGGCCGCCACGTAGGAGAGTTCACCGTCGTCCACCTCGCGGCGTCCGACGAAGACAAAGGGGAAGTCCTCCCGGACCAGCGCCGACAGCTCCTCGCGACGGACGTTCCTGCCGAGCAGGACGCAACCGTCCGCAATCTTCAGCCGGTTGGCCCCACCGACGAAGATCGACCGCTCGGCCCTCGAAGTACCGGATTCGCCCATGCCGGAACTGAACAGCAGCAGGTCGTAACCCTGCCGCGCCGCCTCTGCCTCCACGCCGAGCAGGAACGGGTAGTAGAAATCGCGCTGGTCGGTCGGGAACACCGACTCGAAGGTGTAGAGCCCGAGCAGCCGGTTCCGGCCGCCTTTCAGACTGCGCGCGGCGACATTGGCCGCATAGCCCAGTTCCTCGGCCGCCGCCAGAACGGCCCGGCGTGTCGATTCCGCGATCTGGCTACTCGCCGCGCCGCCGCTTATCACCAGCGACACCGTTGCCTGGGAGACGCCGGCGCGCCGGGCGATGTCCCGTTGGGTGGACCGTCGACGCCGTTCGGGAGGGGCCATGAGCACTCCCAACTAATACGTATTAGCAAGTGCCGCAAGACGCTACTCGGATGCCACGAAACGCGTCAAGAGTCGTGAACGGCCTTTGTCCAGCTCATTTCTGACAGATGATCTGATCATGCCGCGTGACAGGATTCGCCATCCGGACGCACGGGCGAGCCATGGCACGCGGGCGCGATATTCAGGAGCATCGGGACGACCGCATTCCGTTATTCCGACGTCCCGGTGAGAAAGGGAATTCGATGACCTTCCGCACCATCCCGGAGAACACAGGGAGCGCCCTGCCGCCCGCCCCCTCGGCAGCCTCCGCGGCCCCTGCCGCCTCCGCTGCCGACGACCTCGCGTCCCGCTTCGACCGGGACGGTTACGCCGTGCTGCCGGGCGTCCTGACGCCGGAAGAGGTGGTGGAGCTGCGAGCGGAGACCACGCGGATCTGCCGTGGCGAGCGGGGCCTCGTCGAGGGGGCGCTGCCGCCTGTCGCGGGCGAGAGCGACGACGACACCGTGCGTAGATTCCTGTGCGTGCACTATCCGCACAAGCTGTCGGCGCTCATGCTCGACACCATGCGCCATCCCGCCATCGTCGGACCGCTGACCGAAGTGATCGGTCCCGACATCAAGTCGATGCAGTCGATGCTGTTCGTCAAGTCCGAGGGCAAGCCGGGCCAGGCATGGCACCAGGACGAGATGTTCATCCCCACCCGGGACCGGTCGCTGACCGCCGCCTGGCTCGCCCTCGACGACGCCACCGTCGACAACGGCTGCCTGTGGGTCCTGCCGGGTTCGCACCGGCCCGGCGTCATCTACCCCAACCGGGAGCACGACGACGCCCGTTACGACTGCACGGTCGAGTCCTACGACTTCCCGTACGACCAGGCCGACGCCGTACCTGTCGAGATCGCCGCCGGATCGGTGCTGCTCTTCAACGGCTATCTGCTGCACAAGTCGCTGCCCAACACCAGCGGGCAAGGCTTCCGGCGGGCCCTGGTCAACCACTACATGCGCGCCTCGTCCCTGCTCCCCTGGGCGCCCCCCGAGGCCGAAGAGCCCATGGCCCAGGCCGACTTCCGGGACATCGTGCTCATCGCGGGCCACGACCCGTACGCCTACAAAGGCACCACCGACATCCGTACGCCCCGGGTGCGGCGCGACCGGTCCGGGGGCTGCGACAGGTGAGGCCATGACGGACAGCGCCGAGCTCGTCCCGCCCCTCGCCCCCACGCTCGTCGCCCGGCTCGGTCCCGCGGTCGCCGACTACCCGCCCGGGTCGGTCTTCGGCCCCAGGGACGCGGGTTCGTACGAGTTCGTCTGGCTGCTGCACGGCAGCGCCCGCTGGCTCTGCGGTGACCTGACCGTGCCCCTGACGCCCAGCGCACTGCTGCTCGTACGCCCCGGTATGCGCGACACGTTCCACTGGGACACCCACCGGCCCACCCGGCACGCCTACACGCACTTCCGGCTGCACCCCGCCGTACAGGGCGCGGAAACCGCCGACGACACCGACTGGCCGATCGTCCGGGACCTTACGGGACGGGGCGACCCGATGGCCGCGCTCTGCCAGTACCTCCTGACACTCGGCGCGACACGCCCGCCGGCCTGGGAGCGGCACGCCGAGGAGACCCTGCGGCTGCTGCTCCTCACCTTCGTGCACGGCCCCGGCCCCGAGACCGGCGCGGGCACGCTCCCGGAACCGCTGGTCGCCATGATGGCCACGGTCCGCGCCCACTGGTCGGACGGCGTCGCCCGGCCGCTCGCCCTGGAGCGACTGGCGCGGGCGGCCGGAGTCTCGGAGAGCACGTTGTGCCGCATCTGCCGACGGCAACTCGGCGTCAGCCCCGTGGAAGGGCTCGAACGGCTCCGCCTGGCGAGGGCCGAGCCACTGCTGTGGCTGAGCAACCTCTCGCTCCGCGCCATAGCAGTCCAGTGCGGCTTCGCCGACGCGTACCACTTCTCGCGCCGATTCCGCGCGGTCTACGGAATGTCCCCGAGCGCCTTCCGCACGGTCCCGCCCGAGTCGGCACCACCGTCTCCGATCGCGAACGGCGCGCTGTCCGCACTCCAGGCTCTGGCGCCACCCTCACACTCGGGTCAGTGATCGGCTGAAGGGCCGCACACCCAGATCGCCGACGTCGATTACCTCCGGAAGAATCAACCTCGCTCCCCTCCCCCGGCAGCATCGACCACATCGACGGAACCCCCGCATCCCGGCGGCGGACTCCCGCAGTCCCGTACCGATCGACGGCTTGACCTCGGCGTACGCGAGGAATGCGAGCACTACATGGCTGGACGCTGTGACTCCTCCCCCCGGATAAGTCCGGGGGGCTTCTCCTGTCGGTGGCTATGCCACGTCGGGAAGGACCAGCCCGGCCCTGAGCGCGACGTTCCAGGCACCCACGCGGTCGGCGTGGTCGACGTGCCCGCATGAGGTGCACTGGAACTTTTCGCCGTCGCGGTTCTCTGCGTCCACGTGCCCGCATGTGGGGCAGGTACGCGAGGTGTTGCGGGGGTCCACCGAGATCAGTACACGAGCGGCGCTTTCAGCCTTCTGCGTGAGGATGCCCAGGAACACCCCCCAACCCGCGTCAAGAATGCTGCGGTTGAGCCCGGCCTTTGAAGCGGCGCCGTTCGGCAGGAACGCGCCGGGTGCCTCGGGGTCGGGCTTCGGCTTGGGTGCGCGGACCATGTTCGCGATATTCAGCCGCTCGTGCGCGATCTCGTCGTAGTCGCGGACCAGGACGAGTGCGGCTTTGTGTGCGTGGTCGAGACGCTGACGGCGCACCTTGCGGTGCAGCTTGGCAACCTTCTCCACTGCCCGGCGGTGCTTGGCGGTGCGGTTCTCCCGCTTCTGGCGGAAAAACGCCTTGAACGCTCGTTGAGCGTCGGCGAGTGCATCGGCGTTGCGCTTGCCGTGCCGGGGGTTTTCGACGTGGGCGCCCTCGGAGGTGGTGAGGAAGTGGGTGACGCCCATGTCGACGCCGGTCACCGCGCCCGTGGCGGGCAGTGGCTCGGCGGGTACGTTGTCGCAGGCGAGGATGACGTACCACTGTCGCCCCTCGCGCTTGACGGACACCGTCCTGACCCGGCCCTTCACCGGCCGGTGCTGGTGGACGCGGACCTGCCCGACGCCTTGCAGCCGGACGCGGGTGACGGGATCGTGCGGGGTGGAGTCCCACCGGCAACCGTCCCCGTTGCTGGGGAAGTCCACCGTGTCGAACCAGTTCACGCCCCGGAACCTGGGGTATCCGGGCTTCTCTGCGGCCTTCACCCGGCGGAAGAACGCCTGAAACGCTTTGTCCAGACGGCGCAAGGTGGCCTGCTGCGACGAGAACGACCAGCGGCCCTGCCTCTCCGGGTCGAACGCCCGTATCTCCTTGAGCTGCGCGGACTGCTGCCCGTACGTGATGCTCGTCTTCGAGGCGTGACGGTAGGCGTCGCGGCGTTCCTGCAACGCGCCGTTGTAGAGGGAGCAGTGATCCCGGAGCATCTCACCGAGGGCCTGGGCCTGGCGGACGGTGGGGCGGAGGAGGAATTTATACACCCGGTGCACGGTCGGCCTGCTCCTTCTGCTCCTTCGTCCAGGGGCGTTCCCACTGGGTGTTGATGTACTTCTCCACCGTGTCCGCGCTGACGGCACCGACCGAGGCGACGAAGAACGATGACGACCACAGCGTGGGCATACGGCTCTTGAGGTGCGGGAACTCCTCCCGCAGCACGCGGGAGGTGAAGCCCTTGAACTGGTTCGCGACGTACGAGGCGGAAGCCTTCGGCTCGTGCTTGACGAACAGGTGCACGTGATCGGGCATCACCTCAAGAGCGACGACCTCCCAGCCCTTCTCGGCTGCCTTCTGCTCGATCAGCTCACGCAACCGGACGGCGACACGGCCGCCGAGGACCCGGCGGCGGTACTTCGGGCACCACACCACGTGCAAGCCCAAGTCGTACACACCGCCGGAGTACCGGCGAACCTTCCGCGTCACAGTCACACGATCACTATACACGCGGCATGCATCTAGTTGAGGCCAACCGCGCAGACCCATGGGCATAGTTGAGGTCAGAACAGCCCAGAGAAGCGATTCCCCCCATACCTGAAAGCACGGGCCCCCTCGCTAAATAGCTATCCGATGGAAGCCAAGTTCCCCAAGGCCGCAGCCCACCTGGACGCCGCCCAGCACGACCTGCTGGCGTTCACCGCGTTCCCGCGCGAGATCTGGCGGCAGATCCCAACAACCCGCAAGAACGCCTGAACAAGGAAATCAGTCGCCGCACCGACGTGGTCGGCATCTTCCCCGACCGCACCGCCCTGATCCGCTTGGTCGGGGCCGTCCTGGCCGAGCTCACCCTGCGGCCTCGACAGCTTCCGTATGAACGATAAAAATGAGGGTTCCAGCGTGGGCGAGGGGGAGAACGTGACAGCCGGTTTCCGCGAGGCACGTCCCTCGCTTGCGCAGTCCGTGACCATTTCGGACGTCGCCGAGGCGGCAGGCGTGTCTCGGCAGACGGTCTCCAACGTGCTCAACGCACCGGACCGCGTGCGCGCCGAGACACGGGAGCGAGTCACCCGGGCCATCGCCGACCTCGACTACCACCCCAACCATTTGGCGCGCTCATTGCGGGCAAGTTCGCCCCGCATGATCGGCTGTCGCATCCTGCCGGTGCACGCGGAAACGGTGGCCGCCATCCAGGACCGGTTCCTGCACGCGCTCACCGAGGCGGGGCAGGAGTCCAACCATCACGTGCTGCTCTTTGCGGCTGCGGATGTCGCCGCGGAGACCGGGCAGTGCACGGCCCTGTGGCGTGCGGGGGCCGTGAGCGGTGTGGTGCTCTACGACATCACGCAGGACGATCCCCGGCCGGGGCGGCTCGCGGCGGCCGGTGTGCCGTTCACGGCCTTCGGGCGTACGGCGGCCAGCACAGAGCGCTACAGCTGGGTCGACGTCGACAACGCGGCGGGATCTGCCTCGGCCGTCGACCACCTGGTTGCCGCCGGTCACCGGCGCATCGGCTTCCTGGGCTGGCCCGAGGGGTCCAGCGTCGGCGATGCGCGGGCGCACGGCTGGCTGCTCGCCATGGACCGGCACGGTCTGCTGGCCGGGAGCCACCGACTCGACGTACGGGGCGACGACACGACAACGAGCGGTACCACGCTGATGACGAAGCTCCTGAACAAGCCCGGCCCACCGACCGCCGTCGTCGCGGCGACCGACACGCTCGCGGTGGGGGCGCTCCACGCGGTGCGCAACCACGGGCTGTACCCCGGTCGGGACATCGCTGTGGTGGGCTTCGACGACTCTCCGGCGGCTACGGCGCTCGATCTGTCGAGCGTTCGTCAGCCGATCGAGGAGGTGGGCCGGCTGGTCATGGCGGAAGTGCTGCGGCTGACCGGCCGGAGTCCCGGTGCGGGCGGCGAACCGCCCGCGGAGCCACTGCACCGGCTCCTGGCACCCGAGTTGGTCGTCCGGGCGAGCTCCACGCCGCTGCAGGGCTCGACCCCGGCCGATTTGGACCCCCGCTCTCTTCGTCTCTAACAGCCTGGCCCAGAGACCCCTCCCCGGCAACGACCTGGTCGCATACCGTCGGCCGTGATCGATTCCGCAGTGCCATCACTTGTAAGGCGACGGTCGCCAGTTCACATCCGACAGGGGCGGCTCCCTCGACACCCGACAGCCTGTCGGCCGGGTGCCGCCTCTGCGGGAAGCTTCCGACTGCTGCGCCCAACCCGCCGGGCGGCCTACTCGAAGCCGAGCGCAGTGTCCGCACGGCAGTTGTCGAGTCGCTCGGTCATCAGGGCGTCGAGGCGGGCCGAGGGGAGTAACTCGGCTCCCCACCGTCAGCCGGCGCCGGGAGCAACAGCGCGTAGTGACGAACAGCCGTGAACACCCTCGGCTCGGGCAGGTCCAACATCGCCATCGCGGCCGAGGCGGTTTCGTGGCGCTCCCCGTTGACCCGGATCTCAACCTCCATCGCGCCGGGTCGACCACCGTAGAAGACCTTGACCCCGTTGAAGAACGGCGATTCCAGGTCGGCGGTGAAGGTGCCCGCGATGCGGTGCAGCACGTTCGCGTCGAGCAGAGCACTCTGCAGACGCTGGTTCTCGGCGGCGTCGAGCCCGAAGCCGACCGCGCCGGAGATGATCGAGTGCCAGCCGGGAACGCCGCGCTGGTGATCGGGGCCCGCGTGGTCCGCGAAGCGCCCGCGCCGGTCGAGGAGTTCAAGCATGCACGCGCCCGCCGTCTGCACCCACGCATCGGCCGCCTTGCGGGGATCGCCGGACATCGCCACGACACAGTCCATGAAACAAGGCACATCCGGCTGGACACTCACGTCCGGCACCGCGACAAGGTCGTAATGGCGGCCGCCCCCATGGTGGGGCGGCGCCACGCCCACCGCCCATCCGTGCGGGCTGCTCAGCGAATTGCCCTTGAGTTCGGTGCCCCGCGTCACACCGGGCGCGTACTCCTCAAGGCTCGCTTTCACAAGGGCGAGGAACTCAAGGTCGGGCAGGCGCTCCTCAGGCGGCTGGGCTTCGCGCGCACGGCGTCGTATCCAGGGCATGCGGTGGATCTTACTGAGCCGCAACCGTGCGCGGATGCCGTCTCGGATCCCTTGGTCCACGGATGACCAGCGGCCGACTGAACGATTCGCCGGACAGGCCTCAGTCCGGCTGTCACCGAACCTGTATCGGTGACTGCCGACAATGCCCAGACACGCCCTCCGGGCCGACAACCCGACACCGACGCTGTCCAATGCGCGGAGCAGATCGGGACTCGCCGCGGCGAGGTTGTCCTCGGCGAGGGCGTGCAGGGGCACACTGTCTGGAGCGGTCATCGTGCTGATCTCCTTCGAGCTTCGACACCTCGAAGATCAGCCGGTGGCCGTTCGTCTATGCGGTCCTCACCCCGACGCCGGAGCAAACCCCCGGATCAGGTCGAACCCGTACACCACTTCCTTGGACGCAACCGCTGGCTGATCTTCTACGCCGCTTGCACTGGCTTGAGGAAGCTGAGTCTCTGGGGTTGCATACTTCGACCCGTTGCCGCTGCAGAACGGGCACCATGCCCTCCGCCGTGAACTCTGTGCCGCGGCCGTCCGGGCCCCCGCTGCTGCCCGAGATCATGCTTCGACCATACGGGCCGGAGCGGCCGCCCGGCGGCCCGCCACGTGATCGGGAGTAATGATCTCGCTCTGCCGAGCCTCCGACTTCCCCTCCCTCGCAGGTCAGGCGCCTGTAGGCCTCTGCCTATCACCTGGGCTCCGGAACCGTTGCTCAGGTTCGAATCCTGCCGGGGGCGCTCGCCGAAGATCAGCAGGGATCAAGCGCTGACCAGGGCGGATACCAAAACAAGGAGCGGGCGCCCAGTCTCGCTAGGTGCCCGCTCTTACCTGTTCCTGATCAGGTTTCACGCGTGAGGGGCACGTGAGCGATCAAGACACCTGGCTGCGCCGCCGTCGCGGGCGGCTGGGGGACGTACCAGTCGGTGCACGTACCCGACGCCTCCCGGCCGGGCAACAGGCGATCACTGTCCACGGTGAAATCGGCGGCTTCAATCTGGACTACCCGCGCCTCACCGCGTAGCCGGCTCTCCGGCCACCTCGCGGGCAGGGGCGCATGTCCTCCTGCCGCGGAAACGACCGCCAAGACACCAGGGGCGTGTCATCAGCTCCAGCGTGACTGGAGCGCCCGCAGGAGCATGATGGAGGAGGCCGGTGCGGCCTTGACGAAGCCGAAGAAGGGGCCGAAGTCCCGAGTGGCCGCGAACCCGGTGAGGTAGAGGCCGGGAACGGTGGTCTGGAAGCCCTCGTCGAGCACCGGGAAGCCGTTGCGGGTGGCGATCTGGTCGAGCAGGCCGGCCAGGTAGGGGACGCGTCCGAGGTCAGGCGCGTACCCGGTGGCGAACACTATCTGGTCGGCCGTCAGAGTCTCGGTGTTCGACAGGGTGATCTGCAGGCCGTTGCCGCTTGCGCCGCCGTCCACGTGGACCACGTGGCACTGCGGCCACACATGGACGACGGAGGGGGCAAGACGCGGCGGCAGCCATGGCTCCAGCGTCGCCCGGCCGGCCTGCCAGCACCGCGCGAGGACCGCCTCTCGCTCCGCGGCCGTCAGCCGGCGCCACCAGCCTGCCACCCGTAGCGTGCTCTCGACATGCTCGTCAAAGAACTCCCAGCTCACAGGTGCGAAGCGGGGCGCGGGATGACGATGCACGACATCGATTCGCTCCGCACCGTGCTCACTGATCAGCGCCGCCCATTCGTACGCGCTCTGCCGGCCTCCAATGATCAGGACGCGCCGTCCCGACAGGGTGTCGAAACGGACCAGCTCACTGCTGTGGGCGGCGCGACCAGGCGGCACCTCGGCAGCCCAGCCCGGCAGTTGCCCGAAATAGCCGATGCCGGGGCCGGCGATTACTACGTCGCTGCGCACGCGTCCGCCTCCGGAGAGTTCGGCCTCGAATCCGCCGTCGTGCCGGGTGATGGCGGTGACCAGCTCTTCCTGGACCGTTATGTGCTTGGCATGGCAGAACCAGTCGGCGTAGCCGAGGAACAAGGTGACGGGTATCGGGTCGACGTCATCAGCGGCGAGGCGCTGCTCGTCCAGGAAAGCCCGCAGAGTGTGCTCCCCGGTGGCATCCAGGTGCCAGTCGTGGCCTGAGCGCAGCAGCAGCCCGTCGGGCATGTGCTCGCGCCAGAAGCCCATCGGCCGGCCGACCGTGAACGTGTCGATGCCATGTTCTTGGGCGAGCGCGGCCGCGGACAGGCTGAACGGGCCGGCGCCGACGATGAGCACGCTCGTGGAGGTGGTGTCATTCACGGTCAGCTCCTGTCCCCGGCTTTGATGCGGATCCAGTCGTTGCGCGACATGCGCGGCGCATCGACGTCCGCACGGCGGCTCTCAGGGGCACGCACTCTGCAAAGCGCCTGCTGGATACCGAGCCGCCGGCATCTCACACCCAGCAGTGGCAGTCGCCGGTGAATCGGCAGCTCAGGTGCGCGGTGCCGGACGCGTCGTCATCGCCGGGCGATCCGGTCTTCCCCGGGCCCGGAGTCGAACGGGCCGCACCAGGGCGTCGCCGCCGGCCCGGCAGTACCACCGGCACGTGTGCTGCGCCGGCGCGCTCCAAGCCCCATGGACGTCTGCGTTGCGGCAGCGGCATCCGGCACCAGAGCTCCTCACACCCAGGTGACGGCCCCACGCTGTTGAGGATCTCTCGGTGGTGGACACTGCCGCAACCGAGGCTCGCCAAGCCGCGGCCGGGCAGGTGCGGCACTCGCTCGGCGATGATCAAAGGCGTCCTCGCCGGACTCGAGGGTCTTCGGCGCGGCACAAGGCCTTCGACCCGCCCACATGGGCCTGCCATGGCACTGCCGGCCCAGACGCCCCGCGGGATTCGCAAGACCCTGCCGGCCGGGCGACCGCGCGACCCACCGGAAGGTGAGATCCCCGCTCCTCGCAGGAGGGAGGCGGGCCGAAGCACGGCCCGCTACTCCGGCGTAGGGTGAGGACATGGCCGCGTACGAACACCTGACCGTGGCGGCCCGAGGACCGTCCGCTTGGGTCACCCTGAACCACCCCGAACGCAGGAATGCCCTGAGCTGGAGCATGCTGCGGGAACTGCACAAGGCCCTTACCGAGGTGTCTGATTCCCCGGCGACGGGCATCGTACTGGCAGGAAATGGCCCGGTCTTCTGCTCGGGGCACGACTTCGCCGACGTCATCGGTGCGGACACCGACGACGTGCGAGAACTGCTGGAGCTGTGCACCGGGGTGATGCGGCTGATCCAGTCCGTGCCGCAGATAGTGGTGGCCAGGGTGCACGCACTGGCCGTAGCCGCCGGATGCCAACTGGTGGCGACCTGCGACCTGGCGGTGGCCGGCGAGTCTGCCGGGTTCGCTCTCCCCGGGGGCAAGGGAGGCTGGTTCTGCCATACGCCCGCCGTTGCGGTGGCCCGCTCGGTCGGGCGCAAGAGGCTCATGGAGATGGCCCTGACCGGCGACGTGATCAATGCGCGTACCGCCGCCGATTGGGGGCTGATCAATCGAGTGGTTCCCGACAGGGAGCTGGACACCGCGGTGGAAGAACTACTCGCCCGCGCCACCCGCGGCAGCCCGGCCAGCAAGGCGCTGGGCAAACAGACCCTCTACGCTCAGCTGGACCGCCCGGAGGCCGATGCCTACGAGATCGCCGGTGAGGTCATGGCCGTCTCCTCCCAGTCCCCGGCAGCTCGGGAAGGCGTCGCCTCCTTCCTCGACAAGCGGGCACCGGTGTGGCCCGCGTGACACAGACCCGGCGGCACTTCGCGCTCCCGATGAAAATGGGCACCAGCACCGCCCGCACCTGGAGTTCTCCAGGTGCGGGGCCAGGGGTGGTGTGTCCGGACTCGGGGAACAACGGAACCGCGGCTGGCGGTAGCGCCGGTTCCCGTTCGGATCTCTCACAAACGGTCATTTGTGAGAACGAGAGCCAGAGGCATCACCCCGTTCTCGGCGTGCGGCACCGCCCTGCAAGGGCTCGCCGTGGCGGGCCTCGCCGGCAGTGGCCCCTCCGCGGTGCGGTTTGCTCGCGCCGACCGAACAGCTCGGGGTACTAAGGGAGTTCCAGCACACTCACCGCAGACCCCTGTCACCAGCTGGAACTTCGCACAGCGCGACGAAGCAGGAAGCCTGGCCTGCCCGCGTACGGAGGGCGGTCGTTGCGTGCGGACGGACTGATCCACTGAGGTCCCGGAGCGTATACGCTCCTCTCGGCGGCCCAACGGGCGACAGGGGGAGCGAGAAGTTGCAGGAGCTGCGCGAGGCGGATCCGCGGCGGATCGGGCCGTACGAGGTCATGGGCAGGCTCGGCGGGGGCGGGATGGGCGAGGTCTATCTCGCCGAGGCACGCGCGGGCGTCAGGCTGGCCGTCAAGGTGGTGCGGGCCGAGTACGCCGAGGACCGCATCTTCCGTGCCAGGTTCCGTGGGGCAGCCTACGGGCGTACGGGGCGGACGGGAGCGTGCGCTGGCAGACGGCGTCCGGGCCGGCCCCCACCAGCGAGCCGGCGGTCGTGGACGACAACGTCTACGTCAGCACCTTCGGGGACGCGGTGGAGGCCCTGGACGTCAGAACCGGGAACCGCATGTGGTCCGTGCGGATCAGCGCCGCCCCCGGGCGGGCCGAGGCCGTCGACGGGACGCTGGTCCTCGGTTCCGCCGGCGACCGCGGGCTGCGGGGGATCACACTGGACGGCAGGCCGAAGTGGAGTGTCGACAACAGGGACGTGGGCGGCAGCCGCTACTTCACGTCCGTGGCATTCGGTGCGGTCGCCGTCACCACAAACGAGGGGCAGCTGACGGCCCTCAGCCCGCGCGACGGGTCGACGGTGTGGAACGTCACCGGCGGCGGCACCGGGCAGAGCCGCAGCGATCCGACGGTCCAGGGAGCGTTCGCCTACACCTGCCTGGACTCGACGCTGCACGTGGTGGACAGGCGCGGCAGGCTGCGGAGCCGGGTGGCCTTCGAGTACCCGCAGGTCGACACCCACCACCCGGTGGTCCGCGGCGACCGCGTCTACGTGGCCACCGCCAAGGGCGTCACCGCTTTGGACGTAATGGTCTAGTTGTCGAGCCCGATCGCGAACGCAGCCTCCAGGTCGTGCTGGGAGTACGTGCGGAAGGCGACGTGCGTGTCGGTGGCCAGAACGCCCGGGATCTTGCTGACCGCAGCCCGGTCGGCGTTCGCCATGGGCTGGGCGCCGTGCAAGTCATCGGCAACTGCGGCCTGACCTGAGGCGAGTTGCTGCTCGTGGGCTTGGTCGGCGGCGATGCGGGCGGCGATGAACAGGTCGGGCCGCGCCGGACGCCACCGCGGCCGGGATTACACGGGTCAAACTGTCGTGGCCGGCGTTTTGCCGCGCGAAGCCACCGCGTCCGTTCAGGGTGGGCCGTCCCCCGAGCCCCCGCCTCCGCGGGCTGCCCGCACTCCATCGAGCTGTCACTCGCAGGCCGCCGCCCGGACGGAATCTCCAAATCGGCACCAGCTCATGGCAGTTGCACGAACCGGTCGGCCCGCATCGTCAACTGCACGGCGCTGACGGACAACGACAGGCGATCCGCGTCCGCCGATGCTGGAGAAAACCACCGAGTCATTTCACTGCGAAGGCCGTTGCCGCGAGATGGGTAGTTTTCCGGCTCGTCGGCAGGCAGCACGCAGAGCCGATGTGCACCAACAACTCTCGCGGGTGAAAAGGCACGTCCGCCCCATCGTCCCGGGCAAGCGCGTCGCGGTCAGCTGGTCGACCGAGTACGTCGCGGGGAACCGGACCAATCAGCTCAGGAGCCGTCACGTGCGCAGTAAGCGACTCACCAGAAGAAGTCGGATATCCGCCGCGGTCGTGCTGCTGGCGATCGGCGCCACGATCACCGCGACGACATCGCCCGCCACAGCCGCGCCCGCGGCCGTGGCCCACGACGACTTCAACGGCGACGGCTACCCCGACCTCGTCGTCTCCGCTCCCGGCGGCACCGTCAGCGCCAAGAAGGGCGCCGGGTATGTCGCCGTCCTGTACGGCTCCCCGGGCGGCATCTCCGCCTCCCGGCGGGCGACGTTCAGCCTCAGCACCCCCGGCATACAAGGTCTCGCCCAGGTCAACGACAACTTCGGCAAGGCAACCGCTTCCGGTGACCTGGACGGCGACGGCTATGCCGATCTCGTCATCGGAATCCCCGGCAAGGACGTCGGCACCGCGGCCGACGCGGGTGCGGCGACGGTGCTGTTTGGCTCCAGGACCGGGCTGCACGGCGCCGACAGCCTGTGGCTGACAGACGGCAGCCCTGTGGCGGGCGACCGCTTCGGGATGGGCCTGGCGACCGGCCGGTTCAACGGATCCGGCACCGAGCTGGCCGTTCTCCACTGGAAGGACATACGTACATACGGTTTCAACGCCGCAGGCGGGGTCCGGCACGCGTCCGAGGCCGCCGCTCTGTCCTGGCGCCACAACGTCTCCACGCCCGCCGGCCTCACCTCGGGCGACTACAACAAGGACGGTGCCGACGACCTTGTCCTCCTCGGCATCGCCACCATTGACGAGTGGCTCTACCCTGTAGAAACGCACGGCTCGGCCACTTACTTTCCTGGAGGCCCCGACGGGCTGAAGTACGGCCGCTACGTCCCCGGTGGCCCGATCGGCGCCTCAGGTGACATCAACAGGGACGGCTACGCCGACCTCGTCATGGGCTCCCCCGCCGACAGCGACGACCTCAATGAGGTCCTGCTCGACGGCGGCAGCGTCGACGTCGTCCTCGGCGGACCCGACGGTCCGGGCGCCCCGGGATCCGCCTCACACCAGCGCTGGACCCAGAACTCCCCCGGCGTTCCGGGCACGGACATCAGAGGCGACTACTTCGGCGCAGCCGTCAGCGTCGGTGACATCAACGGCGACGGATACGCCGACGCCGCGATCGGCGCCCCGGGCAACAGGGTGCACGCCGAAGACGCAGGCACCGTGTGGGTCATGCGCGGCACGGCCACCGGCCTGACCACAACCGGCGCCAAGACCCTCAGCCAGGACCTCTCGTCCGTTCCCGGCACCGCCGAGAAGGCCGACCAGTTCGGCAGCGCCCTCCGCCTCATCGACGCCAACCGGGACCGCAGGGCCGGCCTGGTCGTCGGCGCCCCCGGTGAGGACACGAACGACGGCGGCGCCTGGGTCTTCTCCGGGACCAGCAGCGGCCTGGCCACCAGCGGCTCGTGGTGGTTCAACGGCGCCAAACTCCATGCCCCGTCCCCGGACGCCCGCCTCGGCGAGACCCTCGCCCCGTAGCCGCCGCGCCACAGCTTCACAGCAACGCCGCCCGCCCATGGGCCGGGGGCCCGTTCTCCCGTCCCACCGGACCTGGCGGTACCTCGCAGTCAGAACTCGTGTCCGGGCCACCCGGGCACGTACGCAGGAAGAATCGGGGAGGGGCATATCACTATGCGGACAATTCAGGGTCAGTACGCACGCCGTCGCCGATGGCTCGCTCTCGTCGCTGTGTTGGGCGCCGCCGCCCTGATCGCGGGCAGCGCCGGTTCGGCCGTCGCCGACGAGCAGACCGACAGTCTTTTCATCGACAGCCCGTACGAACTTCCGCTGCCCGTCGCCGACAGTGAGAGCGGCAACGCAATCCAGCGGACCTTCGAAGTGCGGCTCCAGCACTACAACGCGGACAACATCGTCACCGGCGGTCATCTCACCGTTGACGCAAGCGGTCTGGCGGACGTGGCCGAGGTGGCATGGCCCGACACCTGTACTCCGGACAGCACGGCACCGCTCACTGCCGTCTGTGACTTCGGGGCAATACCCGTAGGGTGGTCGTACAGGAGCGTCGCCGAGATCCGGCTGCGTGCCAAGGCGGACGCCGTCGTCGGCGCCTCCGGGACCCTGCGCCTGTCGGCGACCGCCGACAGCAGCTTCGGGCAACTCAACTCAGACATGACGGAGGTGCCCGTCACGATCGGCGACGGGCCCGATCTGTCGCTCAACCAGGTGCCCTATCTCGACGGCGTGGCGCCGCGTACGGACATCGCCCAGCCGGTCCGGCTCAGCAACTTCGGCAACCAGCCCGTCGACCGCACCCTTCTCACCTTCTTCGTCTCGCACGGGCTCGCACTCAAGAACCGGTACGGGAACTGCCAGTACGACGACGCCGACCCGGTCACGAACCCGACGATGGCCGCCGTGGTGTGCGTCATCGACCAGCCGGTCGTGCCCGGTACCACCTACGACCTGTCGGACGCCGCCGCGGTACGGACCACCCGCGCCGCCCTGTACGAGCGGTTCGACTACGCCGTCCAGCCGTACTCCGACGAGGCGTACCAACAAGCGCTGCGCTTCGGTGAGTTCGTCCCCGGCTCCGGCGCCGACCTCGCCCTGGAGCCGATGGCTGCCCCGTTGAAGGCCACGGCCCTGGCTCCGGACCTTGGCGAGGAGGACAACTACCGCGTCACCCAGATCAACGTCGCCAACACCGCCGATCTGATCGCGCTCGGCGACGAGGTGTCGGGGAAGCCCGGTGACACCGTCACCGCCACCGTCGGGGTGAAGAACAACGGGCCTGCCTGGGTCGCCTCGCTCGGGGCGGGTGCCCAGGTCGCGCCGGTCGAGGTGCAGCTTCCCGAAGGCACGACCGCCGTCGCCAAGCCGGACACCTGCCACATCCCGTGGACCGGCGACGACGACGGGACCGCGGAGCCCGTGGACACCGGGCACTATGTGTGCCAGACGCCGATCTACCTCTGGGAGAAGGGCCGGAACACCTTCACCTTCACCCTGCGGATCGACAGCGTGGATCCCGCCAACGCCCCCGGATCGGTCACCCTCCCCGACAACGGACTTGAGGGGCCGCGGATCAGCGACTTCGACCCGCAGTTGCACAACAACACCGCGCCGTTCACCCTCGCCGCCGACACCGGCTGACGAGCGGCGTGGACGCTGACCGCGACCTGGCAGTTGGCGCGTTCACCCAAGGCTCCGCAGTACTGCGGAGCCACGGCGACCGACGTTCTGCCGTCCTTGGGTACCGAACTGCTGCAGGCTCTGCTCGTTGCCGTCCGTCAGCCGCGAGGCCATGGCCTGGATGGACTTGCGGCGGCCGTCCAGCATCAGTCCCCGCAGGTAGCAGTCGCCCCTGGCCCGATGGTCCTTGCCGCGGCACCGAGGCGAACACATCAGCGACGAATAACGCCGACGTCACCCGAACACGGTTCACTTCATGGGCATCCACCCAACCCACCTTGATCCCGAAGATGCCCGACCGGAAGACCTGACGGAGTCCTATCAGCGGCCCGACGCGTGCGGCGGCACGTCTTCAACGGTGCGGCGCAGAGGTCCGTGTGGCCACCGTGACCTCTCCCCCAGCCGGTACCTGGCGCACCGTGCCCGCCGTCTCCACCGGGAGCGGTTCGCCCGTGTGGAGCCGCACGGTCGTGCCGTCGTGCCGGATGTCCACGTCGAAGACGCGGCCCCGCCAGCGGAGCCGCTTCAGGGTGATACCTTCCAGCGGGCCGGGCAGGATCGGCGCGAGGACGACCCGGTCGGTGCGCCAACGCAGCCCCGAGTAGCCGTACAGGAACTCCTGCAGGAAGCCGCCGTGGCCGGTCAGGAAGGTGAAGGCACCCCCGGCGCGGGCCTCGGCGAACTGCTCGAAGGGCGGTCTGACGAACGGTTCGACACTGCGCCGGGTGTACTCGAAGGCCGCCTTGGCGTCGCCGAGTTCGGCATGGACGATGGAGTGGACGGAGTCCGTCATCGACGGCCCGTCCTCGTGCGTACGGGGTGCGTAGTACTCCAGGTCGGCACGCGTGACCTCGGGGGGCTGCGGGTTCTCCCACGGGTAGGCGAGCATCACCACGTCGGCCTGCTTGATCATTTGGCCGTCGTACCCGGCGAACTCCGGGTGTGTGCCGCGTGCTTCGTCGAAGGGGACGACGATGCGGTCCGCGGTCTCGGCCCATCGCGGGTCGGCGCTCTTGCCGAGGGCCTCGGCGGCGCGGGCGGCGAAGCGCAGGGTGTCGCGGGCGGCGACGTTGGTGTAGACGGAGTCGTCGTGTGGTCCGACCGCGTACTCGTCCGGCGGGATCACGCCGTTGATGTGGCAGCGGCCGTCGGCGTCGGTGGTGACGCGGCTCGCCCAGAAGTCCGCGACCGCGCTCAGCACGGGCAGTCCCGCGGTACGGAGCCACTGCTTGTCGCCGGTGGCGAGCCAGTATTGCCAGAAGGCCAGGGCCACATCGGCGCTGACGTGCTGTTCGAGGCGGCCGAAGGGCGCCCACTCGGGGGTGTCCTCGTCACCGGTGAGTCCGCTCTCCCAGGGGAAGCGGGCACCCCGGTGGCCTCCGGCGTCCGCGGCGGCGCGGGCCGCGTCGAGCCGGGCGACCCGGTAGTCGAGAACGCTGCGCGCGATGTGCGGATGCTGGGCGAGCAAGGCGGGCCAGATCCAGGTCTCGGTGTCCCAGAAGACGTGGCCGTTGTAGCCGTCACTGGACAGTCCGGAGGGCGAGGGCGACCAGGGGGAGTCCTCGTGCATGCTGGTGAGGAGGTAGAACTTCGCGGCCCGCACGCGGCGTTGCAGCAGGGCGTCGCCGCGTATGACGATGTCGCCCTCCCATTCGCGTTGCCAGGCGCGCCGGTTGTCGTCGGCAAGCTGCGCGTGTCCCTCGCGGGCGGCCTCATCGGCGTGGGCCCGGGCTGTGCTCAGCGGCTCGTCCGCGGTGTGGGAGGTGGCCACGGACACGTACTTGGTGAACGTCAGGGGGCGTCCCGGGGAGGTGCGGACGGGGATCGTCTGCGCCGCGGTGCCGTCCAGCGCCGGGACGGGCTCGTCGTAGCCGGGTCCGCCCCGGCTGCCCGGCCCATGCAGGACGGAGACGAGCGCGGCCGTGACGCCGCTGCCCTCGGCTTCCACCAGCGCCCAGATCCGCCCGCGGCCCGCGCCCCGCTCCACGGCCCGGGTGCGCAACGCGGCACGTTCGTCCAGCGCGTCGGTGACGACGAGCTCGCCCTCCCAGTGCGGCGTGACCGTCACGCTCACGACGGCTACGTACGGCCTGGACCGATCGGTGAACACCTCGTAGCGCACGTCGGTGACCCGGCCCGCCGGGGAGGTCCAGCGGGCCTCGGTGATGATCGCCCCGGTGCGCAGGTCGAGGCACTGCCGATACCGCTCGATGCCGCGGGCCACCCCGGCGCGGGGGCTGGTCACCGGGGCCCAGTCGCCGCCGACCAGCCGCTCGCCCTCGTCTGGTGCGGTCTCGCGCGCGCCGGTTGGACAGGTGAATGCGGCGTTGAACGAACCGCTGCCGTCGCTCACGTCGAGCGTGGACCACGCCGGCAGGGACGCCTTGCGGGACCAGGTGCCGTTACGGCCGGTGTAGAGGCCGGCCACGTGGAACTGGGTGCGCACGGGAGCCTCGGCGAAGCCGTTGCCGGCCGCCGGGACGCGTGCGGCGAAACGGCCGTTGCCGGTGAAGGCGGGGTGGTAGCCGACGAGCGCAGCGAGGCGGGGGTCCCCGCGGCCGGAGGCTCGGAGAGGATCGTCCGTGGCCAGCACCCATGCGTCGACGGCCGGGGCGGGGCCGCCCCTGGTCGGGTCGCTCACCTACTTGAGCCCTCCTGCCGTGAGGCCGTCGACGATCCGCCGCTGGAAGAACAGCACGGCCACGACGAGCGGAAGGGTCACCACAACCCCCGCGGCCATCTGTGTGCCAAACGGCTGGTCGTACTTGTACTGCCCGGTGAAGAGGGACACGATCACGTTGGCCGTCATCATGTGACGGTCGTTCACCACGCTGACGGCAATGAGGAATTCGTTCCAGGCACTGATGAAAACGAGGATGGCCGTGGTGAAGACGCCCGGCGCGGCGAGCGGGAGCACGACCTTGCGAAACGCCTGCGCCGGTGTGCAGCCGTCGACCTGCGCGGCCTTTTCCAACTCGGCGGGCATCTGGCGGAAGAACGCCGTGAGGTTCCACACGGCCAGCGGCAGGGCGAAGCTCATGCTCGGGACGATCATCGCCTGGTAGGTGTTGATCCAGCCGGCGTCCGTGAAGAGCCGCAGCAGCGGGACCACCAGGATGATCGGCGGGAACATCGACGCTGCGATGATCAGTGTCAGGATCAGTGTCTTGCCGCGGAAGTGTAGCCGTGCCAGGGCGTATCCGGCGAAGATGCCGACGATCAGCGTGGCCGCGGTGGTGACGCCGGCGACGACGAGGCTGTTGACGAGGGCCCGGCCGAATCCGTTGTGCGGGTCGAAGGCCGCCGTGTAGTTGTCGAAGGTGACCGGGGCGGGCAGCGGCGCGTTCGAGAACTGGTCGGCCGGCCTGCGCAGGCTGGAGACCACCATCCAGTAGAACGGCGCGACGCAGTAAGCGACGATCGCGGCGATGCCGAGCCGCCGGGCCCAGGCCGCGCCCCGTCCGCCCCCGGTCGCCCCGCGCCGCGAAAGTCGTGTGAGAGACAGCATGCTCATGGCTCACTCCTGGTGCCCCGGCCGAGCAGATCGGCGCCGAACAGCTTCACGAACGCGAGGGCGACGACGGCGATGTAGACGAAGAGGACGGCCGCGTACGCGGCGGCCGAGCCGAAGCGCAGATTGGTCATCTCGTTGAAGGCGATCATCGACAGCGTCTCGACCGAGTGCTTGCGCGGCCCCACCAGGACGTACGGCAGGTCGAACATGCGCAGTACATCCAGGAGGCGGAACAGAACGGCGACCACGAGGGCCGGGCGGACCAGGGGCAGGGTGATCCGCCAGAAGACACGCAACGCAGAGGCGCCGTCGACGCGGGCCGCCTCGTACAACTCGCCGGGGATGATCTGCAGTCCGGCGAGGACGAGCAGGCCGATGAACGGCGCGGTCTTCCAAGTGTCGGCGACGACCACGGACAGCCAGGCGTGGAACCCCTCGCTGCTCCACAGCACTTGGGTGCCGAGGAGTTCGTTGGCGACACCCTGGCTGTTGAAGATCCACTTCCAGAGCATGCCTGAGATCGCGGTGGGGATGGCCCAGGGCACGAGGACGGCGGCGCGGACGAGCGCGCGGCCGCGGAAGGCACGGTGCATCACCAGGGCCATGAACACGCCGATGAGGACTTCGAGGGTGACCGAGGCCAGGGCGAACGACGTGGTGTTCCACCAGGGTCGCAGCAGCCGGTCGTCAGTGAAGACAGCGGCGTAGTTGCCGGTTCCGTAGTGACTGGTGGTCGCGACGAAACCGGTGTGCGGATCAATGCCCTCGGTGGACACCTGGAACGACAGCCGCAGAGCGGCTATCACCGGGTAGCCGATGACCAGGGCGAGGACCAGCAGCGTCGGCGAGAGCAGTGCCGCAGCCAGGCGGCCGGTCCCGGCCCGGCGCGAGGTGCGCGGGGGCCGGGACGCCGGGGCCGTGCGCCCCGGCGTCTGGGCGAGTACGGACATGAGCGGGACCCGCCTATTTCTCGGCGATCGCCGCGGAGAGGTTCTTCTGCATGTCGGCGAGGGCTGCGTCGACGGACTTCGAGCCGTTCAGCGCGGCCGCGGCGCTCTCCTGGATGGCGGCCGTGGCGTCGCCGTAGTGCACCACGACCGGCCGGGGTGTCGCCGTGGCCAGTGACTGCTTCAGCGTGTCCAGGTACGGGAACTGCTTGCGCAGGGCCGGGTCGTCGTAGAGGTCGGTGTACGGCGGGGCCGCCGAGGTGACCTTCAGGTTGGTGCGGGCGTTCTCCTCGTTGGAGAAGAACTTGATGAAGTCGAGCGCGGTCGCCTTGTGCTTGGCGAACTTGCTGATCGCGAGGTCGAGTCCGCCGAGGCTCGACTTGCCGGGCCCGTCGAGACCCGGCAGCGTGGCGACGCCGAACTTTCCGGCCACCTTGCTGGAGCCGTCCTTGGCGTTGGCAAGCGTCCACTGGTACGGCCACTGCCGGTGGAAGAGCAGGTTGCCTGCCTGGAAGGCGCGTCGGCCGTCCTCCTCCTCGTAGGTGGCGGCCTGCTTGGGAATGGAGCCGTCCTTGAAGCCGTCGACGAGGAACTGCAGGCCCTTCTTGGCGGCGTCGGTGTCGACCGTCGCCTTGCCCTTGGCGTCGACGACGCTGCCGCCCGCGGAGGCCACGGCCTCGGAGAAGTTGACGGTGAGCCCCTCGTACTTGTCGAACTGGCCGGCGTAGCAGTCGATGCCCTTGCCTTCAGGGAGCTGACGGGCCTTCGCGCAGTCCTGCTTCATCTCGGCCCAGGTGGTGGGCGGCTTGGCACCGATCTTGCCGAGCAGGTCCTTGCGGTAGAAGAGCAGCCCGGCGTTGGTGTTGAACGGGATCGCGTACTGCCTGCCGAAGTAGTTCCCGGTCTTCACGACGGCGGGGATCATCTTGTCGAGCGGGAAGTCCTTGGCGGGCAGTTCGTCGATCCACTGGTTGGCCGCGAACTCGGCCACCCAGATCGGGTCGAGGTTGAGCACGGTGTAGGCGTCCGACTTAGTCTGGGCGTTCTGGATGAACTGCTGGCGCTGTTGGTCCGCGCTCTCCGGCAGTTCGACGAGGGTGACCTTCTCGGCGGGGTGCTGTTGGTTCCAGCGGTCCAGCTGCCCTTGCAGGGTGCCGGTGGTGTCCTTGCCGGTGGCGAGGGTGATCGGGCCGCGGTCGTTCGACTTCTTTGGGCCGCCCTTGGAGTCGGAGGAGCCCGAGTCGCCGCATCCGGCGAGCACCGACGCGCACACCACTGCGGCAATCGCCGCCACGGCCCGCCGCCGCGGTCCCGCTCCCCCGGAGCCCGGGGGTGTCCGTCCCACACCCAACACCATCCGCAACGAACTCACCGTGGCCTCCTCGCTGTTCACCGGCAGGTCGCGGACCGCACCACAACACGGCTCCCGGCGGCGGCTCGTCGACGACCAAAACCCAGATTTGATCGTTCAAGATGGCCGCGAGAGAGCGTCCCGTCAACCCCTGGGGAGGGAATGTGCACACTCCAACTGACCTTCCCACGCCCATTCAAGACCGTCCCGACCGTTCTGCACCGCTTCCGCCGTCACCGGAAATTTGATCGTTCATATCCGGCTACTTCAGCCGTGAAGCATTGCCGATACGACCGCGTACGCACGGGAGCTCTGGCCGCCCCGCGGGACTGATGCTGACCGAGCCGCACCTGGGTACGCCGACGCGAGTTCGCTACTACGGAGCATGCTCCAACGGTTCGGCCCCCTCGCTCGCCGACATGGTGCGGCAGGCGCCGGCAGTCGGCTGCGGGCGATCGGACGGGCGCAGAGTTCTACAACGCCCTCCTGGCCGAGCTGCCCCACCTGCGACTGGCCTGCGTCCATCTCGAAGCCACCGGCGCCGAAGAGACACTGGGCGGCCTGCGCCCGACCTGACCGGCCACCCTCATCATGAACCCGGTGCTTCCGATGGGACGTTGCCGAGACGCAGGCGGGAAGGCGTTCGAGCAGACGCCGGAAAGCGATGCGGGTCTTCGTGCGCGGCTAGGCAGTAGCGTGGGCCGTGTGCGAAGGCCAGTTGGAGTCGGGCATTCTCGCGGTGGACAGCGAAGCGATCGGGGTCGGAGAAGACGACCGGGTCGCGGTTCGCGCCCGTCAGGAAGACGGTCAGCACTTCACCGCGGAGGATCCGCCGGTGGCAGCAGGCTGGTCATCGTGCCCGCTGGACACGCTGTGTTGGGTGGGTCGCCTGGCCGGGCCTGGCTCGCTGTTGGCTGGGCCCAGAACGCCCCCGGATCCGATGTGATCCGATCCTTGGAGCAGTTCGTCGCGGGCGTGACCACCAGCGGCTTTGGGGCTTGCTGAGCGCGATGCGCCAGGCCTCCTTCAGCTGAGCTCCAGGAGGCCTGGCCGTACGCAGCGCCTACTCAGGCGGGGGTGATGTTCTCCGCCTGCGGGCCCTTCTGGCCCTGGGTGATGTCGAAGGTGACAGCCTGGCCTTCCTGGAG
>NZ_JBIAQV010000039.1:0-56248 GCF_042889305.1 Streptomyces sp. NPDC002619 | reverse complement strand
CGCACGACGGCGCAGCTCAAGCGGGTACTGGGAAGGACGTGCCATAACTCGATCCTCTCAAACGATCGAGTCCCTACCGAACCCGGAACGGTTCAAAACGGGTGTAGAGGCGCGGGCAGCTTGTGCCTGGGCTGCCTTCTTCCTGCGGACCACCACCCGGAGCTGCCCGGCCACCGCGACGATTGACAACACGGAACGGGCGGCGTCGTGATCACGACGCCGCCCGTTCCGTCGGTGCGTCAGCGGCACTTTCGTCGGTGCTCCTCCATTGGGCCGGGGCGCGTGTCCACGGTTGGACCCCTCTCTGTCAAAGTAGATCGAGTCAGGCATACTGGATGATTCATTGAGTCGAGGGCGGAGAAGGAGTAGTGCCCGGGTGGCCAGCAGGGATGACCACGGGACCCCTGACCCGCAGGTGGAGTCATTGTCAATTCCTGTGGATCAGATTTCCTGCTGCGGCTGGATGCGGCTCGTGTCGTTTGTCGTAGCAGCAGATCTGGCGCGACAGGCGTGTACTCAGAGGGTCTTCTCGAGCCAGTGCCGGATGTAGGGGTTCGTGGTGTACGGGGCAATTTCGATGTACCCGGAGGCGGCGTAGAGGCCCCGGGCTTCGATGAGTTCCTCCATGGTGTCCAGCCGTAGCCGGGTGTGGCCAAACTTGCGGGCCTCAGCTTCGACGGCAGTCAGCAGGCTCCGGCCGATCCCTTGGCCGCGGAACGCAGGGCGCACGAACATGCGCTTGATCTCGCCGACGCCTGGGGACAGCGCCCGGATGCCAACGCAGCCCGCCGGGCTGCCGTTGACCCTCGCCAGAAGGAGCAGCCCGCCGGGTGGGACCAGTCCCGTGCCTGCCGCCGGTGCCTCGGTTTGATCGTGCAGCAGCGGACCACTCCAGCGTTGGAAGAGCTCCTGCTGATATTCCTCCAGCAGTTCCCGGGCGTCATCCGTGTCGACGGGCTCGGCGTTGATATTGGCGTTGCCCACCGGTCCCTCTTTCGCATCAGTCGTTCTTCGCACAGTGGGACTGCGTGCGACACAGCGTCCAGGGGTCTCCAACCAGCAGTCGGCCCTCGCCGGTCTCGTGCCACATCAGGCAACGGTCGCGCTGTTGGCGACCCCGCGTAGGTGCTCGTCCTGGGCGTGCTTGTTTCGCCAGACGATGTAGCGGCTGATCATGCTGCCCTGTTCCGTGTGGCTGGCGTGGTCGGTGCCGTCGGGTCGCTCACTTACGACGGCCGTGAGGGCCGGTCAGGCGTTCGTGCGTGAGAGGTGCTCGGGGAGGTCGGTGAGCTGTTCGATGCGGAGGACCGTCTCATCTGCCGTTGGCGATGGTCCTCCGGTGACGAAGTCGATGCCGCGGTCCAGCCAGATACCGGTGAGCCCGGCGAGGGCGGCTGCGTTCACGTCGCTCTCCAGCATGTCGCCCACGTTGACCGCCTGCGCGGGGTCCGTCCGCATCCGCCGGCAGGCGGTGGCGTAGGCGACGGGCTTGGCCGCACCGAGCTCGGTCGGGGTCAGGACGGCTTCGAAGTACTCGAGGAGGCCGAAGCGGGCGAGTTTGGCGCGTTGCTGCTCGGGGTCCCCGTTGGTGAGAACAGCCAGACGCGGTCCTCTGGGAAGCCGTTTCAGGGTCTCCAGGCATGGCCGGACATCGAGATAGCACCGCCAGGACTCCTCGAACACGGTGAGGTAGCGCTCGGTGATCCAGATGTCCAGAAGGCCGGGACTTTCAGGAACCGGCTCGCCGAGCATGGGCAGGAAGGAACGGAGCCTGCGTCGGTGGTGCTCAGCGAAGGAGCACTGACCAGCCAGGTATTCCCGCATGTGCCGCCCCTCCAGCGTCCACCACAACGTCACCAGCTCCTCTGGTGGAGCCGTCGCGTTCGGCGCGGCCCGGACGATCTGGCCGATCGCTTCCAAGACCGCGCTTCGATGATCGACCAGGGTGCCGTCCAGATCGAAGAAGATCACATCTGCCACAGGATGATCATCTCATGGCGCCTGTTCCAACTTCGAGATGATGCGGGCCTGTTGAGCCCTTGAGCCGTTCGACCGCTGCGAGCTCGTGGTCGAGGGGATCGGCGGTGGTGGTCGAGGTGACGATTCGTCCTGGTAGAGACCGTCGGCATGGTGGTCTCCAGGGACGGCGTTCGGCTGGATCTGGAGGAGGGTGGTGTCGGCGAGGGTGGTGAGGAAGTAGATGCCGAGGCAGTGGCTCTCACGTTCGGTGAAGGCCACGGCGAGTCGGTCGGCGAGCAGGCTGGACAGTTCCCTGGCCGTGTCGGCGTTCGTGCCGAAGGCGCCGAAGACGGTCATCGTTGCATTTTCCTCAGGCCGCGTGGTTCTCGGTGCGTTCGACCAGCCGACCGCTTTCGAAGCATGCGCCGGCGCGGACGAGCGGGACCAGATGGGCTCCGGTGATCGCCCGCCAGCGGGCCTGGGCGGACTCGACGAGCTTGAACACCATCGCCAAGGCCGCGGCCGGGCTGCCGGCGCCGCGAGTGACCCTGGTGCGGAGCTTGACCGTGGAGAACGTGGACTCGATTGGGTTCGTGGTCCGCAGGTGGATCCAGTGCTCGGCCGGGAAATCGTAGAACGCCAACAGCTCGTCGACCTCGTCAGAGATCTTCGCGACGGCCTTGGGGAACTTGGCTCTGTAGGTCTTTGCGAACGCCTCGATCGCCCTCTCGGCGTGAATACCGGCATGACTTCCCGGACCGCTTCGGCTCCCTCGAGGACGCCCGAGCGTGGTGCACCCGCTTCTTCACCTGGTACAACGAGGAGCACCGCCACTCCGGGATCGGCCTCCACACCCCCTACGACGTGCACTTCGGCCTCGCCGAACAGCTCCGCGAGATGCGTGCCGACGTCCTCCAGGCCATCTACGCGAAGCACCCCGAGCGCTTCGTCCGCAAGCCGCCCGAGCCGCCGAAGCTCCCCGAAGCGGCCTGGATCAACAAGCCGGCACCAGACGGCCCACTGATCCCGGCACAACGTTAGAACGATCTACCTGCCTTGATCCTTTTGACAGGTTCCGGGAGGAGCCCATGGCGATGCCAAGAGCTCAGCATCGACCTCAGCCCACGCCTCGTCGACACGAGCTGCTCCCGCCATCGAACCAGTGGCGGCTCTGCGGCCGAAGGGATGGGGCTTGTGGGAGAGGAAGCCGACCGTCGCCACGCGCCGCGACGGCGACGGCGACCTCCCCTCCTGTGCCGGTACCGGGGAGGTTCTTGTGTGCACGGAGGTCGGTGTGGTGGCCGAACGGGTCGATGTCGCCTCCGGACGGGTCCTGTGGAGCCAGCCGTACACAGGCCTGTCCGTACAGGCGGGCTCGGTCGTGGGGTTCATCGGAGACACGGTCCTGATCGACGACACCCGGGGCGATGATCAGGGCAAGGAAGGGCTCATAGGCTTCGACGTCAAGACTGGTGACCAGCTGTGGTCAACCCGGGCGGTAGCGCCAAGTTTCAGCCTTCAAGAGTCCACGGTCACAACGGTTACCCCGCCTGTGCACGGAAACGGCCGGATCGACCGCCGGGACGCACGAACGGGAAGACTGGTCGTGTCCAGAACTTTTCCCGCCGACGAGCTCTGCGCCGTCTTCGGTGGCGATGACGGCGCGCTGTATCTGCTGAAGTACGGGGAAGAAGGCTTCATCACGTCCGTCGCTGTCCTTGATGCCGCCACGATGCGCACCACGAAGGTTCTCGCCACATTCGACGAGGACCCCGGTAAGCCGCTCACGGCCGACAGCAACACAGTGTCCTTCCTGCGCGATGGGCAGAGCGTTACCCGCGTCACCAGGGCGGATGGAAGCACGGAACGTCCTCCCCTCCGGGGCGCCCCAGAAGGCCCTGCCCGCGTGCAGGGCAACACGCTCTACCTCAGCCGGGCGGACGGCGCGCTGGCCTCGTACGACCTACGCACGGGCCAGCGGAACTGGAGCGTAGAAACGGGAGGCGAGTCTCCCGCGCGTCCGGTGCTTGCCGGCGGCCGGCTGTACAGCTTGGCGAGTGACGGGCGGATCACCTGTCTCGACGCCACAACGGGCGAGACCGTGTGGCGCAGCGCCACACGACGCGACCCGAACACGAGCGTCGCGACTTACCATAGCTTGCACCCGGAACCTGCGGTGCTGCACGGCGTGGTGTACGCGGGATCCACCACGGGATCGATCTTCGCGGTCACGCCGCCCACAGCGTGAGCGTGCGCAAGGAGAAAAGTGATCCATGCGGGAGCTTGATGCCGTTGTCAGTGATAGACACCAGGACGATGTCAACTCGCCAAGCCCAGATTGCCGCTGTCGACCGAAATGGCCTCCCGTGTCGGCATGCCCACCCTGCTCGGTCTTGCCGCTGTAGCCGTCCGCGGCCGGGTCACGACCCCGGCATCAAGGACCAGCCGCTGCCGATTTCTTGCCCGGCCAACTCTGCACTGGCCAGCTGGTCGTTCGAGTCGGCCGTGAAGGCATCCGGCGCGCGTTGCGCAGGGCCGCGCACTTCGGCCAGGACGGGATCGATTCAGCAATCAGCCGGTTGGCACCGCCTGCCGCACTTGTCCAGCCGTATGTACGCCGGGCCGGCTGCCGCGGCAGCGGCAGCGTGCCGCCTGGTTTTACTCGGCCTGCTCGGACTGCGCCTCGTCCTGGACAGGTGCAGTCGTCTGCTCGGCCGCGTTGGGGGCGGTGTAGTAGACGGAGGCGCCCTGCTTGGTGCGCTGGGCCTGGCTCTTGGCTACGAGGTTTTCGAGGGTGGTGCGCACGACGGTGGTCTTGACGCCGCGCTCGGGGTGGGCCGTGTCGAGTGCCGTGGCAACCTGCGCTGCGGAGATCGGTTCGCTCTGCTCGGTGAGGTGGCTGCGGATGAGTTCGACCAGCGTGGGCTGGGACGCCTTCGCGGCTGAGGCCTTGCCCACGGGCTTCTTGACGTCGGACTTCTTGGCTGCCGTCCGGTCCTGTGCGGCGTCGGTCTTCTCCGCCCGCGTCCGCTTGCCGGCGCCGGGCTCACCAGCGTTCTTCGTGCGGGGAGCGGGCACGGCGGTGCTGTCCGGGGCGGCCGCGGGCTGCACCGGCGTGGGTGAAACGCCAAGAGCCTGCTGCACGTTGACCAGCACGGAGTGGTCATGCTGCAGGGCGGCCAGCTGCTCCTGCAGTGCGGCGATGTCTGCGCTGATGCGTTCCTGCTCCTTGGCATTGCGTTCGAGGTCGCTGGTCACCTGAGCGGTGTACTGCGACGTCAGCTCGGTGGTTGTCGTTGTGCTCCCCGACATGGTGTTGACCTTTCTCGGTCTTCCTGGCTTGGTCTGCCAGGTCTGCGGCGCAGGGAGAAAGCCCCAGCGCGTGTGTTCCCGGGCCGGCGTTTGAAGGCAGCGGCGGTCACTGCTGTGAATTGCCCGGCATAGAGATAGTACGGGTGAGTGACGTGTGTTGTGTCTCTTGAGCGATGTCTTTGGCTCGAGCTGAGCTTCAGGGCCGGTGCACGTGGTGCTGTCTGGGATGTACTGCAGAGTGGGTCGGTGGTCGCTCGTGAGGGAGTTGCCACAGGACTTCGTCGGTGTCCCGGTGGTGGTGCCAGGCGGTTAGGGCGCGGGTGGTCGTCAGCCGGTCGAGTAGCTCTGCGGTCTGGTGGGGGGAGTGTCCGCTCAGGTGGGCGAGGACGTCCATCTCGGCGTGGTGGTGGACCTGGGCGGAGGTGTGTGCGGCCAGCACGAGTGCGGTCAGTCGTACCGCGGGTGGTGCGGTGCGCGGCAGGAGCAAGGGCACCGGCCGCAGAGCCCAGTGGGCGGCGCGGCGGCGTGCCCTGCCACCGGGAGCCTGGTCCAGGACCGCTTCATCCAGCAGCCGCACCTGTACGGGCGCCGACTTGAGGTCGGGCAGTTGGAGCCAGTTGGTGTGGGCGAGTTCCTGCCACAGTTCTGGCCGTCCATACAGGCGCATGCCGCGCAGCAGGCCCGAAGGCAGCCGGACATGTCCGAGAGTGTTGACGCGCAGGGCGCATTGCAGGGCCAGCAGCCGGGCGGCAGGGGAGGTGAACCGGGGGAGTGCGGCGGCGAGGTAGGTGAGCATCTCCCGCACGCGCAAACGCTCCGCGGATCCCAGTGTGGGTCTGCTGGGTGACGGAGTCGGTAGGCGGCCGGAAGGACGCGGCTGGCGGTGGCCGAGTAGCGTGTCCGGTACGGCCGCGGTGTGGCTGGTGGCTGCCACGCAGGCGGCGCATGCATCGGCCAGCCGCCAGGTGCGGCCGCTGCGGTCGCGGGTGAGGGCGAGCAGCACTGGGCCGGCGCAGCCGCGGTGACGCGGATGCCACAAGCAGCCCCGCTCCCGGCACTGGCAGGTCCGCAGATACCCCGGCAGTACGTCGGCGCGGGCGTGGCAGGCCAGGTGCTCCAGCGCGGCAGACCGCGCGGACGTGGCCGTGACCGGCGGGGTGCGCACGGTGCAGTGCCGACAGACGAGACTCGGGCCGCCCGCCCGCGGACGCAGTTCCACCGTCCAGATACGCCGCACTGCCGCGTGCGCGCCGACAAGCCTCATCGGCTGGTTGACCTCCCTGTCCGTCTACACCGCGAGCCTGGTGCCTCCCTCGGAGGACACGCGGGAGGGACGCACGGAAGTGCAGATAACCGCACCGCAATGTCACTCCCGCTCCCGCGGATAGTGCAGAAGTCTGCACTGACAGGGCAGGGGTCTGCACCGTCGGATGGTGGGGTGCCGATCTTGCCGCCCGACCCCAACCTCACCGCCCTGCGTGTGACGCTGGCGCGACTGAGGAACGAGCGCGGCTGGACCTTCGACGAACTCGCCGAGCGCAGCGGCCTGGCCCGGCGCACCCTCATCGATCTCGAACACGGCCGTACCACAGGCAGCGTCACCACCTGGCACGCCCTCGCCCACGCCTTCGACGTGCCCATCGAGCACCTTCTCGGGGCGCTCTGCGATGACCACACTCGGCCTGGAGCAAAGGGCAACTGAGGCCCGCCTCTCCGCACCTCCTGCCACGCGCAAATCATCCGAACCGGCGAGCAGCCCGCGAATATCTGTACGCCTCCTCGCGTGCGTGTTCGCCCCCGTTGGGCCGTTCGCAGGACAGACCCGTCGCCACGTCGGCTACTCCGGCGCGTCGCCTGGCACGGTGCCCGCATGTGCCCCAACAACCGCGCCTCAACCGGCTGCCACTGGGACAGCAGCCCCCGCCCCACACGCCACCCCCGCCCCCTGCGGGGGGCCGCCGCCAGCCCCAGCCGCCTGCTACGCGCCGGCCAGAGCGGCCGCTGCCGCCGGTGCGGCAACCGCATCGACCTCTACCAGCGCGCCGACCAGCGCCCCATCGCCCTGCACCCAGCCGAAGTGGTTACAGCAGAGGTCCCGGACTGCTGCCGCTGGCACCTCAGCGGCGGTATCGCCTATCCCCACGGCGACGGCAGCGCCTGGTGCCGCATCCCACATGTAGTGCTCTGCCCCGGCAGCGCCCCCACGGCCCGGATCGGCCTCCACCTTGAGGCGGTACGCCGCCAACTCGCTCTCCGCACCCGCCGCCTGATCGACACCGGCGCCCTCAACCCCGCACCGCCCGCCGATGACGCCCCTGCCGCCGACGCCTCCGCCCCTGGCCGCCCAGTCGTGCAGATGCTTCTGTCCCGCTACCTCGCCGACAGCCCCCTCGAGGACATCCGCTGCGTGGCCCAGACCCGGCACCGGCGCCGCTGCCCCCATCCCGTCCTTGCCACCACCGGCCCGGCCGGAGCCTGGACACTGCTGCCCACCGGCCCCCAACGCGGCCAACTGACCCTGCCCGACGCATTGATGGCGGTCTACGACCTTGGCCACCTGCCCTACGCCGAGCAGGAACGCTGGCGCGCCCAGCGCTGCCCCGCGCACGCCGCCGTCCGTGGCGCCGCCGATCTCGCCCTGGCCGGCTGGCAGGTCTTCGACCCCCTCCTGCACGCAGCGCACATCCGCACCCACCTGCCCCACCCCCCGGCCAGCCATCCCAAGGACGGGTGACGATGCCGCACCACGCCCTCGAGATCATGCTGACCCGCCCCCTGACCACGGACGAACTTCACCACGCTGCCCGCACCTGGCCGCTCGCGGCCAATCACGACGCCACCCGCCTGATGGCCCTCATGAGCGCCAAAATCCCCGACCGTGCCGCGCACCGCCTACGCCGCCGCCTCAGCACCCAGCTGCCCATCGACGTGATCACCAGCTACTACCCAGACGCGCACGGCAAGGTCCTGCTCAACGTCGCCTTCCCGCCGGCCACGCGCACCGCTCTCAAGGCCGCAGCCCGTCTCGCAGGACAGACACCCGAACGCTTCGTGGAACGGACCCTCCACAGCGCCCTGGCCGAACACGCCGACGAGGAAGCCGACCGCCTCGACCGCGAGCTGCGCCGACTCCTCACCCACACCACACCCGCCCACCTGCTCTCAGCCGTCGGGCACGCGCTCACCCGGCTCCCCGAAGGACCCACCCCTTGAACCCGACCGACGAACAGACCGCAGCCGCCGACGCCTTCCACGCCGGCGACCACCTGGCCCTGCAGGCCGGCGCGGGCACCGGCAAGACCACCACCCTCGCCCTGCTCGCCCGCACGACGAAACGCCGCGGCCGCTACCTCGCCTACAACCGCGCCATCGCCCAGGACGCCACCGCCCGCTTCCCACGCACCGTCCAGTGCAAGACCGCCCACGCCCTCGCCTACGCCGCCGTCGGTCACCGCTACACCCGCCGCCTGAACGCCCCCCGCCGCCCGGCCTGGCAGACCGGACACGCTCTCGGCATCACCAAAGCCATCCGCATCGGCAACCACGAGATCTCGCAAAAGGCCCTCTCCAACACCACCTTGCGCACTGTGGCCAGCTTCTGCCACACCGCCGAGGACACGATCACCCGCCACCATGTCCCACACCTGCGCGGTCTCGAAGACGCAAAACTGCACAGTGAACTCGGCGCCCACATCGTGCCCTTCGCCCGCAAAGCCTGGGCGGACCTCCAACACCCCGATGACGGCTGCGTCCGCTTCGACCACGACCACTACCTGAAAATCTGGGCCCTCACCCGGCCCAGCATCGACGCCGACTTCCTGCTCCTGGACGAAGCCCAGGACACCAACCCCGTCGTCGAACAGATCTTCCTCAACCAGCGCAGCCACGCCCAGCTCGTCATGGTCGGCGACTCCGCCCAGGCCATCTACCACTGGCGCGGCGCCAAAGACGTCATGACCGGCTTCGACGGCACCCACCTTGCTCTGTCCCAGTCCTTCCGCTTCGGCCCCCACCTCGCCCGCGAAGCCAACCGCTGGCTGCACATCGCAGGCGCCCCCATCCGCCTCACCGGCACACCGGCCGTGCCCACCGAACTCGGCCCTGTCGCCTGCCCCGATGCGGTCCTGTGCCGCACCAACGCCGGCGCCATGGCCCAGGCCATGGCCCTGATGGCAGGCGGACACCGTGTTGCTTTGGCCGGGGGAGGAGACGGCCTGCGCGCCCTTGCCCTGGCCGCCCAAGATCTGAAGGAAGGTCGCCGCACCACCCACCCCGAACTCCTCCTCTTCCCCACCTGGGGAGAGCTGCAGGACTACGCCGCCCACGATCCGGCCGGACGCGACCTGCAACCCCTGGTCGACCTCGTCGACAAGCACGGCACCGACGCCATTCTCGAGGCCGTGGCCTCACTTGCTCCCGAGCAGCACGCCGAGGTGACCGTCTCAACCGCGCACAAGGCCAAGGGACGCGAATGGGCCCGCGTGAGAATCGCCGACGACTTCACCCCACCGAAGGACAGCGACCAGAAAGACGACAACGGACGCGCCATTCCCGGGCCGATCGACGACAGCGAGGCACGCCTCGCCTACGTAGCCGTCACCCGCACCCGTCAGCGCCTGGACATGGACGGCCTGTCGTGGATCGACCACCACCCGGATGGAAATCCCACAGCCGGTAACAGGCCCCGCATGCCCGGCCGCCATGGGGATCAGAGGTAGCTGCGGAACCGCACAATGACCACGGAGGAGCCTTCGCGCGGGCACAGTCCCCCTGCACGACAGCTGCCAGACCAGCTGCACCTGGTCGGACCGGGCTGGCATCCTCTGCTCCTGCGGCTGCATGAACAACTCCTCGCCCTTGACCCGGGCTATCAGGTGGACGACCTGAAGGAGAAGCTCGGCGCCGCTCGCATCCGGATCACCGGCACCTCGGCCGCGTGCGCGGAGGTACAAGCTCGTGTCACCGCCGCCGAAGAGCAATCCACGACCGTCTGCGAGTTCTGCGGAGCACCTGGACATCGCAGAACACGCAGTGATGCCATGGCAGGCTGGATCAAAGCGGTATGCGACGACTGCCACCGTGCTTGGTCCCACCACTCCATCATGATCATCAACGGTTCCGTACACAGCCGGGAGACCGGACAGGGGTATCGACCTTGGAGTCCCCAGTAGCACCTGAGAGCAGGTGTTCACGCGCACCCGCCCGCAGGTGTACCAAGCGTGCGGCGGTGTCTCGGTAAGGCACACAGAGGCCACCTCGCCCGCCCGGTTGCCTTTGTGGGTCACCGTCTGAATGTCACTCAACTCTGCGGAAAAACATGGGACTTCGGAAAAGCTTGGTCACGCAGCGGTAAGGATTGCGCAGGTCGCTTCTTGTTCACCCAACGGGTCTACTCGCATAGACCCGGGCGGTGGTGTCATGCCGTCAGCCGCCCGGAACCCCACTGTCCGGGCCGACCCTGCGG
Organism: Streptomyces sp. NPDC002619; assembly: GCF_042889305.1. Classification (NCBI taxonomy): domain Bacteria; kingdom Bacillati; phylum Actinomycetota; class Actinomycetes; order Kitasatosporales; family Streptomycetaceae; genus Streptomyces; species Streptomyces sp. NPDC002619. Next base: position 45,513 of record NZ_JBIAQV010000039.1, on the reverse strand, counting down.
GAGAACCCCACATGCGTCGCTTCACCGCCACCACCTGCGCCCTGGCCCTCGCGGCCGCCGGTCTGATCGCCGCCTCGGCCGGCACCGCTCAGGCTTCGACCTGCTCCCACGCTTACCTGCCGCTGCCCGACTCCTCCTGCACGCCCGGCGCCTACAACTCGGACGTCACCCAGTCGGACATCCACAGCACCATCTGCGTGTCCGGCTGGACCGCCACCGTCCGCCCCCCGACGTCCTACACCAACCCCCTCAAGGCCCAGGGCATCACCGACTACGGCTACTCCGACACCAACATGGCCGACTACGAGGAAGACCACCTCGTCCCCCTCGAACTCGGCGGCGCGCCCCGTGCCACGGGGAACCTGTGGCCCGAGCCCTACTCCGGCTCCCAGACCGCGCACTCCAAGGACGGCGTCGAGACGAAGCTGAAGAACGCCGTCTGCGCCGGCGCCATCACGCTGTCCTCCGCCCGCAGCGCCATCAAGAACAACTGGACCACGGCCCTGCAGGTCACCGGAATCGGCTAACCCCTGCCAACCGCCGGGACATCCAGGCCACACGTGCTGGATGCCCCGGCAGCAAGTGTCGAGTTCGCTTTGCCCGTCCCGCCGTGCTCCTTGCATGCGGGGCGGGTACTGGAGTCTGCCCGGCTGATCGCACGTGAGCGGGCGGCCTGGTGTGAGCCGCTGTTACGCACTTTCGGGTGACGGCCGGGGTGAGGCGGGGTGGCGGATCGTGCGCACGGGTGGCACGGGTCAGACCCCGCAGAGCAGGCCGGCCTGGCGAGGCGTCAACCTGATGCATTCAGTGAGTAAATGGTCCAAGCAGTCAAGGGTTGTGACGGTATGGATGATCCGTAACGTAGTTCACGGATTATCTAGATTCGCTGCGTCTGGGCTGCACAGTGTGAACGCGGGGCCTTCCCGGCCCCGCATCCGCACATCGCATCGCTCGTCGCGGCCGTCAGGCCGCGTGGGGCATGCTCGCAGGGGTGTTCACGAGTGGGGCTGACGTGCGGCGACAAGAGGCTCTGAAGACCGTTCCCCGTGTGCGTAGCGATCGTTCCCCGGGGACAGGGATCGGTTCCCGATCTCAGGAGTGGCGGTGATACGCCTTGTTGGCGATGCGCCAGCTGTCGTCGGCGCGGATCAGCAGGAAGATGTCGGTGAACGTGTCTGCGCCGTGCGAGAGCGTCATGGTGGCGGTCGCGACGGTGCCGTGGACGTCGATGGTGTCGATGCGGCGGGTGCGGGCCGGTGCGTCCGGGGCCGGCTGGCCCTGGAAGAGGGTGCAGTACTCGTCCAAGGGCCAGGAGACGAATGCGCCGTCTCGGATCCCTTCAATGTGGGCGGTGGGAAGGAACGCGTCGCGGAAGTGGGTGGGGTCGCCGGTGGCGTGTCCGCGGATGTAGGCGCGGAGCGGTTCGAATACGGCGTCGTTCACGGCGGGGACCGTGGCGGCGACGGCGATGTCGGCCTCGGGGGTGGCAGGGGTGTCGGCCAGGCCCGTTGCGCTGCGCAAAGGGGTGTCCGACGCGGCGGCCAGCAGTGCCATGTCCTTGGCCAGCGCGCCGATCGTGAATTCGGCCATGGCAGCGGTTGGCTCATCGAGGAGGAAGTGTCGCTTGCGGGCCACGAGCCCGCCGAGCTGGCCGAGTTCGAGGATGTCCAGCGTCTGGGTACGGGGCAGGCCGAGGGCGTCGGCTTGCCGCAGTGAGTCACGCAGTGCGAGGACGGCGCCGGCGAGGCTGTTGTTGGCGATCAGCTTGAGGGCGGCGGCGGTGGAGGCGTCGTCCGCGCGCCGGACGGTGCCCAGCGTCTCCAGAACCGGTCGGACTCGGTCGAGTGCGTTCTGGTCTGCGGCGGCGAGGATTTGCAGGGTGCCGGCGGCAGCAGCCGGCACCGAGCCGAGCAGGGGCGCGTGGACGTAGGACGGGCCGAGTTGCCGGGCCAGCCTCGATGCTTCGGCGGGGGCGATGGTGCTGGTGTTGAGCACGATCGTGTCCGTTCGCAGTGAGTCACGGACGTCGTCGAGGACTTGCTGGCAGGCCGGGCCGTCGAAAAGCGCCAGGAGTACAAGGTCGGCCTGCGCCACGGCCTCGTTCGGGTCGCCGGTCATCTTGACGGTGCTCGATGTGCGCCCTGAGCGGGTCCAGCCGACGACGTCCCAGTCCTGGGCAGCCAGGCGTGTCGCGATCGCGCCGCCCATGCGCCCCAGACCGAGGACGGCGATTGTGTGCGGTGTGGTCATGCGCGCCACAGTGGTGCACCTCGATGGATGCGACAAGCGCAGATTTCGCATGCTCTCCATGCCGGGCCCGCATACCAACTGGGCATACTGCCGCCATGGATCTGACTGTGTGGCGGGCCTTCGTGACTGTGTGCCGGGTCGGATCGCTGTCGGCGGCGGCAGCCGAGCTGAATCACACGCAGTCGGCCGTCTCCCGGCAGATCGCCGGGCTGGAGCGGCAGCTCGGCGTGCCTCTGATGGAGCGCCATGCGCGTGGTGTGCGTCCGACACCGGCCGGTGAGGTGTTCCGGCGCCATGCCCTGGCCACGCTCAACGAGGCCGACCGCGCCGTTCGCGCGGTACGAGACGTTCGCGACGGGGTGGGTGATCGGCCCCTGGCCATCGGAGCGACGCCGTCTCTCGCCGCGGGGATCGTCCCTGAGGCCGTCCGGGGCCTGCTGAGGCAGGCCGGATCCATCCGGTGGAGCCTGCTCCCCGGTCTGAGCGCACAGTTGCACGGCCGCGTGATCGCCGGCGATCTCGACATCGCCGTCGTCACCGACGCTCCGCCGGGGCTGGCCGTCGACCCGCGGGCCGAACGCCGGTTCCTCGGGCTGGACGAGATGGTCGTCGTACTGCCCGCTGGCCATCCGCGGGCCGGGTACGGGCCGGTGCGCATTGAGGCGCTGGCCGACGAGACCTGGGTCGAGGACAACGACGGCTCTGCGGCGCTCCTGCGCCAGCATGCCGCCCGCGCCGGAGTCAGCGCCCGCATCGACCTCGCCGCGGCCGATCTGCCCGGCAAGCTGGCCCTGGTCGCCACTGGTCATGCCATCGCGTTGATCCCCGGAGTGCTGACGAGCGCGCTGCGGGCCGATGTCACCGCAGTCGGCCTTGCGGATCCCCCGACCCGCCGCGGTATCTACACGATCCCGCAGGGTCGGCAGCACGGCTGGTGCGGCGTTCGTGCCTTCGCCGTCACCACATTGGAGCGCCCCGGCCGTTGGCGTGGCCGATAGCCCCCAATCTCGCGAAGCTATCGCCGTCGAAGCGACCTACGGCGCCCGCACGACTACCGCAACCCCCTTCCCGGCCTCAGCGGGAAGGCTGGCTGGGTTGCTCCAGCGACTGAAGGCCCTGGGCCGTCAGCGCCGCTGACCGACGGCACGGTTGCTGGTTACGACCGGGGGAGGCAATGACACGCAGCCACCCCCAGACGTGGTCTACACCGCTCCGACCGAGGACGCCGCGACCGAGCGGTTCATCGAGTTCAGTGACGCATGGGGCAAGAAGTATCCGGCGATCGTGAAGTTGTGGGAGAACGCCTGGGCCGAGTTCGTTCCTTTCCTTCAATTCGATACCGAAATAAGGCGAGTTGTATGCACGAAGAACGCCATTGAGAGCGTGAACGCTCGGATCCGCAAGGCCGTCCGCGCTCGCGGGCACTTTCCGAACGAGCAGGCAGCGATCAAGTGCGTCTACATGGCAATCATGAGCCTGGACCCGACCGGCCAGGGCCGCAAACGCTGGTCACAGCGGTGGAAGGCCGCCCTGAACGCGTTCGAGATCACCTTCGACGGCCGACTCTCCGCCGCCCGCCGCTGAACCCCAACAACCCCAGAAACACCGAAGACTTTACAGACCCTCGTCTTGGCATGAGCGAGACGACACGCGATCTCGCGCATAGCAGTGCCGTCATTTCTCGGGCTCTGGCACAACTTCTGTGAAGCGGCCACTTCGCGTCACGTAGCGAATGCCGCCTGCACCGCCTCTTGCGCCCCTCGGTTCGGCCCTCGGGGGCTCGGGCGCACCTGGCCCACCTGTTGACGCAACCGGATGTGCATTCCGCGTCTTGACCAGCAAGACCCGTGATCCCCTGTGTGGTCAGGACGTGACCTTCTCCCGCAGGAATCGGGTGACCTCGGTGAATTCGGCCATGGGTAGGCCTTCGGCGGCGATCAGACCAACCTGGGTGAACACTGCGGCCTGGTCCCAGTAGAGCCGTTCGCTCGCCATCAGGCCGTCGCGGAATTTCACCATCGCCACCAGCGGCACTTCGACGGTCCGTCCGGTCGGTGCGAGTCCGGGCAGCAGGAAGGGGATCTCCTGGTCGTGCGGCATCCGCATGATGATCTCCTCGACGAGGAAGTCGCTGCCCACCGACCGGTCCACCGTCTCAGTGATGGTGTTCTGCGGAATGCCAGGAATGAAGATGTCGCGGTAGTAACCCCGTAGGTATTTCTTGCCGAAACCACCGCTCATCGTCGGCAGATGCATCACACTGGCGTCCTCCACCATCGTGGCCACTGCCAGGTCCGCGTCCTTGACCACGAACTCGTACGCCGTGTGCTGCTCCCACAACGCGACCATTTCCTCTTGGTTCACGATGTCTCCTCCAGAGATCCGTACCATCGACGGGGCTCCTTGCCGATCAGCCCCCAGCCGACCAACGAACACCGCCGCGGACGGGATGCGACCATGCGTCACCCGGCCGTACGAGAGCTGTTCCGGGTGGCACGGGCTTGCCGCACGCCCGCCCCTTCCGAGCCCGGGACCCGCCTCGCGACCGGCCTTCCGTCACCTCATGAGTCGCGTCTCGTGGGTTGCCCAAGACGACGACGGAGCGCTCAGCGTGAGAGCACCACAAAAGCTGAGCCAGAGCCATTTCTCGTGAACATCCACGAGCGAGTTGATCACTAAATGCTGTTGAAACTCCTCAACAAACGCTGCTGCTGAAGATGAACAAAGCCATCGCACTCACCGCGCACCGGGGCCGACGACCCGCACCGAGTACCGACACCCTTGTCGCCCCCGGACGGCGCGTCAGCTGATCAAGACCAGCGCATTCCCAGCGCCGACAGCTCCTCTATCCGCTGCGGTGCCAGCTTCGCTTTCCGGCTGCGGCTGTTGGCGATGAACACTCCGAGCGTGTGCTCGTGGCCGTCGACTGATGGTCTGCGGGGGAGTGTCAGTTGAACCTCGTCATCTGAGCGTCAGTGGCGCAGGCGCGGCGACCTGGTCGATGGCGCTGACGGGTGATGCTCACCCGTTGCTGACATGAGTGACGAAAGATCATGTCATTCTCACGCCGACCGCCACCATGGGTGAGCTCGGCGAGGAGCTCCTGGGCGAGCGCGGCTGGCGAGTTCGGCCAGGCCCGCAGCCGTAACGCACGAGACGGCCGCCCGTACGATGATCAGTGTGACAGTCCACCGAACTCTTGGCACCGGCCCCCAGGCTTCCGCGGACAGCATCCGCGCTGCCCAGGCCGACCTTCTCGACGCGCTGCCCGGTGTCCACCTCCCCGACCTTGACGAGTTGCGGGCCCGTGGAGCGCTCGGCGCCCAGCCCGCGCCGCCGGCTCCGAGCCCGCGCCGCGCTCTCGGAGCCGGCGTCCGCGGGGACGAGGACCCGACCGGTTGATGTCGGTCAGCCCGGAGTGCTCGCGGCCGGCTGCCAGACACGGAGGCCCGGCACCGTCCACGGTGCCGGGCCTGTTCGGGAGCTGGGTCAGATGACGCGGATGTTCTCCGCCTGGGGGCCCTTCTGGCCTTGGGTAACGTCGAACTCCACGTGCTGGCCCTCCTGCAGTTCGCGGAAGCCCTGAGCGGCAATGTTGGAGTAGTGGGCGAAGACGTCCGGGCCGCCGCCCTCCTGCTCGATGAAGCCGAAGCCCTTCTCCGCGTTGAACCATTTCACGGTGCCCTTGGCCATGTCTGTCTCCTTCGAGGGGGTTTGGGCCTGCACGGTGCGGGCCCGGAGGTAATCGCCCTGGTCCGGAGTGGGCTGCACAGCAAAGCGCCCGCGGGCAAGGTGTCCACGGGCGCACGACTTCGGAACCACGACTGCTCTGTGGATAACGCTAATGCCTCTGCTGGGGCACTGCTAGACCGAAACGCTGCCAGCCCCATGGGCTTGGCCGGCGGCACGGCCCTGGCTGGCCCACTGGACCGGCCAACACCCGCAAGGGCTACGCCCAGGACTGGGCGAGCTGGACCACGTTCTGCTCCGAGTCCGGGGTGCCGCTGCTCGCCCTCACCCCCGGCACCCTGGTGATGTTCGTCGAGTGGCTGTGGGGCCAGCCCGGTTGGAAGAAAGGGACGTTCACCGCGCCGTCCACTTGAGCATCAGGGCGGTGGTGGAGGGCGTCGGCCCCACCCGCCAGCGCTGGCAGGACCGGTGGCGGGTGGGGCCGGTGGGTGTGTACGTGGCTGTCTGTCGGTGGTCTGGCCGTGGTTCAGGTGGTGGTGTCGGGGGTTGTTTCGGGCTTGGTGTGGAGGATTTCGCGGGCCTGTTCGGCGGCGCGGGCGGTGCTTTCGGAGACGAAGTCGAGGAAGCGGGCGATGTTTTCGAGGCGGGTGGCGGCGGGAGTGCCGGCGCGGAGGACGGGGACGCCCTGGCGTGCGGTGTCGACGACCTGGGCGATGGCGCGGACGCTGGCCATCATGGACTGGTAGTAGACGTCGTCGTCGACGATGTAGCGCTCACGTCGGCCTTCGCCGCGTTCCCGGCGGACGAAGCCCTGGCTCTCGAGGAACGCGATCGCCTTCGAGATGGCCGCCGGGCTGACCTGGAGGCGTTGGGCGAGTTCGGCCGCCGTGAGGCTGCCGGTGTCGGTGAGGATGAGGCAGGCCGCCACCCTGGACGACATCATCGTGGGCATGCCCGAAGCGATCATGACGGTGGTGAACACTTCCTCGTACTCGCGCACTTCTTCGGCGTCGCGTCCGTAGGGCTGCGGAGGTGTCTGCGGGTCCCGGGGCGCGGCCTTCTTGCGGCGGTGGGCGCGGTGTTCGGTGGCGCGGTGGGCCACTTCTGCGCGGTAGCCGGTCGGACCTGTCCCGCTCGGAAATACGATTCTGGGTCTGGCCTGCAGCTTCTCCCCGCAGGGCGGCGGCCTGCACAGCGCCTGGGACGATCTGTCGATGCCACTGTCGATCGTCACCGCGCTGGTCCGCGATCTGATCAAGGTGCCCGCTGCCGTGCTGCGCAGCCGCGTGGCCGTGGATGCGGAAGTCTTGGCGTTACGGCACGAGAACGCGGTGCTGCGCCGCCGGATTGCCCGGGTCCGCTACGAGCCCGCCGACCGGATCTGGCTCGCTGTCCTTTCCCGGCTGGTCCCGCAGGAACGCTGGCGCCACGTATTCGCTGTTACGCCGACCACGCTGCTGGCCTGGCACCGGCAACTGATTGCGCGGAAGTGGACGTTCTCTCAGCACCGCCGCCTCGGCAGGCCGTCCGCCGCGCCCACCGTCAAGCAGCTCATCCTGCGCCTGGCCAAGGAGAACAGTACGTGGGGCCACCGCCGCATACAGGTCGAACTCGCGCGCCTGGGCTACTCGATCGCCCCGTCCACGGTCTGGGAGATCCTGCACGCGGCCGGCATCGATCCCGCTCCGCAGCGCTCCGGCCCGACCTGGCGTGAATTCCTCACCGCCCAGGCCCACGGCATCCTCGCCGCCGGCTTCCTCCACATCGACACCATCTCGCTCAAACGCCTATACGCCCTGGTCTTCATTGAGCACGACACGAGACGCGTCCACCTCGCCGGCGTCACCGCCCATCCCACCGCCCGGTGGACCGTCCAACAGGCCAGGAATCTCACCATGACGCTGGGGTGTCGGACGGACTCCCTGCGCTTCCTCCTCCGCGACCGGGACAACAAATACACCGCCGCTTTCGACGCCGTCTTCCAGGCCGACGACGTGGAGATCCTGCTCAGCCCGCCTCGGGCACCGAAGGCGAACGCGATCTGCGAGCGAGCCGTGGGCACCCTGCGCCGCGAAGTCCTCGACCGGATCCTGATCTACAACGAGGCCCACGCCCGAGTGGTCCTGACCGGGTACATCCGGCACTACAACCGGCATCGTCCCCGTCAGGCTCGGCGACAACTATCCCCGGACAGCACTGAACCGCCCGCCCCGGCCACCGCCACCGACCTCCAGGCCCACCGGATCCGACGACGGCCGGTCCTCGGCGGCCTGATCAACGAGTACCGCCACGCTGCCTGACCGAATGGCATCGCCGCAGCGCACAGCATCGAATCGTATTTTCGAGCGGCACAGGCCGCTGACGGGACCGAATCCGACTGACCGGGGCAAGAACGGATCGAAAATCCACCTCATCACCGACCGGAACGGGCTGCCCCTGTCCCTGGGGATCTCCGCGGCGAACATGCACGACAGCCTCGGCCTTCAGCCGCTGGTCTGTGGAATTCCGCCCATCCGTTCCCGGCACGGCCCCGCCGCCGGCGTCCCGCCAAGCTCCATGCCGACAAGGGGTACGACTACGACCACCTGCGCCGCTGGCTCCGCCACCGCATCGCCCGCAAAGGCATCGAATCGTCCGCCCGGCTGGGTCGACACCGCTGGGTCGTGGAGAGAACGGTTTCCTGGTTGGCCGGGTGTCGGCGCCTGCACCAGCGCTACGAGCGCAAAGCCGAGCACTTCCTCGCCTTCGTCGGCATAGCCGCCGCCCTCAGCAGCTGAGCCCTGCCAGGCCTGCTGTGTCGGTGGCACCCCATAGGGTGCGCGCAACGTCTCCGAGGAGGAGTCCCGTGGGATTTTCGGGTCACCTGGTCTTTGCCCGTAGCCAGAGTCCGCTGCTGGAAGCACCTGTGTTCGACAGCGTCAAGCAGGCGCTGAAGAACACCGTGCACGCGTGGCGGCCGCGATCGGGCGGTTGGCAGACCCTGCAGTTTGATCACGGACTATGGGAGGACGGTTACCTGTCCGCCCTGGTCGAATCGACCGGCGCACCGGCCTGCGTCGCCGACGTATCCGATAGCGACATCGCCCTCGTGACCGGACTCGGAACCGACGGGCAGCGTTGGCAGGCGTGGCTCAACCTGGACGCTGCTGCGGCACTCCTCGCCGAGGAACCCGAGGACCTGGACGACGTCAGCCTGTGGGTGGGAACACCCCAGTTCGACAAGGCTGTGAGGTGCAAGCGCGCGGAACTCGAAGCTGATGTCCCAGCCGATGCTGAAGGCGCCCTCGTCTGGGCTGCTGCGGCCGGCGTCCGGGCAACGGCAGACCGGACGCGGCTCGAGGAGTTGCTGCGCTCACGGGAGACTTTCGTCGAGGACCTCTTCGGCGCATTGCTGGACGAGTTGGGCTTTCCCCAGGCCACCAAGCCCTCACCACAGCCATAAGAAACGGCGTCTAACCCCGATCGGGTAGAGCTGCCCTTGGTCGTCGGACGGGTCGCCGTCCGGCACGTCTTTGACCAGCACACCCTGGACGGCGCCGCCGTCCGCGCCGCCCTGCTCGACCTGGTCGTCCAGCTCGGGCTCCTGCTACGCCGGCGCGAACAGGTCGCCCGCGCCGTCACGTTGACCCTGCGGTTCGCGGGCGGGACGTCGTGGGCGAAGACGCGCCGGATGCCGGAGTCGTCCGCGCACGACGACGACCTGCGCACCGTCGCCTACCAGTTGATGGACGCCGCAGGCCTGCAGCGCGGCCGCTTGACCAGCCTCGTCCTCAGAGGCGAGGACCTGGTATCGGCGCCCACCGGGTCGCCCGGCAGATCAGCCTGGGCGGTGCCCGCGAGGCCCGTCTGGTCGCCGAGGCCGCGATGGACCGCGTCCGCGCCAGGTACGGGCCCGCCGCCGTCTTCCCCCGCGCCTCCTGACCGCTGACAGCATCCCTGGAGGTGAGCGCTTGTGATCCTCAACCCGCCGGGCCTGACACCGGGCTCAGCCGAGAGATTCCCGCACTGGCGTCGCGGGCTGCCGCTTTCGTATGGAACAAGACTCAGCCCAACCCGAACACGGGCGATGAAGACGAGGATGGCGACACCAGAAGCTGATGCTTGATCCGCAGTGGAACGGGCGTCGTTGTACGGAAACCGGGCGTCTGATCTCGACTCCTTGAACGTTTCGGCGAATGGTGTGCGATGCCGAGGCGGGTTGGGGTGGGTGGGTTCGGCGCTGCTGGTCGGCGTCGGCGGTGGGGTCAGTTTTGACGGTTGGGTAGGGGGCTGGAGCAGGTGGCGCGTCCGAAGGCGCCGGTGGCGGTGGCGCTTTGGGCGTGGTGGCCGCGGATGGCGAGGGTGCAGCGGGCGGTGCCGCCGTGCTCGTCGAGGACGAGGCTGATGAGGGGGTCCTGGCCGAGGGGTACCTGGACTGTTTTGTGCCAGGGCAGGCGGCTGTCCTGCACGACGGTGGCTTTGCCGGTCTCGCTGCGGGCCTGGTAGGTGAGGTCTGCGGTGCCGGTGCCGGTGACTTCGTAGGTCACGGCGGTGGTGGGGGTGTGCTTCTTGGGGGCGCTCTCGTTGTCGCCGTCGGTGCCGAGGACGCCGTACAGGACGAGTCCGCCGCAGGCGGCGAGTACGGCGGCGGCGACGAGGAGGCCGGCGCGGTCGGGGCGCTTGTTGCCGGGCCGATCGGCAGGGTCGGCTTCCGTAGCGGATTCCGAGTTTCTTTTCTCCTCGCTCATGAAGCTTCCTTTTGTCTCGGACGGCCCGTAAGTGGGGGCCGTGAATTGAGATGTCCGGGTTTTCTTTCTTTGTGTGTCCGCGGCGCTCCGGGCCGGAACCGGGCCCTTATACACGACGCCATACCGTGGTTTCCAATGCCCGGACAAATCGGACGTCGAAATTGAGTCACCGATGAAATGCCGGAATTGCGTGATCGCTTGACGTGGCGTCATCTGTGCGACTAGAACCGCCGCGCCCTGACGTCCAGCCCGCCTGTAGGGGCGGGGGAGACGTTTTCGGGCGGCATGTTTGTGACGTCTCAGGTGTGGAAAGGGTTGCGGTGAGACCCAGACGGGCCAGGTTTATGGCGTGCCTGGTGGTTTCCGCGGTGATGAGTACCGCGTTGCCCCAGGTCGCCTATGCGGCATCAGATTCCGGCGACGGTGACGGCAAGGGAATTGTCGATACCGTCAAGGGATGGTTTTCGGACGACGACAACGATGGCAAGCGTGAGCTTCCCGCGCCGCCGTCGCATGACGAGATCGGCGTTGCGGATCGGCAGAAGCTGCCGAAGGAGAAGGCGCAGCCGCCGGCGAAGCGGGTTCGGGAGCTGACGGGGCAGCGGACGGCGAGTTCGCGGTTCTGGCGGTTGTCGGACGGGCGGGTCGAGGCGGAGCTGTCGGCGGTGCCGACGTCGTACCGTTCCGGCGCGGGCAAGCAGGCGGCGTGGAAGTCCATCGACACCTCGGTGCGGGCGTCCAGGACCGACGGCTACGTGTTCGCTAACACGACGAACAGCGGGCGCAGTTGGTTCGGCGGGGACAGTGGCCGGCTGGTGCGTTTCCGGGCGCCGGACGGCCGTTCGGTCAGCCTCGGCCTGGACGGCGCGAGCCGCGCGCTGAGGCCGACGGCGAAGGGCTCCACGGTCACGTACAAGGACGCGGTGCCGGGCGCGGACCTGGAGTACGTGGTGGGCCGGGGCCGGGTGAAGGAGAACATCACCCTGGCGAAGCGCCCCTCCGTCCCGCTGAAGTTCACGTTCACGCTGGACACCGCCGGGCTGGTGCCGAAGGCCCGGAAGGACGGTGCGATCGCGCTGTTCGGTGAGTTGCCGCACACGCCGGTGATGGTGATTCCGGCGCCGTACATGACGGACGCGGCGAAGGCGGACCGGTCGGTCTTCGGTAAGACGTACAGCACGAAGGTCACGCAGAAGCTGGTCCGGAACGGCAAGTCGTGGAAGCTGACCGTCACTCCTGACTCGGAGTGGCTGGCGGCGAAGGACCGCGTGTATCCCGTGGTGATCGATCCGACGATCACGATCGCGCCGTCTCCGTCGCAGTCTCAGGATGTCATGGTCCTGTCGGATCAGCCGGCGACGAACTTCAACACCACGTGGAAGCTGTCGGTGGGCCGGACCGGCACGGGTATTGCGCGTTCGCTGATCCAGTTCCCGCTGGACGAGATCCCTGCGAATGTGGATCTGGATGCGGCCCGGCTGGAGATGTATTTCGACCAGGCGCACACCACGGGCGGCAATGACAACACCATCGAGGTGCGGCGGGCGACCGGGACGTGGGACGAGTCGAGGGCGACCTGGTCGGACACCAGCGCTCTGGCGGGTGAGCTGTCCGGGACGACGGTGCAGTTCGACGATGGGGATGCGGGGACAGCCGCGGTCGGCGCCTGGGGCAGGTCGTCCGGCTCGGGGCTGCCCGAGTCCGCGATCGGCGGGGACTACCACTTCAACCAGGACTCGCTGGGCGGGGACTCCTACAGCTGGCAGACCCCGGTGGGGGACACCGGCTCCTACAAGGTGGACGTGCACTACGTGGCGTCCTCGAACCGGTCCACGGCGGCGCCGTACACGGTGACCTACAACGGCGGCAGCGAGACCTCCACGGTCGACCAGTCGGCGGGCACCAACGGCGTGTGGGCCTCGCTCGGGGGCGGGAAGCAGTACCAGTTCAACAAGGGCGGCACCGGCTACAAGGTCGTCCTGGGCGATGCCCCGGGTTCGGCGGTGATCGCGGACGCGGTGCGGCTGGGAAACTCGGCGCAGATCGTGAAGAACATCGGCGAGCACAACCAGTGGCACAGCTTCCCGGTCACCAACACCGTCCAGAAATGGATCAACGGGACCGAGGTCAACAACGGGTTCGTGCTGCAGGCCAAGGACGACACCTCGTCCACGACCCCGACCGGCGGCCCCCGGTATGAGGCGGGCGACGGTGACTACGGCGGCGAGACAGCCACCATCCCCCGGCTGACGGTGACGTACGGCAAGGTCGGCACCACGCTGAACTCGCCGACCGTGGTCCACTCCACGGGCCCGGAGCTGTCGTGGAAGGCCTACTCGAACACCACTGGTGACTCCGGCCTGGACATTGCCGAGTACCAGTTGCACCGTTCCACGCAGCAGGTGTTCACGCCGTCCGCGGCGACGCTGGTGGCTCCGATCGACAAGTCGGTGACGGCGTACACGGACACCACGGCGACGCCGACGCCGGATTCGTCGTCTGCGGAGATCGGGCGCTCGTACTACTACCAGTTGGCGGTGAAGACCAAGGACGGCCAGCTGCTCGGCTCCCCGACGAGGATCGTGGGCGTCCCGAAGGCGGGCCGCACGATGCGGCTGATCCAGGGCACGTCCGGGGTCACGGACACCACGTTGGCGTCCGGGAAGCCGACCACGAACCAGGACACCATCCAGTTCCTCGGGCAGGGCCAGAAGTGGCTGGAGGTGGGCAACAACTCCACCACCGACGGCAAGGCCCGCGCCGCGCTGAAGTTCACCACCTCCACCATCCCGACCACGGCGACGGTGCTGGAGTCGCGGTTGTTCATGTGGGGTGCGGAGACGACGACCGACACGAACGGTGCGATCTACGAACTCCACGGCCTGAACAAGGACTTCAACGAAACCCAGGCCACCTGGAACAACGCCGCGACCGGCACAGCATGGACCACGCCGGGCGGTGACTACTCGGGGACCGTCTCGGACACGGTCGCCCAGGTCTCCGAGGTCGGCCGGCACTATTGGGACGCCACCAGCCTGACCCAGGGCTGGGTCAAAACCCCCACCTCCAACCACGGCGCGCTGGTCAAGCTGAAGGACGAGACCACCACCGGCCCGCAGGAACGCACCCTGTTCCTGGCCTCCGAGGCATCCGACCCGCAGCTCGGCCCGCTCCTGCGTGTGATCTACGTCGATTCCACGACCGAAGACACGTACTACGCACCGCAGACCCCAGCCCGCATGACGCCGAACTCCACGTATACGGTGGACTTCACGGTCACCAACACCACCAGTGCCGCGTGGGCGGCGGGTGAGCGGGTGCTGTCGTACACGTGGAAGCTCCCGGACGGCACGGACGTCACGACCGGCGGCAACCAGGCCTCCACCGCGATCCCGGCGCTGTCGCCGGGCCAGTCGGCGACGATCAAGGCGCAGGTCAAGACGCCGATCAACTCCGATTCCGGGAACAAACGCACGGACTATGTGCTGGGCTGGGACATCAAGAAGGTCTCCGACGGCAGCTGGCTGTCCGCCGGAACCGGCGGGATCCCGTCACTGAAGCAGAACGTCGCCGTCGAGGACCCCACCTCGAACGCGCTCGGTCTGGAGAAGTTCTACTCCTACACCGGCAAGAACACCGGTGCCGGCTCGACGGTGATGAACAACCTCGCCTCCGGGAACAGCGTGTGGTCGTACAACGCGTTCACCAACCCGGGCCGCGGTCTGACAACGTTCGCACGCCTCGCCTACAACTCGCTCGACACGTCGGACACGGTGTCGGGTGCGGGCTGGTCGGCGCAGCTGGCCGGGCCGATCCGCCTGGGTGCGCCGCTGGACTTCCACCCCAATCCCAACCCGACCGAGGTCAGGCTCCCGGACGGTGACGGCACCACGCATGTGTTCTCCAAGCAGGCGGACGGCACGTGGAAGGCGCCGGCGGGTGTGCATTACCGGCTCACGGCGCAGCTGGGGCTGGACTGCACCCCGGACAAGGACCCGGTGCCGGACGCATGGACGCTGCTGCGGCCGGACGGCACGCGATTCCTCTTCGGCTGCGACGGCTACCTCACGTCCGTCGTGGACAAGAACGGCAACACGCAGACGTATACCTACGAGGAGCGCAAGTCCAACGGCAAGCCGACCAAGTTCCTCCAGTACATCACCGACCCAGCGGGCCGACAGTCGCTGAAGATCGACTACTACCGGAAGTACGAGAACAAGGGCGGCATCATATCGGGTGACGCCACCTACACCTACATCACCGCCACCGGCGCCAAGGCCACTGGCACCAACCTCAACGAGCCCAAGATCTACGACCACGTCAAGTCCATCACGGACATCTCGGGGTCCGTCACCGGGCTGCCCACGCGCAAGATCTCCTTCTACTACACGACCACGGGCCTGCTCGGCTGGATGACCGACGGCGAGGGATCCTCCCAGCCCAAGGATTTCAAGTTCACCTACGACGCCACCCAGGGCAACAAGAACGTCAAGCTGGTCACGGCCACCGACCCACGCGGCCACGACACCAACCTGGCGTACTACGCGCCGCAGACGGGTGACGACCCGAAGTACCACTGGTGGACGAAGACCATCACCGACCGTCTGCAGGGCACCACGGACTTCGCGTACACGGCCGACACCGTGAACACGAAGTTCACCAACACCACGGTCACGGACGCCGAGTCACACGTCACGAGGTACCAGACGGACGACTTCGCCCGCCCGGTCGAGACGACCAACGCCAAGTCCCAGAACACGACGATGAGCTGGGACGCCGACAACAACGTCACCTACCTTGAGGAGGCCAACGGCGCGAAGACCGCGTACTGCTACGACCAGAAGACGGGCTACCCGCTCTGGCAGCGCGACGCGGAGAACAACAAGACCGGCGTACCGCCCGCCAGCGACTGCTCCTTCAAGCCGGACGGCACGCTGGTCAGCTACCCGGCCAACGCGGCGAAGTACGAGTACCAGACCCGCGCGGACGGCTACGCGGCGGACCTGTTCCGCAAGACGTCGCCCGAGGGCCGGACGTGGCAGTTCGCGTACGACTCGTTCGGCAACCTGAAAACGGTCACCGACCCCAAGGGCGTCGCGACCACCACGGTGCCGGACGACTACACCACGAAGTACGACTACGACGCCTACGGTGAGCTGACCAAGGCGACCGACGCCAACGGCAACCCGACGACGTACAGCGGCTTCGGACCCACCGGCTACCCGGCGACGATCACCGACGCGAAGTCCGACGCGACGACGTTCGCGTACGACGAGCGGGGCCAGGTCACCCAGGTCACCGACGCCAACAGCAAGGTGACCACGCAGACGTACGACACGTACGGGCGTCCACTGGTCAACACCGTGCCCAAGGACACGGGCGTCGTGATCACCACCCCGGCGCCGGTGTACGACGAGAACGACAACGTCACGACGTCGACGGCACCCAACGGCGCGGTCTCCACGGCGGTGTACGACGCGGCGGACGAGATCACCTCGGCCACCGCGCCCAAGGACACCGCCACCTCCGACGAGAGGACGTCGACCTACACCTACGACAAGGTCGGCAACCTCAAGACGACCACCGAGCCCAAGGGCACGCTGACACCGACGGACACCACCGACTACGTCACCACCAACAACTACGACCCGATCAACCAGCTCACCTCGGTGGTGAACGCCAACAAGGACACCATCTCCTACGAGTACGACAACGTCGGCAACGTCGTCACGGTCATCGACCCCAAGAAGAACGCGACGGTCGACCCCACCGACTACGCGACCAAGACCGCCTACGACCTGAATCACCGGGTCACGTCTCTGACGGACGCGGCAGGAAAGGTCACCAAGCGGGGCTACGACAAGGACTCTCTGGTCGTCTCGACCACGGACTCGGAGAACAACACCACGCTCATCACCTACGACGAGCGCGGCAAGACCACCCAGGTCCAGGTCCCGCACTCGGGCACCGCACCAGTCACCTACAACACGACGAAGTACGAGTACGACCAGGTCGGCAACACCACCAAGGTGAACACGCCGCGGGGCACGGTGACGGCCACGGTGGATGACTTCACCGCGCGCACCGAATACGACGCGCTGAACCGGCCGGTCAAGCAGTACCAGCCCTACGACCCGAGCTCGAGCGACGCCCGCTACAACAACCCGAACGTCTACACCCAGACGTTCTACGACGCGGTGGGCAGGGTGGCGAAGACCTCGCTGCCGCCGTCCGAGGGACAGACGGTCCGCAACGACACCACCTACGGCTACTTCGACAACGGCTGGGCCAAGTCCGCGACGGACCCGTGGGACATCACCACCGCCTACGACTACAACGAGCTCGGGCAGCAGATCACGCGCACCCAGACCTCCGCGGGCGGCTCCTCCGACCGCACCATGGGCTGGTCGTACTACCCCGACGGCAAGCTCAAGTCCCGCGCGGACGACGGCGTCCCGGTTGGCAAGAGCGTGGTCCTGGTCGACAACTCCGACACCCAGAACACCTCCTCCACCGGCACCTGGACCAAGGCAGACCTCGCCGGGCAGCAGGGCTACGACCACGCCACACACGCGGCGGGCACGGGCACGGATGCCTTCACCTGGACGCTGAACATCCCCAAGGACGGCACCTACGCGGCGTATGTGAAGTTCCCGAAGGCGACCGGCGCCGCCACCGCGGCGAAGTACACCGTCTTTCACAAGACGGCGCTCGGTCAGGACACCACGACCGACAAAACCCTCGACCAGAACGCGGGCACCGGTACCTGGGTCTCGCTCGGCTCGTACAGCTTCAAGCAGGGCAACGACGCCAGGCTCCAGCTGTTCCAGAACAGCGCCGGCACGGTGGTCGCGGACGCGGTGAAGCTGGTGCGTGACACCACCACTGAGGTCGACACCGAGAAGAAGACCTTCGCCTACACCTACGACGCGAACGCCAACCTCACCAAGATCGACGACACCTCGTCGAGCGCGAAGATCGACGCGTACACGGTCGCCTACACGGGCCTGAACCAGGTCCAGAAGGTCACCGAGTCGCTGCTCGGCCTGGAGAAGAAGTCGACGTCGTACACCTACGACGCCAACGGCCAGCCGGACACGATCACACACCCCGACCAGTTCTCCAAGTACACCTACGACCTGCGCGAGCTGGTCAAGACCGTCTCGGTCGGCAAGACGGCGACCGACGCCTCACCGAAGGTGACGTCGTACACGTACACCGACCGCAGCCAGAAGCTCCAGGAGACGAAGGCCAACGGCAACACCGTCGACTACACCTACTACCTGGACGCGGCCCTCAAGTCCACGAGCGAGAAGAAGGCCAACGGCACCCTCATCGACTCGCACACCTACGCCTACGACCCGAACGGGAACAAGGCGCAGGACGTCGCGCAGAAGATGAACGCCGACAACCACGCGGCGTACCTGTCGTCCACGACGGACTTCACCTACGATCCGGCCGACCGGCTGACGAAGGCGGTGAAGACGGGCAACGGCGCGGGCACCGAAACCTACGTCCACGACAACAACTCCAACGTCATCAGCCAGACGGTGGGCGGCACCACAACCAACTACATCTACGACCGCAACCGCCTGCTGAGCGCCAGCATTGTTGGCGGCTCGACGGCGAACTACAACTACGACCCCTTCGGCCGCCAGGAATCGGTCACCTCGCTCGGGAAGATCATCGAGCGGAGCATGTACGACGGCTTCGACCACGTCATCGAGTCCCAGAAGGCGGACTCCACGGGCGCGCTGAAGTCGACCACGTACACCTTCGACCCGCTCGACCGCACCGCCTCGCAGACCGCGGGCGGCAAGACGACGGACTTCGAGTACCTGGGCCTCTCCTCCGAGGTCCTGGACGAGAAGGTCGCCGGCACGCTGACCAAGTCCTACCAGTACAGCCCGTGGGGCGAACGCCTGTCGCAGATCAAGCACAACACCGACGGCACGACGGAGGACGGCTACTACGGCTACAACAGCCACTCCGACGTCGATGTACTGACGGACAAGAACGGCGACACCAAGGCCACCTACGGCTACACCGCCTACGGCTCCGACGACACGTCCGAGTTCACCGGCATCGACAAGCCGGATGCCGCCAACCCGACCAAGGAGGCTTACAACCCCTACCGGTTCAACGCCAAGCGCTGGGACGCCCAGTCCGGCACCTACGACATGGGCTTCCGCGACTACAACCCCGGCCTGAACCGCTTCACCACCCGGGACATGTACACCGGCGCCCTCGCCGACATGAACCTGTGCAACGACCCCTACACCGGCAACCGGTACGCCTTCGGCGGCGGCAACCCCACGAGCTTCATCGAACTCGACGGGCACCGTCCGGTCTTCCCGAACGGCGTGCCCGTCGGGAGCACGACGACCACGACGTCCAAAACAGGGGGCGGCGGCCTGCTCGGCTTTATCACGAGCTTCGTGATCAGCATCGCGGAACTCCTCGGTGACGATAAGGCTCCCGATGGCGGCTCGGGCGGCGGTACGACGCCGCGAACCGATCCGACCTGCCACGGCGCTGACGGGCAGGGCTGGATCGACTACAAGGATGTCGACACGGCCCACGGAGGACGGGCCACGGGTGCCGTCGGCTGTATCGACAAGGCGTACGCCTCGACGCACGGAACCGATGTGCAGTGCCGCAGCGGGCTGAAGATATGCCCGCCCGGCTACTACTGGGCCAGGGACCTGGCCTACTTCTTCGGACACGGCAGCCAGGTGGGGCGGCACATCAACGCCTGCCATCTGATCGGTGCGTCCCTCGGCGGCGACGGCCTGGACCTGCGGAACCTCTCGACCTGCGGCAGAGTGACCAACACCGATGGTGACGAGGTCGCGGGAACGCTGGCCATCAACATGCGCAGTTGGGAGAGGGTGGTCAAAGGCGCGATCGACAGCGGACAGGTGGTGCGGTACGAGGTGACACCCAACTACGAGGGAGATCGCACCGCGCCGAAGACCTACACGATGTCGGCGGAGGGGATGTACCCCAACGGCTCTCCAGGCATCTCGTTCAGCGACACGGTTCCCAACCTGCTGCTGCGCGGCCCACAAGGTTCCCAGTGGTTCACCAATCTCGGCAAGTGGACCGACTCCCGGAGCGGGCTTCCCGTGCCCGTCGGAGGAATGCCGTGATGGAGAGCGGAGAAGAGGAGGATTCATGGACGGGCAACCGCTGATCGCTCAGCTGCGGGATCTGATGCCGCCGCACGACGGCGCCGGAGACTCGGTCGACTGGCAGCAGGTCGAGCGCGTCTGGGGAGTCACGTTTCCCCAGGACTACAAGGAGTTCGTGGCCACGTACGGTGAGGGTGAGACCGACGCGTTTCTCACCTTCCTCGTCCCCGGCCCGGCCGAGGGCCCAGTTCCCTCCGGCGCCATGGCGCAGGAGACGGCCGTGGCGCGGCGGATGTGGCTGGAGGAGCCCCCGGCGGGCTATGGCTCGCCGGCCACGCCGCCGGTCATCGCCTGGGGCGTGAACGCGCGTGCCGACCTGCTGTGCTGGGTGACCGGCGAGCAGGATCCCGGGCGCTGGCCGGTGGCCGTGTGGAGTCGCGGCCATCTCGCCTGGAGCGTCCACGACTGCGGCATGCTCGAGTACCTCGTGCGTCTGTTCCGCGGTGAGATCGACCCCATGTGGGCGGACGACGACGTACGGCGCTTCGTGCACGTCCGGGAGGTCCAACGCCTCCTCGCGCTCGGCATCAACCCGGATACCGGAGAGCCCAGCATGTTCGGACCGCCACCGCTCAGGCCGACCCAGGGCGACTGACCGCATGATGCCAGGGGCCGCCACCTCCTTCCGTCCGGCACTCACACCGGCCGGAGGGGGTGGCGGCCCCGTTCTTCGGATCTCGCCTGCACCAGCCGGGCCTTTGGCGACAGGAACCCGGGCTGAGGTGGGCGACGTACTCGTGAAGCGCTCGTGGCCGAGGTGCCCAGGATCCGCCACCTGCGTACACTTCGGGACTCTGTCGCCCGATTCGGGACGAGTGCCGAGTCGATCAGCGCGACCTGCGTCCTCCCTCGCCCTAATCAGAGCCGGTCGGCCGGTTTCTGCAGGTCGGAGGAATCGGGCGACAGAGTCCTGCGGGTGCCGAATAATCATCCGGCCTGGTCAAGCTGCGTGTCGGTATTCGTGGAGGGTTCCGCCGAGTCGGTCTCGTCGGCGGACATCGAGGTGCTCGATCTGCGCTGGCAGGTCGATCGGTTCGGGTAGCGGGCGCAGAGGAGCGGCTTGCCTCAGCGTTCGGTGCGGTCGATGCCCGTTGTAGAAGGTTTCGAACTGGCGGAGTGCGTGGAGGAGGTGGCTCTGGTTCCAGATCAGGGTGCGGTCCAGGGGTTCCCTGCGGCAGGTCTGTATCCAGCGCTCCATGAGGGAGTTCATCCGCGGTATCCGGATGCCGGTGGTGACGACCTTCAGCCCGGCATCGGCCGGCAGTGTGTCGAAAGCGGCGGTGAACTTCGAGTCTCGGTCCCGGATCAAGAATCTGGCCCTGCTGCCCGCGTCCTCCAGGTCCATGAGGAGATTGCGTCCGAGCTGCACGAGCCATTTGGCGGTCGGGTGCACGGTGGCGCCCAGGATCCGGATACGCCTCGTTGAATGCTCGATGACCGCGAAGACGTACAGGCGAGTCCCGGTCAGGGTTGCGCTTGCCGAAAACTCATCCGTCCTGCTGGGAGCCGGTGCGCGAGGTCTGGGGCATGGCAGCTGTGGCTGATGGCGCCGGGGGCTCTCGCCCCGCTGACGAGCGCCGCGGCATGATGGTCCACCGTGCTGCTGCGACTGGCCTACTTCGGTGTGGCGAACGCGTTCGCGATGTTGCGCCTGCTGCCGATGAGTGATCGGGACAAGGTCGTCGAAATCCTCGCCCTGCGCCATCAGATCACGGTGCTGGAGCGCCAACTCGGCAAGGAGAGGGTGCGGTTCATCCCGAGCGACCGGGCGTTCCTGGCAGCGCTGCTGCACCGGCTGCCGCGGGACGTACTGCGCAGGCTGCGGCTGCTGGTGCGGCCGGACACGGTGTTGCGATGGCACCACGACCTGGTCGCACGCCGCCACGCTGCCGCCTCCCGGCCGAAGCGACCGGGGCGGCCGCGGACCGAGCGCTCCATCCGCGCCCTGGTGCTGCGCCTGGCACGGGAGAATCCCAGCTGGGGGTATCGGCGCCTCCACGGCGAACTGCTCGTTCTCGGCGTGAAGGTCGCCGCCTCCACGGTCTGGGAGATCCTGCGGGAGGCCGGGATCGACCCCTCACCCCAACGGAGCTCCAGCACGTGGGCGGACTTCCTGCGCTCGCAGGTCGAGGCCCTGCTGGCGTGCGACTTCTTCGAGATGGTCACCCTGTCCGGGGCGCGGCTGTACGTGTTCGCCGTGATCGAGCACGCCAGTCGCCGGATCCGGGTCCTGGGCGCGACCGCGCACTCGTCCGCCGCCTGGGTGGCGCAGGCCGCGAAGAACCTCGTCATGGATCTCGAGGACGCCGGCTCCAAGGCCAAGTTCCTGATCCGGGACCGGGACGGCAAGTTCCCCGAGCTGTTCGACGCCGTCCTGCGGGATGCGGGGATCGAGGTCGTGCTCAGCGGCGTCCAGATGCCGAGAATGAACGCAATCATGGAAAGGTGGGTGCAGACCTGCCGGTGCGAGCTGCTCGACCGTACCTTGATCTGGAATCAGCGCCATCTCCTCCACGCCCTTCGGGAGTTCGAGGACTTCTACAACTCTCATCGTCCTCATCAGGGCATCGCGAACGCCCGCCCGCTGCGCCCCGTGCCGGTACCCGTCGCCGATCCGGAGCAACTCACCCGCCTCGACATACGAAGACGGGACCGCCTCGGCGGCATCCTCCATGAGTACGAGCATGCTGCATGACCTGCACAGACGCGATTTTCGGCAAGGGCAGGGCGCGGGTGATGGCGACGTAGGCCAGGCGGGCGTCGGCGTCGTCGATGGGTCCGGGTACCGGGTTTCCGTTCGCGTCGAGCTGGTCAGTGTCCTTGGGCGGGGGGAACTTCACCATGTGGTGTCGTTGATCCGGTCAGCGGAGGTCGCGGGGGTGCCAGCCGGCGGGGAGTTTGGGGAGTCCGATGAGGGCGTCGATGTTGAGGTGTTCTTTGAGGAGGGCTTTGAGGCCGCGGCCGTCGATGAGTTCCATGCGGCCGGTGCGCTGGGCGAATTCTTTGCTGGCGGTGCCGAACCAGGAGGTGGTGACGAGAATGCCTTTGGCGGCTGCTTTGTCGTGCATGACGCCGGCCAGGGCGCGGACGGCTTCGGCGGGGACAACGTTTTTGTAGCGCTTGGCCTGGATGATGCACAGACCGCCGATGATGGGGTCCTCGTTGGTGGCGACCGCGTCGATGCCGTCGTCGCGGGAGGCCTGGGTGACCCAGGCCTTGAGCCCGATCGCCTCGAACAGGCGGCGCACCAGGTGCTCGAACTCCGACGGATCCAGCACGACCAGGTCGGGGCGGCTGTCGAGGCCGGCAACGACGTCGATCTCCTCGACGAACTTGTACTTGCTCAGGTCGAACGTCACCACGGGCCGGACGGGCTCGAGGTCGTAGGGGTGCTGGGAGACGATCGCGTTCAAATGGCGCAGGCACAGCACCGGGTCGAGCTCGGGCTCGTCCAGCACGAGCTCGTCGAAGGTGCCGCGTTCGGTGCGGACGCTGACCAGGCACGGGCGGATGCCCTTGCCGGTGGCCCGGTCCTTGGCCTGTACGTGCCCGTTGAACGCCACCGAGCTGACCAGGGCGGGCGGGGTCACGTCGAGGACCTCGTCCACCGCCCTCAGCGCGAGGCGGGCGACGAGCTGCTTGTACAGGTCCTTGGTGTCCGCTTCCTTCCGCGGCTGCGGCACCACCGTCGGCGGGTCGGCCGCCTTGTACCGGTAGCCGGCCGCGGACGGGATCACGTCCTGCCCGGGCAGATCCACATCCACCATCAGCTCACGGGACTCCGGCGCATACGCCAGCCGCCACGCCCGGCGCAGCCCCGGCGGATACCCGCACCCGGCCAGCACGCCCTCCACCGCCTCCACAAGCGCCGTCGCCCCTCCGGCCAGCGCCCGCTCCACAGCCGCACGGTGATCACGCAGGCCGGGGGAGCGGTCCATGAGCACCCGGTCCAACGCCGCCGCACGCGCCTGCACCTCGCCGGTCCGCTGCTGCGCCTCGGCCTTCAGTTGTTCGACCTGCTCCTGCTTGGCCAGCCGCGCCGCCTGCTGCACCTGCCGCGCCTGCTCCTTCTTCTTCTGCTCGGCCTCCTTCTCCCGCGCCGCCTGCCGGCGGGCCAGATCCCGCTCGACCTGCTCCACCTTCTGCTTGCGCTCCGCGTCCTGACGCTTCTTCTCCCGTTGCGCCGCCGCCCACCGCTGCGCCTGCTCGCGCTCCTGCTTGGCCGCTTCCGGCTCCTTGCGCAGGCGCCCTTGTTCCGCGGCCCGGGCCCGGCGGGCCTCTTCCTGCTGCAGCCGTTTTTCCTCGGCAGCCTTGGCTTTCTTCGCTTCCTGGTAGGCCTGCAGCAACTGAACGGTCAAGGACTTCTTGCGAGCCACGGCGCCCCCCTCAGACCCGTCGTGTCACCTGCTGTGAAGCCATGCCCGTCCCGCAAGAACAACAACCCCGGCATCGCGCTCGTAGAGGCCCGTGGCGATTGAACGTTGCCGGATGGCGCCGCCGAGCACCTGTTGCACCTGGTCGAGCAGGCACTTGAGGTGCTGAGGGAGTTCCAGGCAGTCGCAGATTCCCTCATCGCCCGCCTCCCAGCCACGTTGTCGGATGAAAGGGGTGTTAGCGGCAGACAGTGCGTGACAAGATCGGGTCACTCGCGGTGAGCAGAGGCCTGCAGGGGGTTGCACATGGCTGAGCGGGGACCGGATTTCGAGGCGTCGGCCTCAGCGCTCGGCTACGTCTACCAGTTACGTGAAGCGCTGTACTTGTGTGTGAGCCGTCTCGGGAATCTGGACTGGTCGCTGGCCATCGAGGCGGGAGACGACATCGAGGAGGTCCGCCGGGACGGGCGGACGTACTACCAGCTCAAACACCGCGCTCCGGGTACGCGCATGACCAATGCGAGCGTGGACCTGTGGAAGACCCTGCGGATCTGGGCCCACGGGATCGCTCACGGGCAACTCGACCTGGACGAAACCGATCTGATCCTCCTCACCACGGCGGGACTGCCCGACGGGTCGGTGGGCAGCATGCTTCAGTCCGAAGAGTCCCGCCAGCGCGACGAACAGAGCGCACTTGAGGCACTGAAGGCCACCCGCGGGGCCTCCAAGAGTGACGCGCTGACGAAAGCCTTCGCGGCATTCGATCTCCTGACAGGCGCTCAACTGGAACGCATGGTGTCCAAGATCCAGGTGATCGGCAACGCCCCCGACGTGGATGCTGTCGAGCGGAAGCTGCGACAGGCAGCGGTCACGGCCGTAGGCCGTGAGCACGCCACGTCGTTCCTCATCCGCCTGGAGGGATGGTTCTTCCGGCGTTCCATCCAACAGCTGCGCGCGGGGAGCCTGGACGCGATCACCGGACTGGACTTCGACGCGGTCTTCTCTGATCTGCGCAACCAGTTCGGACGCGCGAACCTGCCCATTGACGAGGACATCGCCGAGATGCAGGCCGACCTCGCCAAACACGCCGGCCATCCCTTCGTCCGGCAGCTGGAGCTCATCGAGCTGGGATCCAGCCGCGTGAACCGCGCGGTCCGCGATTACATGAGAGCGTTCAGCCAGCGCTCGCGCTGGCTGAACGAGAACCTCCTGCTGCCCAAAGAGATCAGCCGATACGAGCGGCGCCTGATCGAGGAGTGGCAGGAGCTCTTCGACGACATGGTCGACATCCTCGGTGCCGAGGCCGCCGAAGCCGAGAAGGTCGCCGCGGCCAGGAACATCTACCGGTGGGCGATGACTGAGGCCCAGCGGCGTATCCGTCCCGAGTGCGATGAGCCGTTCGTGGCCAAGGGGTCGTTCCACATCCTGGCTGACGATTACAGGGTCGGCTGGCACATGGACTTCCTCGCCCGTCTCATGGCCGTGCTGGAGCCCGTGGAGACCGCTTCCTCATGAGTGAGTTCAGCACCCTCAGCCGTGACGAGCGCGCCCTGTACAACCCCGCCTTCACCGGCCTGATCGTCGCCCGCTCCGTGCAAGGCCACCACACGGAGTTCGGCACGCCGTGCCCGGTCGTCGTCGCCACCCTGGCCGCGGTCATGGCCTTGCAGCCGACGATACGCAACGCGCTGCCGCGGTCGACCGCGAGCGGACTGCACCGCTGGGTACAGGAGAACCCGTCGGTGCGTACCTCCATGACACTGAACGCCACGGCCATCGCCGACGTCGTCCGCCCCGGCCTGCTGATGGCGCTGCAAACGCGCCTGCTCGCCTGCGAGGCACAAGGACGCCTCCACGTGCCCAAGGGAGCCTTGAAGAAGGCGATCACCGGGGGCAGTGACGACGTCGTCGTCATTCAGAAGGCCGCGCGTCTGCTGGGACGTTGGCTGCCCAGCGCCGGAAGCATAAGCACCATCATGACCTTGCTAGGAGTTCGGCCTTGACGTTCCAGATCAGCGCCATCTCCATCTACAACAAAGATGGCGAAATCCGTACCGTTCCGTTCCAGACGGGCACGCTGAACATCATTACGGGAGACGCCCGGCGCGGGAAGAGCGCCATCCTGACCATCGTCGACTACTGCCTGGGCAGCGACGAATTCGTCATCCGCGGCGCAGCCCTCCGCAACTTCGTGCACCTCTTCGCGCTCACCGTCGTCAAGGACGATCAGCAGCTGTTCGTGGCCAGACCGGCACCCGTCGGCAAGGCCGCAACCAACACCACCTTCTGCATCATCTCCCAGGCGCACGGAGCACCCCCGCCCGCCTACACAGAGCTGACCTTCTCCATGCCCCTGGACATCGCCAAGAAGGTCCTGTCGAAGTTCACCGGCATCGACCCGTCCGTGCAGCTGCCAGTGGCCCGCAGCGTCCGCCAGCTCTCCCCATCCGTCCGGCACGGCTTGTTCTTCTGCCTGCAGGAGCAGAACGAGGTCGCCAACCATGACCTGCTCTTCCACGGACAGACGGAGGACTACCACCGCCCGGCACTGCGGGCGATGCTCCCGTACTTCCTCGGCGCCGTGGACCCGGAACGCGCCCAGCGCGAGCACCAGCTCAAGCTCCTGCGTCGGCAACTGGCCGAAGCGCAGGAGCGCCTGGAGGCGGCCCGGCCCTTCCAGCACGCCTCGGGAACGGCCGCTGCACTGCTCGGGGAAGCCATCGAAGCCAACCTGCTCGACCCTGCCCCGGCCGGCCACCTCAGGTCGCACGACGAGATCCTCGCCAGACTGCGCATAGCCACCGAGACGACCGCCGCCGACACCGTGCCCCCCGCAGCCGAGGACCCGCTGTCAGCGCTGGCTGCAACCCGCCGCGACCTTCGCCAGGCATACGCACAGACCCGCGTGCGCATCTCCAACCTCAAGACCGTCGCCAGAGAAAAGGACGACTTTCTCGGCCAGGTCCACGAGCAGCGTGCTCGACTCGCCACTCTCGGCCTTCTGCCGCGCGCCCACCCGGAGATGCCGCCACAAGATGGGCTGTGCCCGGTGTGCGGCAGCCATGCGCCCGACGCCAGCCAGGCAACTCAGATCATGCGGCAGGACCTTGAGCGCCTGAATGCCGAGATGACCACGATCGGAGAGGCAACCCTGGACGTCAACGCACGCATTGCAGAAGAGGAAGAGGCGCTCGCAGATCTGCGCGCCGCACTGGCGCGCAATCAAGAGGAGATCGAAGTCCTCAGCGCAGGCCAGCGGGCAGCCAGTCAGGACGACCCACAACAGCGGGCAGCTGTCGTCCAAGGACGCATCAGCCTCTTCCTTGACAGCATGGCCCGCCACACCCAAGCACCACCCGTCGCCGACCGCAGGGAAGAGCTCACCATGCAGATCGCCGAGCTCGAAGAACAACTCGGCAACACCGTCCAAGACGACCTGCTCAGCAGCTACCTGTCCCTCGTCAACCAGAAAATCCAAGCCAAAGCGACTGCCCTGGAACTGGAGCACCACGACGAACCCATCCGCCTCGATCCCCAGGCACTGACTCTCATCGCTGACACCCGACGCGGGCCAGTCAAGATGTCCGAAATGGGAAGTGGACAGAACTACCTGGGCTACCACATCGCAACCATGCTGAGCCTGCACGAGTGGTTCACCGAGATCCGCAGCCCCGTCCCCCGATTCCTCATCCTTGACCAGCCCTCACAAGCCGGGTTCCCCGATGAGACACGCGACGGCGGGTTCGGATCTGCCCGAGCCACCCTCCTCAACCTCTACACGACGATCCAAGCGAGCCTGCAGGAGCTCCACGGCAACTTTCAAGTCATCGTCCTCGAACACGCCGACCTAGACGACGAACCCTTCCGCAGTGCCGTCCGCGCCCGATGGCGGCGCAGCAACGGAGAAGCCCTCGTCCCCGAGCACTGGATCACCTACGACGCCGACCAGTGAACCGCATGGGTGAGGGTACGCGGCCACAGCAGTGGCGCGGACGCCGGACCTTGCTCTCTGCGGCCGCCTGGCGTGCCGTCAGCCGGGCTACTTCCATGTGGTGTTGAACAGCGCGCATTCGAGCAGGTCGGGGGCCACATCGGACGGCCAGCCGTGGGTGCCCGCCATCTGGTGGGCGGCTGCGTGCAGGAAGGAGAGGTAGACCTCGTAGCGGTGGGGCGACCAGTTCCAGTCCGCCCACACCCAGGCAGCGACCGAGCCGTCGGCATCGTGGCCGGTCTCCCGGCCAACGGTGGCCGCGAGCGACCGCAGGCGCAGGGACAGGACGCGGTCGAGGATGAGCGGTTCCGGGCCTTGCGCGGGCCGCAGTGTCTTGCCGGCGAAGTACAGGAACTTGGTGAAGAAGGACGGCCCGAACTCAGGAATCTGCTGGTGAAGCGTCGCGTAGGCCTCTCGTGAGGAGTGCTCGCATAGCGCGGCGACCGCCGTGGCGAGTGCCGTATCCAGGCCTTCGGCGGCCAGGATCTTCCGCAGTGTGGCCGGTCCGCTGCCACGGGGGGTGCCGCGCTTGCCCTTCCCCCACACGTAGGTCGCGACCAGGGCCTCCATGACGGCGTCGCGCCGCAGCGCGTCCGCGACGATTGAGGTCACTTCCGCTCGGCTGACCCAGGCATCACCGATATGTGAGGTTGGGGTGAGTGCCGAGGGCCACGGGGTGATCTGCGCCCACCGGCTGGGGGTGTAGCGGACCGTGTGGGCGCTTGGGGTCCCGTCCGCATACGTCACCGCGTTCTCGTTCCACCAGCGGCCCAAAGCCCTCAAGGCCACGTCGGGTAGCAGGCGCGAAGCCATCTCCCGGTTCACCGCGTCCGCACGGTCTTGCCTGTTCACGTCCCGCCACCCCTTTCCATGACGAGCTGTCGGCCCCGGAGGTGTCCTGTCCCAGATAACTGTGGGCAGGGTGATGCTCTGACGTGCGGTGCCTAGGGTTGAGTGGGACAGGTTGGCGGTTGGTGTCCCGCTCAACCGTAGGCAGCGTGGTCGTTCACCCGCGGAGCCAGGCCAGCAGGCGCCGTGGAGTTGGTTGCGAGGTGCTGGCTGCCATGGCTCGGGGAGCCGATTTGGGTCTCTTGGCTTGTTGGGCGAGTCGGTATTCGTCGGCTTCGCGGATGAGTTCCTGAGAGCGGATCTGGTGCAACTCGAAGTGCATGCCGTTCGCTCCTACTGCTGGAGCTCCATGACGTCGGCGACCACGCAGCTGACGTTGTCGGGGCCGCCGGAGCCGTTGGCGAGGGCGATGAGTTCGCGGACGGCCTGCTCGGGATCCCTGATCTCGGAGAGCACCCGGCGGATCTCATCGGTTGTCACGACGGTCGACAGACCGTCGGAGCAGAGCAGGTATCGGTCTCCCTGTTGGGCGTCGTGCAGGCGCATGTCGGGGCTGCCATCGGCTCCTTGGCCCAGGGCTCGTAGCAACAGCGACCGCTGGGGATGGGAGGCGGCTTCCTCCGGGGTGAGGCGTCCTTCGTCGACCATCGACTGCACCATGGTGTGGTCGTGCGTGATCTGGAACAGCTCTCCGTCGCGCAGGAGATAGACGCGGGAGTCGCCGATGTGGACGAGGGCCAGCTGCGATCCGGTCCAGAGCATCGCGGTGAGTGTCGTGCCGGCTTCTTCGGGTGAAGAGCCGGTCCCGGCGACGCCGTCCACGGCCTGCTTGGCTTGTTCGATGGCATCTTCGAGGACGTTGAGGAGATTGCCCGCCGGGATGGTGTCCGTTTCGAGGTGCTTGAGCGCGTCGACGGCGGCCGCGCTCGCGGTGGCTCCTCCGCTGCCGTAGCCGTCGGCGACGGCGAGCAGGCGGGACCCGGCGTAGGCGGTGTCCTGATTGCTCCCGCGGACAAGGCCCGCGTCGGAAAGGGCGGCGTAACGGATTCCCAGGGGCTTGGTGGTCGGAGACATGGCGGGGTCCTTCCAGGACAGATGGTCGATGAGGAAGGAAGCGAGGTTCCGCCGTGCGGCGGTGTCGGTCTCGACCTGAGCCCAGAATGCGCGGATCTCCTGGGCTGCCGCGGCTGACTCCAGCGTGCTGACGTGCTGGATGCGGGCCAGGGGCATTCCCAGTCGTCGGAGCCAGGCGACCAGCCGGGCCTGGTCCAGTTGTTCCGGTGCGTAGAGGCGGTAGCCGGTCACCGGGTCGACACGGGCGGGGGTCAGCAGGCCGAGCTCGTCGTAAAGACGTAGTGCCTTCGGCGACAGCCGGGATGCCTTCGCGAACGCCCCGATGGTCAGCAGCCCCATGCTCGTTCCTCCTCATGCCGAGTACGTCGCCCGGCCCCACCGATGCTGTGGCTTCCCCCAAGGTGAAGGTCAACTACGGGGTACTGGTTGCTCTTCCGTATAGCGGTCGATGCGGCGCATTACCGTGGCGCACTCCTGACCGAGTCCGACGAGGGCAGGACCGGCCAGGGGAGGGGTGCCGACGGGCAGGCGGCGTTGGAACTCCGCGAGGACTCGACCGATGTCGTCGGGGTGACCGCTGTCGGCCACGACCGAGCGCCAGGAAGGCATCACCGCGAGGGACATGGCGGCGACCATGCCGGGATATGCCATCGCGTAGAGCCCTGGTCCCCAACCGCTGCGCGCGCCGGCCTGCTTGCGGATGATGCCGTGGAATTCTCCGTGGCCATGGGCGAAGTAGCGGGCGGCAAGCGTCTGCCAGAACCTGTGCTGCTCGAAAAGCCGTCGTCGCAGGTGGCATCGGTGACGGTTCATCGGCTGGCAGCATGTCCGGGTGATCGTGTCCTTGCTGTACAAGGTGACCCGGAAGTTGCTCTCCTTCCCCTCGATGCTGCTCCGCGGGGATGCGGCGAAAGACGCGGAACTTCTCGTGTTGCGACACCAGAACGCGGTACTGCGTCGACAGCTGGCCAGCCCGGTGCGCTACGAGCCAGCCGATCGATTCTGGTTCGCTGCCCTCTCCGGCCTGATACCTCGGTGTCGCTGGCGCGAGGTCTTCCCGGTCACCCCCGGCACCCTGCTCGGCTGGCACCGCATGTTCATCGCCGCGAAGTGGGACTACAGCGCACACAGGTGCATCGGGCGGCCGCCGACCGGTGAGGCGCTCAAGAGCCTCGTACTGCGACTCGCCAGCGAGAATCCGCGATGGGGGCACCGGCGGATC
Organism: Streptomyces sp. NPDC002619; assembly: GCF_042889305.1. NCBI lineage: Bacteria > Bacillati > Actinomycetota > Actinomycetes > Kitasatosporales > Streptomycetaceae > Streptomyces > Streptomyces sp. NPDC002619. The sequence goes on along the minus strand of NZ_JBIAQV010000039.1, from coordinate 14,143 downwards.
CAGGGTGAACTGGCTCGGCTCGGGCACCGGATCGCGCCCTCGACGGTGTGGGAGATCTTGAATGCGGCGGGCGTAGAGCCCGCGCCGCGTCGCTCCGGTCCGACCTGGCGCGAGTTCCTCACCGCCCAGGCCGAGAGCATCATCGCGGCGGACTTCTTCCACATCGACACCGCGCTCGGCAGGCGGCTCTATGCGCTGGCCTTCCTCGAGCACGGCACCCGGCGTCTGCATATCACCGGCGTGACCGCCCACCCAACGCGGGAGTGGACGGTGCAGCAGGCGAGGAATCTCGCCGCCGACCTCGGCGTGCGCATGGAGTCCCTGCGGTTTCTGCTGCGCGACCGAGACGGCAAGTACGGCGAGGCATTCGACGCCGTCTTTGAGGCAGAGGAACTGGACGTGATCAAGAGTGCACCGCAGGCACCTCGGATGAACGCCCACTGCGAGCGCGTTATCGGCAGCATCCGCCGCGAGGTCCTCGACCACATCCTCGTCATGGGAGAGGCACATGCCCGGCAGGTGCTTGCGGCCTACCAGAGACACCACAACGAGCACCGGCCCCACCAGGCGCGCAACCAGCAACCACCTGCCGTCCAGGAGCAGCCCACCGCGATAGACGGCGGCGCCCACAAGTTGCTGCGCACCCGAATCCTCGGCGGCCTCATCAATGAGTACAGATACGTCGCGTGACCTGCGGCGACGACTTCTCGAGCGGCACAGGCTCCGTACGCGGCGAGCATTTGGCGGGTGTCACCGGCCGAGTGGAAGAAGTAGCCGTTGCCGACGTCGCTCCACATGACCTCGCCGACGTTGTTGTAGAAGGTGATCAGGTCATCCGGCGCCGGTACCTCATGGGCCAGAGCACGCGCAGCGTCTTGGTCGTCCTGGTCGGCTGACCGCACCAGATTGGTCCCCGGGGGGTAGCCGTATGTGCGCTCGAAGTCTTCTGTCATTCCGTGGAGGGCATCTGAGACTGTGCCGGCCCATGACGAGAGCCAGTGCGGCGACAGCGAACGCTTCATGGGGCCGGATCAGGCCATGTGCCACGGACATCACCGCGTCCACCACGTGTTCAGCCCCAGCGCATGCCGAGTGCGGTGAGTTCTGCGACGCAAGAGTGCTGTACTGACAGCACTGGCCTTCCTTTTGGGGCGCCATCGTCTGACGGACGAGGACCGTACCTACCAGCAGGGGGAAGACGTCCCAGGAGGCCGCTGCTCCGAGACATGGGCGGAGGGCGTCTTCACGCTTGACGCCGGCGAGCAGGCTGCCACCGCCCTGCCGCAGACCGTGCGGATCCGCCGCATCGCCGAAGAAGGCCAGACGGCTCGGTGGGAGTACTACGGTTCCCGTCCGGCCGACAGCAGGCTGCACGACGTGGCCAGGCTGTTGAAGGGCGAACTGGCGGAGTTAGTGGCTGAATTCTCCCTGAGCCCTGCCGGGCTCCTGAAGGATGACCTGCTGCAGGCCGTCACCGCCTACGCAGCCACAGCACCTCAGGTGGAGCAGTGGCAGGCCCTTCCGAAGGAGCTCCAGGAGCGGCTGCCCCGGCTGCTGCCGTTCGGAGGCAAGGACGAGCGCCCGGACGACGCGGTGTGCACCGCCTTGAGCAGCTGCTACGAGACCTACCTGGACGACGAGACCCTGCAAGGGCGGGTACGGGAGATCGAGGCGGAGATCACCCAGCGTCTGGAGAAGGAAGCCGACTCCCTGTGTCAGCACATCCGCCGGCACTGCCGCGAGTTCGTCGGCGTGCAGGTCAAGCCGGAGGTGTCCTTCAAGGGAGGCTTCAAGCGCGCTCCGCTGGAGGTCTCCAAGGCCGACGGGGAACCAGTCGACCTCACCCGCTCAGGTCAGGGAAGTAACCGCCGGATCGCGCTCGCCGTGTGGGAGTGGACCAGCAACCTGCTGGAGCACAGCGAGCTCGCCGCCGCGGGGGAGGGGGGTGAGCAGGAGCCGACGCAGACAATCGTCGTCTACGACGAGCCAGACACCCACCTCGACTACCGTCACCAGCGCACCGTGATGGACATCATCCGCAAGCAGTGCGCCCTGCCCCATGTCAGCGTGGTGGTCGCCACCCACTCCATGAACCTCATCGACGGTGTCGGCATCGCCGATGTCGTCCACCTCCGTCTCAGCGACAGGGGCCGCACCGTCGTCGAGCGCCTGGCGGACGAATCCCACGACGGCGTCGACTTCCATCTCGGGCAGATCGCCGCCGCCGTGGGACTGCGCAACTCCGTCCTGCTGCACGAGCGCTGCTTCCTCGCCGTGGAAGGACCCACCGAGCAGCAGTGCCTGCCGCTGCTGTTCCGCCTCTCCCAGGGCCTGTCCCTTCAGGCGGCCGGCATCGCCCTGTGGGCCTGCGGCAACAACGAAGGAGCCCTCCACCTTGCTGGCTACCTCGTCAAGAACCGCCGCACGGTCATACTGATGGTCGACGCCGACAGCCGCACCAACAAGCACTTCAAGACCGAACGGCTCATCAGGACCGGGCTCGACCTCGCCACCCAGGTCACCTATGTCGGCGAGGCCGACGGCTTCAACGAACTCGAGGAACTCTTCACCGACCCCCAGTGGGCCGCGGCCGCCAACACGCACTGGCCGCGTCCCGAAGGCAGGCAATGGGCCGCCGAGGACTTCACCGCGCACCGAGGCGGGAAGTTCAGCGGCCGTGTTCTGGCCATGATCAAAGAGGGCGCCGAGCGGACGAGCCCCGACGGCAAGGACGACATGCTCTACTCGCTGGTGACCACCCTCACCAGGGCCGAGGACGTTCCGTCACAGCTGAGGGACGCTTTCAGGGACATTCAGGCCCTGGCTTCCTGACCGTTCGGCTGGCACGGCGCTGCAGCATGCGCTCTTTGCGCTGTTGCAGCGTCGGGGCCGCCCACGCATGCCAGTCCACCTCCGCCACATGCTGCCGGCCGTGACCTCGTGCCTCGATCCCGCACTAGCGGCACCCGTCCGGCGCCGCCACGGATCCACTGCTGCTAGAACGCGATAACGACATCACATCCTCCTTCCCCCCCACCGCACATCTTGCCCCCTACCACTGACAATCACCCGGCGGCGGCACCCCACCCACCGCCGGGACAAAAACACTGAAAACCCCACGCGGCACGTCGCGTCACGGCTTCCGTTGCGACGCCCGTTTATCAGGAAAACCGCCCGTAACCACTCTCCCTGTAGTTACCGTCTGTGCTCATGCGGTTTCTGCACACTTCGGACTGGCACCTGGGCCGCCGGTTCCACACAGAAGATCTGATCCCCGCCCAGGAAGCCTTCCTCGACTACCTGGTCGACACCGCCCGGACCGAGGACGTCGACGCGATCCTCGTGGCAGGCGACATCTACGACCGGGCCATCCCCAGCCTGGACGCCGTGCGCTTGTTCAACCGCGCCCTGCATCAACTTGCCGACCTCGACGTGCCGATCATCATGATCAGCGGAAACCACGACTCCGCGCACCGCCTCGGCGTCGGATCCGGCCTCCTCGCCCGTGCCGGCATCCACTTGAGGACCGACCCCGGCACCTGCGACGTCCCGGTCGTCCTCGAAGACGCCGACGGCCCTGTGGCCGTGTACGGCATTCCCTACCTCGAGCCGTCGATGGTCCGCGACCGCCTGGAAGCCGAAGCCGTCTCCCACCGCGCCGTGCTGACCGCAGCCCTGGACCGTATCCACGCCGACCTCACCAACAACCAGCCGGCCGGCACCCGGTCCGTGGTCCTCGCGCACGCGTTCGTCACCTCCGGCACCGGGCAGCCCGAGGAACGCGATGAGAGCGAGGAGGCCGACAGCGAACGCGAAATCGCCGTGGGCGGTGTCGCCCACGTGGGCGCCGACGTCTTCCACGGGATCGACTACGTGGCCCTGGGTCACCTCCACGGCCCCCAGCGCGTCACCGACCGCATCCACTACAGCGGCTCCCCGCTGGCCTACTCCTTCTCCGAAGCCCGCCACACCAAGTCGATCACCGTGGTCGACCTCACCCCCGATGCCGTTCCCGCCCTCACCCACCGGCTCTGCCCCGTGCCGCTCCGCCTGGAGCGCGTCACTGGCTTCATGGAAGACCTCCTGACCAACCCCGCCCACGAGCCGCTGAAGGACGCCTGGCTCGAGGTCACCCTCACCGACACCGCCCTGCCCTTCGAGGCCATGGCCCGCCTGCGCCGCCGCTTCCCCCACACCGCCAGCCTCAAGCACAAGCCCGTCCTCATCCCCGCCCAGGCCACAAACACCCCCACTTACAGCGAACGCATCCGCGGCCGCGGCGACCTCGACATCGCCAGCGACTTCATCAACAGCATGCGCGGCACCGACCCCACCCCGGACGAACACGACCTGCTCCAGCAGGCCGTCGAAGCCTCCCGCCTGAATGAGCAGCAGAAGGAAACCGTCTGACATGCGCTTGCACAACCTGCGCCTGCAGGCCTTCGGACCCTTCGCCGGCACCCACACCATCGACTTCGATGCCCTGTCCGCCGACGGCCTGTTCCTCCTGCACGGCGACACCGGAGCGGGCAAGAGCACCATCTTCGCGGCCATCTGCTTCGCCCTCTACGGCAAACCACCGGGCGACCGTGACCTGCTGCTGCGCAGCCACCACGCTCCCGCCAGCCTCCTGACCGAAGTCACCCTCGATGTCACTCTCGCAGGCCGTCGTCTGCGCATCGACCGGATCCCCGCCCAGATGCGCCCCAAGCGCTCCGGTGAAGGCGAGACCTCGCAGAAGGCAGAAACCCGTCTCAGCGAATGGGCCGTCGACGCCGACGGCCAGGGCTGCTGGGAACCTTCCAGTAAGTCCCACCAGGAGGCCGCCGTAGAGGTCACCGACCTGCTGGGCATGAGCCGGGACCAGTTCTGCCAGGTCGTCCTGCTGCCGCAGAACGACTTCACCAAGTTCCTCCACGCCGACGCCCACGGCCGACGAGAACTCCTCGGTAAACTCTTCCGCACCGGCCGCTTCTCCTTCATCGAGCGTTGGCTGAACGACCACAGCCGCATCACCGAGAAGAACCGCGACGCCGCCCGCGCCGACGTGCTGCGCCTGGTCGAACGCATCCACCAGGCCGCCGGACCCGACCTGACAACCGAGTACACGGCACCCACCCCCGACGATCCGCGCACGCTCACCGAGCCTGCCTGCGTCTGGGCCCAGGATCTCCTCCGCGCCAGTCACACCGACCACGCCAAGACACTCCAAGCAGCCACAACGGCCAAGGAGAACCTGGTCAGGCAGCAGACCTTCGAAGCCGCGGCCCGCGAACTCCACCAGCAGCAGGTCACCTACGCCAGCGCCCGGCAGCAGCTCGACCTGCTCCACGAACAGACACAGCACCAGGACGCACTGGTCCAGCGCCGCGACCAGGCCCGACGTGCCCAACAGGCAGCACCGCTGCTGCACGCTGCGGACACCGCCGCAGACGACCACACCCGTGCCCAGAGTGCCGAACGCACCGCCCGCGTACGCCTGTTGCCCGAACACAAGGACCTGGACGCCAGCCAGCTGGAAACCGCCGAGCAGCGTCTTCGCGCCGAAGCTGCCGTCCTGACTGCTCTCATCCCCGAAGAAGACACCGTCCGCCGGCTGACTACTGAGCTGGAGCGCACCGACACCGAACGGCAGGACTTCGCCACCCAGCAACGCACAGCCCAGGACTGGCTCGAAGCAGAGCCTGCCCGGCGCCGCATCCTCGAAGCCCGGCGAGAAGCCGCCCGCCAGGCCGAAGAAGAAGCCCGCCGCCACCAGACGGACCTGGACAGCCTTAAGATCCGTCTCGAAGCCGCCAAACGACGCGACGCACATCTCGCCAAGATCGTCAAGGTCGAACAGCAGCTGGCCGATGCAGAAACCGTCACCGGCCAAACCGGCCAGAACTACCTCACCATCCGCCGCCGACGCACCGAAGGCATGGCCGCCGAACTCGCCGCCACCCTCACCGACGGCACCCCCTGCCCGGTCTGCGGATCCTGCACCCACCCGGCGCCCGCCGCTCCCCAGGACGGACAGCCCACACGCCAGGACGAACAGGACGCGGAAGCCCTCCACGAGCAAGCCAAGGCCACACAGGAAGCCGCCGCGGCCGTGCTGCACGGGCTCCGCGAACAGGCTGCCACCGCCACCGGGGAAGCCGGCGACACCCCGCTGACCGACCTCCAAACCCAGCACACCACACTCACCACGGAGTTGACCGACGCCCTGGACCGCGCTGCCGACCAGGGCACCGTCCAAGAAGAACTCCTCACGCTCGACAGTGAGCACACGGCCCAGACCCAGCAGCACAGCACCGCCACGGCCGGCCTGTCCGCCCGCAACGCCCACTACGACACCCTCACCCAGCAGCTCACCGAGCTGACCGCCAAGCTCACCGCAGCCCGCGGTACCCATCCCACCGTCGCCGCCCACGCCGACGACCTCACCCACACAGCCGACCACCTCAAAGAGACCGCCGAGACCTCCCGCAGCCTCGCCGCCGCAGTCCAGACCCTCACACACCGCACCGACCAGGCCACCCTCGCGGCCAAAGACCAGGGCTTCGACACCCTGGCACTCGCCCAGCAGGCCCTGCTCAGCGACGAAGACCTGCGCGCCATCGAAGAAGAGATCACTCAGTGGCGCGAGGCCTGTGCCGCGCACACCGCAGTCCTGGGGAACCCGGCACTGCAGCAGGCCGCCGCGCAGCCTTCCGCCGACCTCGACGCCGCCACGACTGCAAGGGCCGCCGCGGATGACCAGCACGCAGAGGCGGCCGCCGCCGCCAGTGCCGCCCAGACCCGCAGCCAGGCCCTCACCGCTCTGGCCGCCGACCTCGGCGCCGCCGTCCAGCGCCTGCAACCGCTCGAGCAGGCTCACCTCACCGCCCGCCACCTGGCCGAACTCGTCACCGGCAACTCACCCAGCGCCCGGGTGCGCATGCAGCTGGAGGCCTACGTCCTGGCAGCCCGCCTCGAAGAAGTCGTCACTGCCGCCAACACCCGCCTGTACATCATGTCCGAAGGCCGCTACACCCTCTCCCACTCTGACCACCAAGCCGCCCGCGGCGCCCGTTCCGGCCTTGGCCTGGAGATTACCGACTCCTGGACTGGCCGCCCCCGCAAGACCGACACCCTCTCCGGCGGCGAATCCTTCTTCGCCTCCCTGTCCCTCGCCCTCGGCCTGGCTGACGTCGTCACCCACGAAGCCGGCGGCAACCCCCTGGACACTCTCTTCATCGATGAAGGCTTCGGCACTCTCGATGAAGACACCCTCCACAAGGTCCTCGACGTCCTGGACTCCCTGCGTGCCCACGACCGCACCGTCGGCGTCATCAGCCACGTCCCCGAACTGCGCCGCCGCATCACCCACCGCCTGCACGTCTGTAAAAGCCCCGCCGGATCCACCCTCGCCCACCTGACCGAAGCAGCCGAATAGCCTGCACCCTGACAGGGCGGGGCGCAGTGCCCCGCCCCCAATGTCCAGCCGACCCCCACGGAGCAGCACACCTTCATGGCTTCCGAAATCGAGCTGCGGCCCCACCAGAAGGAAGCCGTCGCCGCCGCGACCGCCACGCTCCGCGATCACGCCCGCGCGAGCGTGATCGCAGCCTGCGGCACCGGCAAGACCCTCATTGCCGCCCGTACCACCGCCCGCATTGTCCCCCGTGGCCGTGTGCTGGTGCTGCTGCCGACACTGGACCTGCTGTCGCAGACGATCCGGTCCTGGCGTCTGGCCGGCCGCAAGGGCACCACCGTGGCGGTGTGCTCGGCGCGCCAGGCCCTCGACCACGAACCGGTCGGCACCGACATCCCGTTGACCACCGACCCCGCCGAACTGACCGCCCTCACCACCACACCTCGCCCCGGTCCGGTCACCGTCTACGCCACCTACGCCTCCCTGCCCGCCGTCATCGCCGCCCACCGCGACCACCACCTGCCCCCGTGGGACCTGGTGGTCGTCGACGAGGCCCACCGCACCGCGGGCCGCCTGGGCAAGGCCTGGGCCGCCGTCCACCACGACGACCAGGTACCGGCCGCCCGCCGCCTCTACCTGACCGCCACCCCCCGCATCTGGGACCCCGACGACGCCCCGGACGGCGACGGAACAGAGACGGTGGCCTCCATGGACGACGAGACCCTCTTCGGTCCCGTCGCCTACCACCTCAACCTCTCCGACGCCATCGATCTCGGGCTGCTCGCCGACTACCAGATCCTCGTCCCCGTCGTCACCGACGCGGACCTGCGCGACTGGCTGGCCACCGGAGCCGGCGCGGGTGTCGACGGACTGCACCTGGCCGGCCGCCAGGTCGCCGCCCTGCGCGCCATCCACGACCATAAGCTGCGCCGCATCCTGACCTTCCATCACCGTGTCGCCGATGCCCGCGCCTTCGCCACCACCCTGGCGGAGACGGCCGCCGCCCTTCCCGCACCCCTGCGCCCCCAGGGGCTGTGGGCGGACTGGGTCAGCGGCAGCCACACCCCGCAGATCCGCCGCCGCCTCCTGCTCGAATTCACCTCCCACACCAGCCCCGACACGCCGGCCGTCCTGTCCAACGCCCGCGTGCTGGGGGAGGGCATCGACGTGCCCGACATCGACGCGGTCGTCTTCGTCGACCCCAAGAACAGCCCCGTCGACACCGTCCAGGCCGTCGGCCGCGCCCTGCGCCAGCACCCCGGCGCCGGCAAGAAGGCCACCCTCGTCGTCCCCGTCTACCTCACCCCCGACGAAGACCCCGACGACCTCCTCGGCGCCGACGCCTACACCCCGCTGTGGCGCACCATCCAGGCCCTGCGCTCCCACGACGACCGTCTCGACGCCCGCCTGTCCGACCCGCGCACCCACCGCCCCACCATGCCCCCCGAGGACCCTGAAGCCTGGCTGCGTTTCGACCGCCCCACCCAGGCCGACGAAATCGCCCTCGCCCTGTCCTTGCGCGTGCTGGCCCCCAAGAGCGCCGAATGGCGCCGCGGTCTCACCGCGGCCCGCCGCTTCCGCCACACCCACCGCCACCTCGACGTCCCCCAGAACTACGAAGACCCCACCGGCTATCCCCTGGGACGCTGGCTGACCTGGCAACGCCACCTGCGCACCAAGGGCACGCTCGACGCCGTACGCGTCCACGCCCTCGAACGCCTCGGCATCATCTGGGACCCCCGCCAGCAGGCCTTCGACCGCGCACTGGCCCACGCCGCCGCCTACGCCGCCCGCTACGGCCACCTGGCCGCCCCCGTCGACGAGATCCACGACGGCTTCCCCCTCGGCCGCTGGCTGGCCACCCAGCGCACCCGCGCCGAGACCCTCACCGACCAACGCGCCACCGCCCTCACCGCCCTGGACCGGTGGTGGAACCCGCCCTGGCCGGTCACCTGGCAACGGGCCTACCACGCCGCCCGTCAGAACCGGGCAGCCATCAAGACTGCCGCCGAGGCAGAGAGCTGGCTTGAGTCACAGCGCGCCCGTTCCGACCGTCTGCACCCTGAACAGAAGTCACTGCTCGAGGAGTTGGGGCTGGTCGAACTGCCCGACACACCCGCCTCACCGGCGACGGAGAGCCGCCTGCCGGCGCGCGAGCGTGCCTTCCAGCGAGGGCTGGCCGCCGCACGCGCCTTCCGCGCGCGCGAAGGCCATCTCAACGTCCCCCAGCGCCACATCGAGAAGATCGAAGGCGACCCCGTGCGCCTGGGCCAGTGGCTGAGCAACCTGCGCCGCCGCCGCTCCGGCCTCAACCCGCAGAGGCAAGCAGCCCTGGCCGAACTCGGCCTGTAAGCAGGCGAACGCACCTCCCCAAGGAGAACGGCCAGACGCCAGCCGACAGAAGGGCGGGAGGTTCAAGCCAATGGCCTGACTGCGCCCTGGCGGGGCCGCTCGGCATGCCCACACTGCACAGCAGGGAGGAATCCATCCCGGCCGGTGCAAGAGGGGGCAGAAATGGCGGCCAAACGCAAGGACAAGGCGATACGCAGACGACGCACCGCTCGGAACAAAGCAGCAGCAGGAGCGCTTGCCGCGCTGGTCCTGCTAGGCCTGCTGCGGCCGATGTTGTTGCTGTACCTCGGCGTCCTGCTTGCCGCCGCGGGAATCGGCTGGATGGCGTGGCGGCTCTGGCGTACCGACCGGCTGCTGCGGAGCAGGGACGCCGCCTGGAGGCGACAGGAGGAGATCGCAGCGGGACAGCGGACGCTGGCTGCGGTCGACGCGATGTCCGGCACCGAGTTCGAGGAAGTGGTCGCCGAGTTATGCCGCCGTGACGGCTGCACGCAGGTGCGCCGAGTGGGCGGGGCCGGGGACAATGGAGCCGATGTGCTCGGCTGGCTACCGGATGGCCGGACCGTGGTGATCCAGTGCAAGCGGTACGCACCCCACCGGACGATCGCCAGTCGCGAAGTGCGTGATCTGCTGGGAGCGAAGGTGCATTTCGCTGCGGATGTGGCCATCTTCGTCGCCACCACACGCTTCAGCCGCCAGGCCGAGGCGTTCGCGGTCGATCACCACATCCTCACCCTGCACCGCGACTTCTTTGGTCTGTGGAACAACGGGACACCACTGCTGTCTCTGGCCGAAGTCAACGGACGCGGACAGGGAGAAGCCCGCCACCGAGCACGCTGGAAACAGACGTACTCCAAGTGACCAGCCTTTGCCGGGCGGTCTGCGGCATCGTGACACGTAGGGAAGGGGAACAGCACAGCGCACCGGCCCCGCCCACCTTGAGCCCGGGCGGGGCATGGCAGCAGCCAACAGCCCACCAGCTGCGCCGGCACCGGGCCTGGAAGCCGCCGTGCCCGCCGTCACCGCACCTACTCGCTCAGCCCTTCCTGGTCGACGAAGCCGGGATGCTGATGGTCTGCGGGGGAGTGTCAGTTGAACCTCGTCATCTGAGCGTCAGTGGCGCAGGCGCGGCGACCTGGTCGATGGCGCTGACGGGTGATGCTCACCCGTTGCTGACATGAGTGACGAAAGACCATGTCATTCTCACGCCGACCGCCAGCCCGTCAGGGGACCGGCCCCCGCAGTCCACTACTGTTCGGCGATTTTGTCGATGCGCTCGCGGAGGAGGTCAGCATGGCCGTTGTGTCGTGCGTACTCCTCGATCATGTGGGTGAGGATGTAGCGGAGAGAGAAGACGTCGTCTCGGTATCGCCCGGTGACGTCGGGGGACTGGGCGGCATCGACGATGTCGCGGGATCGGGCGCATTCTTCGTGCCAGATCGCGAAGGCCTCGGAGGGGTCTGCGGTGTCGACGTCGAAAGCGCCGCCGTTGCTTCGGGGCCAGTGCACGTCGCTGTGCTCGCCGTTCAACACGTTCCGGAACCAGGTCCGCTCGACGTCAGCCATGTGCCGGACGAGGCCGAGTAGCGACAAGCCCGAGGGCTGCACGGCCTTTTCCCTGAGCTGCTCGGCTGTGAGCCCCGCACATGCCATGGCCAGCGTGTCACGCTGGCGCTGCAGGAAGCCGGTCAGCGTGGCGTGCTCATCGGCCACCCGCGGAGGTTCGGTCCTGTCCCGGTTGTCCATCGGACCATCATGGCAGCGAGGGGCGCACGGCAGTCGGATCTCTGGGGCTGACCTGCGCCGCCGACGACCGGCTGCCGCTCGGCGGTTCGGCTCGAGCCTTCGGAGTGTGGAGGCCGGCCTTGGCACGCGTCCGGTGGTGGCTCCGCCCCGCTCCCGTTGTCGGCCGACGCGGTGGTGCACGGCTGATGGTCTGCGGGGGGGGGTCGGTTGAACGTCGTCGTCTGGGCGTCAGTGGCGTCGTGATGGTCTGCGGGGGAGTGTCAGTTGAACCTCGTCATCTGAGCGTCAGTGGCGCAGGCGCGGCGACCTGGTCGATGGCGCTGACGGGTGATGCTCACCCGTTGCTGACATGAGTGACGAAAGACCATGTCATTCTCACACCGACTGCCACCCAGACCAGCACGAGTGACGCGACCGTCGACACCGCGCTCTGCCCGCTCGGCGGCGCGCCTGCGACTGCTCTCCTCGCAGCTCGGACCAGGCACATCAGTGATGACGCTCTGTCACCACCGCATGTGAGACTGGGCCGTCGGCGGCGGCGCCGTTCAGGCCCAGCGCATGCCGAGCTCGGTGAGCTCTACAGTGCGTTCGGGGGCGAGGGCCATTCTCACACCGGCCACCACGAGGCCGCCGGAATCACGGTCAAACCGCCCGCGAGGACGCCATCGCCCTCAAGGACCTGCTCTTGGACCCGGCCTGCACCGCCGGGAAGATCGCCGCTCTGCTGCTGTCCTGGCCCACCACCACCTGAATAGACTCGGTGGCCCGCCCCGCGTACTTGGGCGGGCCTCGCTGCGGCAGGACACGAACCATCAGGGGGAGGAAGCACAGATGGATGTGGGCTCGGTGCTCGGCAGCATAGGCCGGGTGGCGGCCGGGGTGGGCCGGTTCGTGTGGGCGGTGATGACCGCGCCGACCACGGGCACAGAGGATGACGCCCGGTTCGAGATCGACAGGCTCGCAGAGAAGATCGAAGACGAGGTACCGGAGGAGCTGCGGGACCGGGCGTGGGGTCTGGTCCTGGATGCGCTGTACGAGGTTCCCCAGGAGATCGAGCAGTTGGTGGAGGAACACCAGGGGCCGGACGACGAGGAGGCCGAGGAGCCGTCGGCCAAGCAGTGATGCCGGAATCCGAAGGGCCCGTCACCCCCACAAGGAGCGGCGGGCCCTTCGGCCTATCGGGGAACGGCACCCACAGCTGGGAGTTCAGCCCTGCGCAGCTGAGCGAGAACATCAAGGTGTTCGTGGCCTCCTTCGACGAGCGCCGACGCGCCAAGCCCCGCCGGGTCTCCGCACAGGCCCCGTACAGACCGCTGGATAACTCGGTGGCCGACAGCGCGTACATCCGCGCCGTCGCGGCCGGCATCGAGAAGGGACAGGCGGAGAAGCGGGAACAGGCAAGGCTGCGGGAGCGCGCCAAGCAGGCCAACCCGGTGGCCAAGGCGCTGGTGATGGTCTGCGGGGGAGTGTCAGTTGAACGTCGTCGTCTGAGCGTCAGTGGCGCAGGCGCAGCGATCTGGTCGTTGACGCTGACGGGTGGTGCTCACTCGTTGCTGGCATGAGTGACGAAGGGCCATGTCATTCTCACGCCGACCACCAGCACCTCGGTCAGCATGGTCCGCGCCGCCACATAGCCGGCCTGCCCGGCGGAGCGGATGTGCCGAAAGGCAGCCCGCTCCGTCTGCTCAGCCGTCTGCCGAACCCACGCCGGAAGCCATGTCCCACCGAGATCGAAGTATCCGTCGTCCCCGTACAGGGCCTCCAGATAGTTCATCCCCGCCTCGAAGGCCTCCTCGGTCAGCTCACCGTTGTCCGTCAGGACAACCAAATCCCCCATTGGCGAAGGAAGTTCGTCCCAGGCCAAAGGCACCCACTCCTGCAGGCGCACCGGCAGTAAGTCGATCATCTCGGCAGGCGTCGAAGGGCTGGCTCCCAGCGGCAGACTCGACAAGAGCACCTCGTGCATACGGGACAGCTCCCGCCACGCACGAGGCTCCTCAACCCGGTTGATCCACGCCGCACCGGCCCGCAGAGCAGCGGTAATGATCCTCCGAGCGGCAACATGTTGACTGACAGGCACAGCTCATCACCCCTCTACGCCCCACCAGTGGTATTCGGGGCCATTCCAGACGGGCCAACAACTCCGGGAACCTACACGCCCGGTCTGACAACGCCCCCGAAAACCAACGAAGATGGGCTCCGCAACAGCGGGGCACCACAAGAAACGGGACATGCCGGCAGGCATGCCGCGGGGCCACCAGGCCCCGCTTCACTTGGTTCTGTCGGCCCGTCAGGGCCGAGGCCCCACAGCCCCGCGCCACACTAAGGGGGGAGGGGAACGGGATAACTGTCTAACAAACCCTTACGACATCACGGCGCCGCAGGCGCCGGCACACACCAACCCCTGCCCGCCAGGGCAGGGAACCCCAACCACCCGAACCCCACCGTCATGCCGCCAGGCATGACACCCCCGAACAGCGACACCGGGGCCGCCAGGCCCCGCCCTGTCTGTTCCTGTTGGCCCGTCAGGGCCAACCCAGCCAACACACAGTCATGCCGCCAGGCATGACGATGCGTCACCTTACGGGCCGTCAGGCCCGAGTTGGCCGCCAGGCCAACTGAAGAGCCGACAGGCTCTCCGCCCCC
>NZ_JBIAQV010000038.1:0-73825 GCF_042889305.1 Streptomyces sp. NPDC002619 | reverse complement strand
CCTTTCGGCATCAGGTAAGCCATCGAACCCAGGAACCTCCCTCCAATTCCTCCCGGCTGAACCGGGGATACGGCAGAGCGCCTCGTGGCGCACAACATCTCCTCCACCGTCCAGCGGTTTCCCGCGACCCGCACCAGCGTGGCCAGCGGCGCCGGGTGGGGTGACCAGCAGCGGTAGTAGGCCAGTTCGCCGGTAGTGCGGTTACGGCGAACCATCAGATGGTGATGGCCCGTCAAGTGGGCTGCGGTGATGGCGACCAGGGCCCAGTCGTAGTAGCGGTGTCCCTTGGCGCCGCGTCCGGCGGACAGCTTCTGCCAGGCCCGGCGCGGGATCTTCTTCGCGAGCCGGTCGGCGCGCACCGGCCCGGCGGGGGTGGGGACGTGGTGCGAGCACGAGACGGCCAGGACGTAGCCGAGGCCGCGTGCTTCCAGGGCGGAGCGCAGGGCGGGGTTGTCGCCGTAGACCTCGTCTGCGGCTGCCCAGGCGGCCGGGGTCCCGGCGTCCAGAGCGTGCTCGATCATCCGCTGAGCCAGCTGGGGCTTGGTCGCGAAGCCGGTCCCGTCGGGGACGCCGGCCTGCTGCAGGCGTTCCGGGTCGCTGGTCCAGGACTTGGGCAGGTAGGGGGCGCGGTCGATGGCGGCGTGTCCGTGGCGGGAGGTGTAGGTGAGGTAGACGGCGACTTGGGAGTTCTCGATTCGGCCGGCGGTGCCGGTGTACTGGCGCTGGACGCCCAGGGTGCGGGTGCCCTTCTTCAGGTCGCCGGTCTCGTCGACCACGAGCACGGCCTGGTCGTCGGCCAGGTGGTCGCCTACGTAGGCGCGCAGGTCGTCGCGGACTGCGTCGGCGTCCCACTTCGCGCGGGCGAGCAGGTGCTGCAGCCCGTCCGGGGTGGCGTCCCCGATGTGCTCGGCGATCGTCCAGCAGTTCTTCCGCGGCAGGTCGGCCAGCAGCCCGAGCACCAACTGCCGGGCGTGGCGCCGGGGTTCGACCCGCGCGAACCGTCCTGCTATCCGGCCCATCAAGCCCTCGAACGCCTCCTGCCAGCGGGCAGGGTCTACGCTGTGACCTGCGGCCACCGCATGATCGTTTGTCTTCACACACCGATGATCAGCGGTGGCCGCACCCATCTCCTCGCCGGAGAACGGACACCGCTGGGCGAAAGCAGTGGTCCAGCCCCACCTCGTCAGCCCCGCAGCAGGCAGAAGGGGTGGCCCGCCGGATCCGCGAAGATCCTCCAACCGCGAGTGTCGACGTGGAGCAGAGCGGCGCCGAAACCGAGGACCTGCTCCTGAGCCTGGTCAAGGTCCGGGACATCGAGGTCCAGATGAAACTGCTGCGGGTACGTGCCGTCCGGCCACCGCGGTGCCTGGTAGTCCTTCACGCGCTGGAACGCAAATACCAGGCCAGAGCCTGTGTGAAGGGTCGAAAAGTCATCGCTGACTGCCCACCTCGGGTCGGGCTCGTTGACCGCGCCGCCAAGGAGCGATTGGTAGAACCGAGCGAGTTCAAGGACATCCGGACAGTCCAGAACCACGCACTGCAACTTGCCGATCACCGGTGTTCCTCCAACAGCACGGGCCCCTGGCTCCGGTGAGCCACGGCCCTACGGACAGGAAAGCGCAGCGTAGGGCCGCCGAGCGCGTAGACCTTAGCCGCACCCTCCGCCGCTCGTCCGTCACATCACGATCTACGGCTGGAGTACTAGGTTCAGGCGCTCCCAGCAGAAGGCTGCTCAAGCCCGACCCTTCAACATATGGCTTCTCATATCCGATGACCATCCCAGACACGAAGGGACACAAGCCGCGCAAAGCAGCCACGGTGACCGCCGGGACCATAGCCCATTGCTGATTATCCGAACGCATGGTGATGCAAAGCTCACGCCCGAAGGCCGGCGAACCGACCAGCGACGAGAGTCCACATGTGATACCGGTAACAAATCCCGACTCGGGCCCATCCGCAAACACCACCGAGAAGACCCGCCCATCGGCTGGGACTCGCGGTGTGACCTCACGAACCTCTGGAGCAGCACCAAGAGCCAAGCTCAAGCGCTCCACGAAGCGAGCGAACCGCTCAGAACTACCAGACTCAATCACCTGAGCTCCACCTTTCCCATGCGGTGAGTGAGATGACCCTCCCCCAGAATCACCCCACCCCAGCAGCATCACGGAGAATGTATCGATCCCGGAGGTGGGAAGAAGTGCCCGTCGGCCGCATCGGCCTGGCCGCGACCAGGCGCCTGGACGACACCCGCCCCGGCGCCCGCAAGACCCGCCTGCTGCTGGAGGCATTCCGCGACCGCGAGGACGACTTCCTGCGGTTCACCACCGACCTGCGCATCCCGCCCACTTCGAAGCAGGCCGAACGCGACCTGCGCCCCTCCAAGATCCAGGAGAACATCTCCGGCCGACTCACCGACCTCGCCCGCGCCAAGGACCGCTACCTGATCCGCGGCGTCCTCTCCACCGCCGCCAAGCACACGGTCAACCCGTTGACCGTGCTCCGTGACGCCTTCAGCGGCAGAACCTGGCTCCCGCCAGCCGACGACCACCACGGTCACCGGACATCACCGCACACCCGGAACCGTCACTCAGCGCGGTCACGCTGAATGTTTGCCAACTACTGCCGTCAAACGCCCGATGGACCCCCTCCGGAGATTCGGAAGGGGCCCATCGGTTTGCGGCGTGAGGCGATCAAGAATTCAGCCACAGCATTCTACTTGTGAGCGCAGCTATACGCTCGACCGATTAATTTCAGGCCAACTCCTGCGAGACATCAAATTCCACAGGAACCTTCTCTCGAACGACCCCCCAAACGGGATCCATTTTCACCGATTCGAGCCATTCAACGAACGGCGTCCCGCTCTCACGGAACCACCAGGAGTTATAGCTTTCAAGCGACCGCAGGTCAGCATCGACTCGGTATCTGTATTCAAGCTGAACCTGAGAGTACCCTTCATGCTCGCCTTCGGCATCAACGAGCTCCATTTGACGCACGAAGCCCACCGTGAATGTCGGCTCAGAAAACCAGTTCACTTCGCCATACTGAAAAAGGAATCCATCGGAATCAGCGCCAGTCGGGACGTCGAACCCAATCTGCTCGAAGCTGTTGACGGTCGCCATAACCTCCTCGACAGTCGGAACCTCTCGACTCGATCCCAACTGGTCAACGATGCCCTGCACTACGCTTAGCGCAGAGTCAATCGGTCGCCTCATCACTTGCCTCCCTCGCTTGCTTCAAGATCCCCACTGCCCTTGCCGTGGTGCGGCCGCAGAGGCACGGCCGCACCACGGCAAGGCTACACACTCAGCTACGGCCAGTACCCGCCTTGCAGCTGCCTTCGCAGATGGCCCAGCACGTCTCGGGCTTCATTGGCGTTTCTCGCACCGCCGATCAAGTCATTGACGTAGGAATAGTAGTCATCCGTGTGAATTCGCGAATGAACTGATGCGCCTGTCGGGTTCGCGGACGCTGATCCTCGCGGCAGGAACACACCATTGCTCGCATCGTTGATATCAATTCCGAACTTGGCGAGTTGCTGCCGAGCTGCTGCGGCCTTCTGAGAGGTGCTGGCCACGATGTGGTGCGCGGCAGTATCCGCAGGCCGAGTAACCCCGGACGCCTCCAGATTATCGCCAAGAATCTTGGCATTACTGGAGCAGTTCGAATTGTGAACGAGTACCGGTGTCTCGCCCGCCAGCACATAGTACGTGTGGAGGTCGTTGACGGTGAGGTTGTACATGTCGCGGTCGCCGGGGCGTGGGGTGACGTCGGTGACGTGGACGTGGTGATCGCTGGCGGTATTGAGGGTGTGGCCTGTGAGGAGTTCGCCGGCGGGGACCCAGGTGTGGAGGGTGTCGTCCCAGAAGGGGTGTTTGGAAGTGGTGTGAAGGGTGTCCGTGCTTCCGTCGGTGCGCTGAATGCGGAGGTCGACGAGGTCATAGTCGTGGTTGATGAGGGTGGCGGTGACCTCGCGGGGACCCTTGTGTTTGCCGTTGGCGGGGTCGGCGGCCTCGACCTTGTCTCCGGTCTTGATGTCGTCGATGGGTTTGGTCTTGCCGTCGGCCATCAGGACCGGGGTGGAGGGGGTGAAGCTGCACTTCTTAGGCAAGTCTCTGCTTATGCCGGCTTCAGCTCTGCTTATGCCGGCTTCAGCCTCGGCCTCAGCGCCTGCGCCTCGCATCGTCAAGAGCAGGGTCAGGTCGAAAAGCAGCTTTCCGGTGCCTTCGGCGCTCCTGCCGTTTGCGTAGTCGCCGGCTATCTCCTCTCCGCGCGAGGTCACCGCCATCGCGCCAGCGAGGCCCGGGTTGGCGCTGAGGAGCACTTGGGTGAGCATGTCTGCGCAGCCCTCGCCGTCGAGGACGCATCGCTTGTCGGTGCGGAGTTGCTGGAACGGGGCTTGGACGATGGAGGTGACGCTCGTTTTTGCCTCTTCGACGAAGGTGCGGCTGAGATCACCCAACCAGCTGCCGCCACCGCCACCGCCACTGCCGCCACTGCCGCCACTGCCGCCGCCCGTGCCCGACGTCGTGCTTGAGCCGGATTTTGGCGGTGCGGGGGGTACGGACCAGTAAACCGGGCTGGAAGGGTCTTTTTTGGTGACTTCGCCGGTGGTGGAGCCGCCCTTGCCTTCGCCGCCTCCGCACAGGTCTACGGGGCACAGCCCGGTGGGGTCGCTGTCGGTGACGGGGTTGTTGCCGGCGTAGGCGTAGCCGTTCATCTGCAGCGGGTCGGCAATGTCCAGGACGGGGTCTGCGCTGATGAAGTGGCCGGTGTCGGGGTCGTATTCGCGGGCGCCGAGGTGGGTGAGGCCGGTGGTGGTGTCGTCGGTGCCGCCGAGGTAGCCGCGGTGGGACTGCCAGTGACTGTCTGCGGTGCCGCGGGGGACGCCGAAGGGGTCTGTCTTCTGGCGTTGGATGGTCTGGCCGGTGGTGAGGCCGATGGTGGCGATGGGGGTGCCGTGGTGGTCGGTGGCCAGCGCGGTCAGGGTGCTGGTGGTGTCGCCGTAGGTGTGGCGCATCACGGTGGGGGTGCCGGGCTGGCTGTAGTAGCGCTGGCAGTAGGCGATGGCGCCGGTGGCGTCGGTGGACAGTTCGGTGTCGGGCAGGTAGAGGGTGTGGGCGCTGGCGGTGGCGGCGATGATGCGGTTGCCGTCGGCGTCGTAGAGGTAGCTGGTCTGGTTGGAGAAGGCCCACTTCTGGGCCGCGTTGCCGTTGCAGGCGGTGATCTGCAGGTCGGTGCCGTCGGTGCTGTCGGCGCCGGGGACGTCCAGGCACTTGTCGGAGGCGTTGTACTTGAGGGTGCCCGCAGTGACGGTCCACTTCTGGTTGGCGTTGCCGGTGCAGGGGGCCAGGGTGACGGGGGTGCCGCTGGTGGTGGCCCCGCCGGTGGGCATGACGCATTTGCCGAGAACGGTCAGAGCACCGGTCTGTGTGTCGAGGCGGAGGTTTTGGGCTTTGGTGCCGTTGCAGGTGTAGATCTGCAGCGGGGTGCCGTCGGCGGTGCTGGCGCTCTGCAGGTCCAGGCACTTGCTGTCGAGGCCGATGAGCTGGCCTGTGCCGGCTTTGCCGAAGCCGGAGACGGTCTTCACGTTGCCGTCCCAGGTCCAGTCCAGCGCCTGAGTGTCGCCGCCGTAGGTGCGGGTGATCGTGTTGCCGGCCGAGTCGTAGGTGAGGGCGGCGGCGGTGTCGATGGTGGCGGTGTCGGTGGTGATGCCGGTCAGGGTGTGCGGCTGGGCGCCCCCGGCCTTGCCGTAGGTGTAGGTGGTGGTGGTGTCGTCGGTGGTGTCGACCTGACCGCCGGTCACGGTGACAGTCGGGTCGTGTTCGGTCAGGCGTTTGCGGTTGCCCAGCGTGTCGTAGGTGTAGGTCTGCCAGTAGCCGTCGTTGGCGCTGGTGACGTTGGTCGCTGTGACCTTGCCGGTGGTGTCGGTGTAGACCGGTGCGGGGGTCGTCTGGCCCGCTGCGGTGCAGTCCTCGTTGGGTGAGGTCCATGCCTGCCCGAGTTGGCCGAGGGCGTCGTAGCCGAAGCACTGCCGGTCGGTAGATCCGGCGCCGTCGGTGTCCTTGAGCTGAGTGACGTTGCCGGCCGCATCGTAGGTGTAGTAGCGGTCGTTGACGCGGTTGGGGGCGGCGGTTTCCCGGTCGGTGACGGTGCGGTCGAGTTGGCCGGTGTTCTCATCGAACAGGTTGGTCGTCCACACCCGGTTGGGCATCTCGCCGGTGACGCTGCGCAGGACCTCGCCGTAGGGGCTGTAGGTGGTTTCGGCGGTGTACCAGTCCAGACCGGAGGTGGAGGTGGGCAGACCGTGGGCGTTGTAACGGGTGATCACCTTCTCCCGGGCCAGACCACCGACCGCCGGGACGGTCACCGACTGCGGGAGCCCGGTCTTTGTGTACGCGTAGGAGTAGGAGTAGGTGCCGTCCAGGCCCGCGGTCGCCAGGTTGGCGAGGCTGAAGGGGATGGTGATGTTCTTCCCCGTCGGCCGGTACTCCGCGTCGTAGCCGGTGACCGTGGTGGTGATCGCGACGCCGTCGTTGTAGCGGGTCGCCGAGACCGGCTGCCCCTTCGCACCCGGGATGGTGTCGTACGTGAACTGGGTCAGCGGGGCGCCCTGGTCGTCGTCCAGGCGCTGCTCGGTGGTACGGCTGAGCGCGTCGTAGCCGGTCCATACGGTGATGCCGCGGTCGTCGGTGGTGGTGACGGGCCGATCGAGGTCGTCGTAGGTGGTGATGGTGGTGCCGGTGTCGGGGTCGACGGCCCGGACCTGGCGCCCGCGGGCGTCGTATGTCCAGGACCAGGTGTTGTTGCCCGTGGTGTCGGTTGCCGATGTCCGGTTACCCCGCGGGTCGTAGCCGTACGTGGTGGAGGTGTGCGCGGCACGCAGCGCATCGGTGAAGTGGTCGATGCGCACCGTGCGGCCGAGCGCATCGGTGAAGCTGCGGGTCGCCGGGGAGCCGGCCGGGGGGACGACGGTGGTGACGTCCTTGTCGTAGGTGTAGGTGGTGCGCTTGGCCGTCTTCGCGGCTCCGGCCTCGTAGGGGGTAACGGTCAGGGGACGGCTCTGTCCGTCGTAGGTATTGACCGTGGCGGTGGGGACGTTGAAGTCCGATTTCACTTCGAACAACGTTGTGGACGGCTCGCCGGAGGCGTAGTAGCCGTTGTTGGTGCGACGGACGGTGCCGGCCGCGTTGTAGAGGGTGTCGGTGACGATGCGGCCGCCGCCGACGGCGTCGGACTGCGATTGACGCGGCCGGCCGAGGCCGTCGTAGAGGGTCACCGCGTGCGCGTAGGTGCCGTTGTCGCGGAGTGTGGAGGTAGTGACGGCGGCCGGCTTACCGATGGTGGTGTCGTAGGAGAACGTCTTGGAGGGGTCGTCAGTGGCGGGGTCCTGCGAGGCCGTCCACACGGCCGTGGTCCGACCGAGAGCGTCATAGGCCTGGGTGACCACATGCTTGTTGGCGTCCTCGGACCTCACCGCTGTGCCACGGCCCGGCTCCACCGTGGTGGTCGAGGTGTAGCCGAGGGCGTTGGTGACGGTAGTGGAAAACACCTGCCCCGACGACGGGTTGTAGCCCGTCGACCCGGTGTGGCCCGCGGCGTCCTCGACCGTCTTGACGCGACCGTAGGAGTCGTCGTAAGTGGTGTGACTGGTGCGGATCCAGCCCGTGCCCGCGCCGTCGGGGCCCCAGACATCGGTGGCCGCACCCTTGGTCGGTGCGGTGCCGTAGGGCTGACCGTCGTAGGCGGTGCGGGAGGCGGTGATCACGTCGTCGCCGGTGGCGGTGGCCGCCTGGGCGCACGTGCCCGCGGTGGTCTTGGTCTGCTCGGCCAGGCCGATCAGCCAGGCACTGGTGTTGTGCAGATACGACGTTTGGGTGCAGGTCTCGTCGCCGCTCTTGCCGGTGTCATCGAGGGTCTGGGTCTCCACCTGGTACGGCAGGCCGTAGGTGTCGTCGTACAGGGTGCTGGTCTTCACCGTCCGCGTGTCGTCGGGGTTGGCGCCGCTGACGGGGGTGACGGTGATGCTCTTGTCGATCTGGGTGCGGTAGGCCTTCAGGTCGGGCACGTCGGTGCGGGCGCGGGTGGCCAGCAGGTGCGCCGAGGGGGAGGAGACGGTGCGGGAGGCGACACTGCCTCCGGTGCCGTCGTCATTGGCCTGGGTGTAGGTGCGGGACTCGGCGGTCATGCCCTGGAAGGCGGGCTCGTCCGGGGCGATGTCGGCGCCGGTGGAGTCCTTCACCGTTACCGGGCGTGTGCCGCCGCCGGGCAGCGGGTCTCCGTTCATGCCCCGGAAGTACGAGGTCACGCTCTTGCCCCTGACGATCCCGGTGGCCGGGTCGTTCTTCCCCGTCAGGACCGTGACCTGCGCGTAACCGCGCCATTGGTCGTAGGTGCGTGTCTTCTTCTTGCTGAACTCGGTCTGGTTCTTCGCCCAGCCGCCCCCGTCGAGGGGGTACTGGTACTCAGTGACCAGGTCAGGAACACCATCAACGCGGGGTTTCTGGGTGATCGAGGTGACGACGTACTTGTTGAACCAGTCGATCGTCTCCGGACCGGAGCTCGGGCTCCAGTACACCGGGTAACAGCGGGTCCCGTTCTCTTCCGGTTTCGGGTGGGCGGAGGTGGCCATGGACGGACACGGGTCGGAGTATTCGACGTCGATCTCGCCGCCGTACTCGGTGACCACCCGGCGGATCCGCAGCCGGTCGAACGCCGGCACCTGATCGGACGCCCCGGTGGTGACCCGGTTGGGCATGGCCTGGTTGTTGTGCGAGAACTCGACCTTGTTGAGCTTCTGTGTGCTGCCGTCGACCGCGTAGCCGGTGCGCTGGATCGACTCCAGCCACAGCGGCGGGGCGGTGTCGGTCAAGGTGCGCGGGAAGGACTGGGTCAGCAGGTACTTGTCGACTATCGACAGTTCCGTTGAGCCTTGGTTGCGTTGGGCCTTGGTGGTCACGGACGACAGGCGCTCGCGGGACCAGAACGTCGGCGCACCCACCGGGCAGCGCTTACCGGGGGCGCCGGAGCAGTACAGATTGGCCGGGGTGTCGTACCACAGCCGGTACCGGCCATAGTCCCGGGAGGTGAACGCGTCTTCACTGCACGTCAGGCCGGTCTCGGCCTCGTCGAAGCAGCGCTCGTCCACCTTGAACTCCACCCGGGCGATCGGGTCGGCGGTGAACAGGGCGTCCGAGCGCTGGCCGTAGTCGATGCGCTTCAGGTAGCCGCCACGGTTGTAAGAGACCGGGGAGGTGTACTTCTCGTTCTTGCCGTAGTAATTGGACTCCTTGCCCCACCACAGCGACATGGCGTTGCCGTGGACATCCACGACGTAGTCCAGGTTCCACCGCCAGCCCTGGACGCAGAACGAGGACGCGAAGTCACTGTTGTAGCAGGGCTCGCCGCTCTGGTTACCGGCCACCGGCACGGTCAGTACCGAGTCGGTGGTGTCCTCGCCGCTGCTCCAGCCGGGCAGCTTGTTGAGGCCGAAGTAGTACTGGGTGCCGTCCCGGGTGGTGACCCGCCAGTACTCTCCGTCCAGGTCCCCGTTGCCCTTGCCGGTGTCCTTGAGCCGCTCAACTCTGGAGCCGTCACCGTTGGCGGTCACCCACGTGCCGGTGGCATCATCACGGACCAGCTCGGTGGTCGAACCGCCCAGCGACAACACGGCGTTGTCCGAGCCCCAGCACAGGTCCGACGTCTTGTGGGAGGCATTGTTCGCTGTGCCGTCGGTGTCGTCGCGGCAGGTGCGGTACGTGCGCTCGATCGAGCCGGGCTGGTAGTCCCAGCCGTCCCCGATCCACGAGGCCTGGTTGTTGGTGGCCGAGGTCCGCCCGTCCACCACCTGCGAGTTGTAGCCGAAGGCAATGTCCGGTGCGAGGCCGCCCGGTACCGGCGGCACCGCAACCGGCTGCGACCAGGCGAACGCCCCCGACGAGCCCCCCGCGCTCCACGTACCGGACGCCGCCAGCGGCGTGGCCGTGTAGTCGCCCTTCGCACCCGAGCCGGAGTCTTTCGCCGCCAGCACCAGCGACCCGCTGCCCGAGGCGCCCGCCTGCGGCAGCAGGGCCTTGAGTACCTCGCTCGTCGACGAGCCCGGGTGGTAGACCGCCGACACCGCCTTCGAGTCACTGTGACCGGACAGCGAGGCCTGACTGGCCGTGGCCGAGGCGGCGGAGACGGCGGCCATATCGACGGTGGCCTTGATCTGGCCGGTGATGTCGTCGTTCTCGGTGGCCAGCGGGGTGGCCTGGTTGCACGCCTCGTCCAGTGGCGCGGTCAGGAAGCACTCCGGGTACGCGACGAACTGCATTCGGTCGGCCCAGTCAGCGCTGTACAGCTGCTCGAAGTCGGAGTAGTCCAGCGCCACATCCACCGTCGCCGCCGCGGCCGTGGCCGGCGGGGTCACCGTCACCAGCGTTCCGTCCACTTCGGCTGCGGACGTCTGCGCGGGGTCGGCCACCGTCACCTGCCAGGTGCCGTCCAGCGCGGAGGCCTCCTCGGGCGTGGCGTCGGCCGGGGCACCCAGCAGCACCGGCAGCGAACCCGCCTGCTGCAGCTCCCCCGCCACGGGATCTGTCAGGTTCACAGGCTCGGGAGGACCACCGGCCGGAGGGGTGGTGTGGGCCGGCTCGTAGTCCACCGGCGGCACCGTGGCCTCGCCGGTCAGATCGTCCAGGACCCCGGTGTCGGCGTCTGTCGCGGGTTTCGCAGCGGGAAGGTCGATCAGATCCACCCCGGCACGGTTCCCGCCAGGCGACGGCAGCG
The DNA here is from genome assembly GCF_042889305.1 of Streptomyces sp. NPDC002619. Classification (NCBI taxonomy): domain Bacteria; kingdom Bacillati; phylum Actinomycetota; class Actinomycetes; order Kitasatosporales; family Streptomycetaceae; genus Streptomyces; species Streptomyces sp. NPDC002619. Next base: position 63,058 of record NZ_JBIAQV010000038.1, on the reverse strand, counting down.
CCACCGCCTGGGTCGGTAGCAACCCCACCAGCAACGCGCCCGCGAGCGCCGCTCCGGCGGCCAGCCGCGTTCGGCGCACCCGCCGACGCGCCGCGGCGGTACCAGGCAGCGACCCACGGCCGGACCACGACAGCGAACCAAACACCGAACAGCCCCCCAAGGCGGCCGGCAGGAAACACGCGCAAAAGGCCGCGCACCCCACCCCGAAGACGACACGAAATACCGCCGAATCCTCTGCCGGAAAACACCGTCCGTCAAACAAAAGGCAACCGATGTGATGCCCGTCACATTCAAATGGGGCGCGAATTCAGACTTGCCGTTTGCCGGGACATTTTGACAGTGCGAAGCTCTTAATGCACATCACAGCCACACATGTGCGAATGTGGCGATCATGGAAGTTCGAGCTCATCGTATGCGGCTGACCTGTACAGATGCCCACCCAAGACGACACCTGCCCGGGTAGCGCGATTATCGGGCTTCACACAGCCTCCATGCATCCAAAACCTGTCCCGTATGCGTTCTCGACGGCAGCTAAATTCAGATCAGTGCTGGCGTCCGGCACCTCGATGGGGCATGATCTGCTCGCGCATTCCTGTCCGCAAGGAGAATTCAGCAGCACCGGATGGGATGTGCGGGTGAACTGAAGGTTAATTCCGGCCCAATGAGAGGCGGCACATTCTCTGTATTCCGGGCGTCGGTGACCAGCCGATGGCTCCCGGTTCGGGGCCGGTTTTCCGTGGAGGGGAAGACGTTTTCGTGGACAGACAATGGCTCCGCCTACCCCGGCGCAGACGGCGGGCCGCCGTGCTGGTGGCCGCCGCCGTGGCCGCCGGGCTCGGCCTGACGCAGCTGCCAGTCCTGGACCACGCCGACGCCCCCCGGGCTGGTGACAAGCCGGCCGACGCTGCGAAACTGCTGGACGAGACCACCGCCGTCCACAAGGCCCGTGCCTCGGGCCGACCGGTGGAGGTCACCGCGCTGCGGGACGCGAGCAGCACCACCTACGCGCGCCCCGATGGCAGTTTCGAACTCGAGACCCGCGCCGTGCCGTTCCGCGCCAAGGTCGACGGGGTGTGGCGGGCGATCGACACCGACCTGCACCGCACCAAGGACGGCGACTGGGCCCCGGGCGCTGTCAACATCCCCGTCGTCTTCTCCGCCGGCAGCCGCGGCGAGCGGGTCACCCGCTCCGAGAACCGGACCGCCATCCGGCCGGCTGCCCTCACCACGGCCCAGGACGCGACCTCAACGAATCTGGTCACCCTCACCACCGGCGGCCACCAGCTCACCCTGACCTGGCCGGGCACCCTGCCCGCCCCGGTCATCGACGGCGACCGCGCTCTCTACCAGGACGTCCTACCCGGCGTCGACCTGCTGCTGACCGCCCGCGACTCCGGCTTCTCCCACGTCCTGATCGTCAAGAACGCCGAAGCCGCCGCCGACCCCGAACTCGCTGCCCTCTCCTACGGCCTCGCCTCACCCGACCTGACCTTCACCCTCGACCCCGTCACCCACGTCGTCCACGCCAAGGACGCAGACGGCAACGAGGTCGCTGTCTCCCCCACCCCCTACATGTGGGACTCCGCCGGCAAACCCGCCGTCACCCAAGGCGACGACCCCCAACCGCTGCGGCCCACCGAGGCCCCCGCCCCCGAGGCCGGCCCCGACGTGAACCCCTCGGAAGAACCCGAGGACACCGGCGACGCCCCCGGCCAGCCCGACTGGAACAACGACACCGCCGCACCGCAGGACGACGCCAGCCCGGCCGCCTACAGGAGCGGCAGCACAGCACCTCTGGTACGGCCGGCGGCCTTCACCTCGACGGGCGGCGACAGCGCATCCGTGCTCGCCCTCGACGGCCTGGCCGGTCCCCAGCCCGGAACCCACGACGCGCTCGCCAACGTCACCCTCACCGACAGCGGCACCCTCACGATCAAGCCCGACACCAAACTGCTGACGGCCGGCTCCACCGTCTACCCGGTCTTCATCGACCCCTCCTTCAGCGGCCACACCAACAACTGGACGACGGCCTACCAGCCCCATCCCAGCTCCAGTTTCTGGAACGGCACCAACTTCAACGACGGCACCGACACCGCCCGCGTCGGCTACGAGTCCACCACCGCCGGCCTGTCCCGCTCCTTCTTCCAGCTCTCCCTCTCCAGCGCGCTCAAAGGCGCCAACGTCTCCTCCGCATACTTCTACGGCCTGGAGACCTACTCCTGGTCCTGCTCCACCCGCGGCGTCCAGCTGTGGCACACCAGCAGCATCAGCTCCTCCACCACCTGGAACAACCAGCCCTCCTGGATCGACCAGATCGACTCCCAGAACGTCGCCCACGGCTACAGCAGCAGCTGCCCCGACAACTGGGTCAAGTTCACCGCCACCTCCCTCGCCCAGGACGCCGCCGACAACGGCTGGGGCTACGCCACCCTGGGCCTGCGCGCAGCCGACGAGAGTTCCGCCTACCCGTGGAAGAAGTTCGAGGCCAGCAGCAGCAACTCCCCGTACTTGAAGATCACTTACAACCGCAAACCCAAAGAGCCCACCCACCTGACCATGACCCCCGGCCCGGACTGCGACACCAGCGGGGAGTCCTCGGTCGGCAAGTCCGACCTGACCTTCGCCGCCACCGCCTCCGATCCCGACGGCGACCTGAAATACCTCGACTTCGAACTCTGGCAGGACGGCAGCAGCAGCAAGATCCTCGACGGCAACCAAACCGTCGATGCAAACGGTCACGCCAGCGTCACCGCCACAGCCAGCAAGTTCACCAACGGCAAAACGTATTGGTGGCGCGTGCGCGCCATCGACTCCACCGGCGCCGCCTCCACCTACGCCCCGCCCGGCAGCGACAACTGCGGATTCGTCTTCGACGCCGCCAAGCCCAACTCCCCCAAGGTCACCTCCACCAACTTCCCCGAGGACGACGGCACCGGCGCCCTCTGGAGCCCCGTCACATACGGCACGGCAGGCAACTTCACCCTCAGCGCCGACGGATCCGCCGACACCGTCAAGTACGAGTTCTCCTTCGACTCCACCAGCTACGGCGGCAGCAGCAGTCCGTCCACATCCGGTGGCAGCGTCACCGTGTCCCTCAAGCCGCACCACGCCGGCCCCAACGTGTTCTACGTGCGCGCCGTCGACTCGGCCGGCAACAGATCCGCGGGAACCAAGTACCTCTTCTACGTCACCCCCCGCGACGCCGCCGATGCCTCTGGCGACCTCACCGGCGACGCTTGGCCCGACGTCATCGTCGTCGACCAGTTCAAGGACCTGCGGGTCTACCCCGCAAGCAGCGTGGGCGACATCTACGCCTACAACCCCGCCGCCTACGACCAGGACGGCCTCATCGAGACCAACGACGCCTACCCCGACGGCTACTGGACCGGCGCCCTGCTCACCCACAACGGCGACTTCCTGCCCGGCGACGGCCTCCAGGACATGGTGGCCCGCATGCCCGACGGCAAGCTCTACCTCTACCCCGGCGACGGCTACGGCAGCTTCGACGTCACCCAACGCACCGAGGTCCTACTCCCCCAGGGCGCACCCGCCCCCGCCACCCTCGACCAGATCCTGGCCGCCGGCGACATCGACGGCGACGGCCGCCCCGACATGCTCGCCACCGAAGGCAGCCACTACTGGGCCTTCCTCGGCTACACCGGAGGCGCCTTCACCAGCGCCGTCCTGCAAAACGGCGGCACCGTCTGGCCCGATCGCAACCTGGTCTCCGTCGGCGACCACAACGGCGATGGCGCTGTCGACCTCGTCTTCCGCACCCTGTCCACCGGACAGCTGTCCCTGCGTTACGGCAAACTCAAGAGCAGTGGCGGAACTGCCATCGACTCCCTCGCCACCTCCGGCAACTCGCTCAACGGCAGCGACACCACCTACGCCGCCTCCGGCTGGACCACCGCCAGCGTCCGCCTCCTGCTCGGCACACCCGACGCCAACCACGACGGCATCCCCGACATGTGGGCCGTCATGAACGACGGCTCCGTACGGATGTACAGCGGCGGCCGCTCCGCCGTCGGTACCTACACCACCGTCGTCAGCAGCGGCTGGGACGGCAAACTCGCCATCGGCTGAACAAGTGCCGGACGCAGCGACGCCCCGCCGAGAGAGACCCGGCGGGGCGTCGCTGCGTCCGGGACATCGCCTTGTGGCAAGCAGCGAGGACGACAGCGGGCGTCCTCGCTGCCGGAGCTGGAATCATTGAAAATGAGCGGCTTGTCGCACGGCAGCCTGTACGAGGCAACGCAGGACCCACGCCGTGGCCCACCGTCTTCAGGGCATTGGCATGGCGGATGGATGCCTTCCATGTGGAGGGGCTGACCAGGCTGGCGGCGGCCTCGGCGACCTCCTCGACGGTTCCGAGGCCGATCACTGACTTCGCCTGGACAGCCCTGGTGGTCCCTGCCCGTCCGCCCCGGCGAGCGCGCCTACGAGTTCGACCCCACCACCGGCGGCCCCGTGGCTGGCAGCGGACGCCCCTACCCGCACCCCGTCCTGCCGAGTGAGATCGCCGCCATCGAGGCCGAACGCTGCGGCCCGTACCGCGACGCCTTCGGCCTGTGCACCGGCTGCGGACTACGGGGCCGCATCCAGCGCCGCTGCACCGCCGACGACCCCGACCGCGCCTGCGAGTCGATCCGCGCCCCCACGCTCAGCCCTGGAAGTGGGTGCCGTGCCCGCACGCCTGCGGCTACGTCGGCCAGCCGGAGATCCGCCCGAGCGCCTTGTACGGACTGGTCCCGCACCTGAGCCCGAATGGCTAGCCTGTGACCCAGCGGCCCGAACAGGACCCGCGTAGACGGCAAAGAGGCCCTACCCCGCCAGGGGTAGGGCCTCTTTGCGTCGGAACGGCACTCCGATGCCCCCTCATCGGACGCCAGACTGACGTGCAGGAACCGCCCGGCCCCCTGCCGCCGGCACCCCGGGAGGGGCTCGGTGGGAACGTGCTGGGAACGGAAGGACGGAGAAGGACGGTTAACGATCACCCATGGGGAAGACGGCGTACCCCCTGTGACCTGCGGCGAAGTGAAAACGGGGGGGCAGATCAGGAACGGTGATCGAAGGGCCGAAAGGACTCATAATCCGTCGGTCGCGGGTTCGAGTCCCACCCGCCCCACCAGTGTAGGCCTGTGACCTGCGGAAACGCCCCAACAGGGGTGCGGATTCAGGACTTTGGCCCAACGGACTGAATCCGCTGCTCGTGAGGTCAACGCTGTTGCCATGGAGGGGCGTTGGGAACGCACTGACCTGCACAGACGTATAAGCCCACTGCTGGCGAGCCGCCGCAGACGGGTTGTACGGGCGGGTGGACGCCGAAGTTGGGACGCTGATGGGACGCAGGTAATCGGAAAGGGTTGCCTGGGTACCTGCGCCTACGCTGCTCTGGCCACCGGTGGTGGGGTCGGTGCGGTGTGCGGCTGTCGGCCACCGGGTGCAGTGCAGCGTCTGGACCGCTGGTCTGCTGCCGCAGCCCGAGCTGGGCGCTGGGGAAAACGGCCCGTACTGAAAACGCCCGATGAGATCGCGGTAGCCCTCGGCTGCCTCGACCTCGGCCTTGTCCTTTGTGGCGAATCCGCCTTGCCGTACGCGCTGACGCTTCCCTCTCTGACAGTCTCGGCTGAGGCACCCGGCTTGCCGGGCCAGTAATCCGAAGCCCTGACGGGCACACCCCGACGGGGTGAAAATCTGCTGGGGCGTCCGGCTGACGTCGTCTGGACTTGGCGTGTTCCGAGCCCGCGGGTTAATAGGACGCTGGGATCCCCTTCGGCAGACACTCGGAACTGTTGCCTTGCGCACGTGTATCAGGCTCTTCAGCCTGCTTGTCTCCCGCTGGACGTTCCTGCCGTCAGCGGGAGTTCCGCACGTGGAGGGGGATGAGGCATGGAGATCGTTCACGAGCGGTGCGCCGCCGTCGACGTCAGCAAGGCGGATGCGAAGGTCTGCATCCGGGTGCCGGGCCGAGGTCGTCGCCGGCGCAAAGAGACCCGGACGTTCACCACGATGACCCGCGACCTGCTGGTGATGCGGGACTGGCTGCTGTCCGAGGGCATCACCGTGGTGGGCATGGAGGCCACCGGCGACGACTGGAAAGCGATCTTCTACGTCCTGGAGCACGACGTCGAGTGCTGGCTGCCCAACGCTCGCCACCTCAAGGCCGTCCCCGGCCGCACGACCGATGTCAAGGACGTCGAGTGACCGTGCGAGCCGGTCGAACACGGCCTGGTCCGGCCCAGCTTCGTGCCGCCCGAACCGATCCGGCAACTGCGTGACCGGACCCGCTACCGCACCGATGCGGTCCAGGAGCGCACGCGCGAGGCCCAGCGGCTGGAAAAGTTCCCGGAGGACGCGGGGATCACGCTGTCCGTGGTGGTCTCGGACATGCTCGGCGCGTCTGCCCGGGCAATGCTGGAGGCCCTGATCGCCGGCGAGCGCGACCCACGGGTGCTGTCCGCACCGGCGCTCGGCCCGATGCACGGCAAGATACCGGTCCTGACCGAGGCCCTCACCGGCCGGTTCAGCGACCACCACGCCCTCGTCGTGCTTTGACGGTGGCGACCTGGGTGAGCCGCAAGCTCGGCCGTGGATTGCGGATCCCGCGGAGGGTGGCGGCTGCCAAGATCTGGCTGGCCGGTGAGGCGTTCTGAACTGGAGCGGACCTTTCCGGCTAGGGCATCAGGGCGGTGATCATTGCTGTCCCGTGGAGCGTCAGCCACTGGTCGAAGGTCAGCAGGCCGCGGTGGAGTTCGCGGGCGGGGGCGAGCTCGGCACCGTACCCGCCGTTGCGGTTGAGGAAGTCGACGGCCTCGGCGAACTCGGCGTGCTGGGATCCTAGGGCGTTGATCGGCACAGGGACGTAAGGGATGTGGCGACCGATGGCCCTGCTCAGCGCCTGTGCGATCTGGACGGGAGTCAGCGCGTCGCCGACGATGTCGAGGGCGAGGCCGAGATAGGTGTCGGGGTCGTCGAAAGCCATGGCGGCGAAGGCGCCGATGTCCTGTAGGGCCACGAGCTGCTCGGGGACGTCGGCCGCGAGCGGGGTGGCCAGCGTGCCGGAGCCAAGACCGAACGCAGGGTCGGCGTAGTTCTCCATGAACGACACCGGCCGCAGGATCGTCGCCGGTGCGCCGATACGGCGGATGTGCTCCTCGATCCGCAGCTTGGGTTCGAACGCCCGGACGCCCTCGCTGCGCTCGGCGCCGGCCACCGAGGCGAAGACCAGATGGGCGGCTCCCGCCGCCAGGGCGACGTCGGCGATGTCCCGACCCCAGGCGATCTCGGTGTCGTATCGCACCGGTACGGCGCCCAGCGTCCCGGGCTGGACGCTGAACACTCCGTGGACACCATCAACGGCGGCCTTGAGGGACGCGCGGTCCCCCGGGTGCCCGACGGCGAGCTGTACGCCCGCTTCGGCCAGGGCTGCGGCCGACCGAGAGGACGAGGACCGCGTGAGCGCCCGTACGGTCCAGCCGTTCGCGAGGAGCCGCGCCGTCACCGCCCCGCCCTGCCTTCCGGTCGCCCCCGTGACCAGGATGACCTTGTCACCTCGCTGCAGGTCCTGCTGCTCTCCCATGATGCGCCCTCTCATGTCGCTCCTTGCCACCGCGTCGAGTCTGGAGTGGACCCGGAGAAGGCAACAGTGGCCGTCTGGCCCGCAATCACGGGTTTCGTGCCACGATGTGCGCCATGGGTTTTCGTCGGATCGCGGCGTACGCGCCAAGCGGGGTCACCGCGCTCGGGCTGGGCATCGTGAACGGGGTGTTCAGCCGGTATCCGGACAGGCCGGCGTTCCAGACGGTGATCTGCGCCGAGCGGCCTGGCGACCTCCGTACCGACCTCGGCCTCACCCTGCGAGTGGACCACGGCCCAGAGGCGCTCGCGGGCGCCGACCTGGTACTGGTGCTGCCCGGCGACGGATTCCGCGCCCAACCTGCCGAGGAGGTCCTGGATGCTCTGCGCAGCGCGAGGGCTGAGGGCAGTGTCGTCGCCGGCCACTGCACCGGAGTGTTCCTGCTGGCCGCGGCCGGGCTGCTGGACGGTCTCGAGGCGACGACACACTGGCAGTACGCCGACGAACTCGCGGCCCGGCACCCGTCAGTGACGGTACGAGCGGACGCGCTCTACATCGACCATGGAGGCGTGGCCACCGGAGCGGGCGCCACGGCCGGTCTCGACCTGTGCCTGCACCTGCTCCGGCGGGAGCACGGCGCCGCACTCGCGAACCGGATCGCCAGAGACCTCATCACCCCACCCCATCGCAGCGGAGGCCAGGCCCAGTACATCAGTGCGCCCATACCCGACAACGGCGACGACCAGCGACTCGCCGATGCCATCGCCTGGGCCCGGGAAAATCTGCACCGCCGAATTCCCGTCGAGGAACTGGCCGCCCAGGCCCTGATGAGCCGCCGCAGCTTCGCCCGCCACTTCAAGGCCGCCACCGGCGCAAGCCCGCACGCCTGGCTGCTGGCCCAGCGCCTCGACCTCGCCGAACAACTCCTCGAAACGACCGACCTACCGATCGAGGAGATCGCCCACCGGATCGGATACAGCACCGCGACCGTCTTCCGCGAACAGTTCACCCTGCACCGCGGCGTCGCCCCCCGCGCCTACCGCCGCACCTTTACGCACCACCTCACCACCCCCGGAACCTGCCTCCAGCCCAACGAGGGGCAAACACGACCGCCGCTACCGGGCCTGCTGGCCGCGGTGGCCATGAGCGACCCCACCCGGACGGCTTGAGGCGGTCCGGTTGTGAAGGGACGGCTTCAGCAGGGTCCGCCGACATCGTGGGGACGCGTGGTGGGGCCGTTTCAGACCATCACTGATCTTCGCAAATCGGGTCCAGTTCGGGCCGCCGCCATGATGGGGCCGGATGACGATGTCATGGTCACTCCGGGACGGCACAGGTGGCCTCGACGGCCGCCCCAAAGGCATCGAGCGCATCGCGGCGACCTTGTGATCACCGTCGAGTTCGTGGAGGCACCCTCACCGGACTCAGCTCGGCCCCGAGCGCCGGCATGATCCGGCGGCCAGGCTCTGGCAGTGGCGCTTCGTCAGGTTCCGGCTCTGCTTGTGGTGACGGGTCTGCCGCAGGTGGTGTGGGTGCCGGTCCAGCGCCGCAGCAGGTTCCGGAGGGCGTGGAGGACCCGGTAGAGGGGGCAGGCCCACGACGGAACCGAGGTCCGCCTGGCCGGACGGGCCTGGCCGTACGCTCATCGAGCCGCCCGCACTCCAGCTGTTCGGTGCACGCCGGCAGGACTTTTTGACCCGCTCTTCGGGGGAAGAGAGCGGTGCCATCTCCACCGGTGAGGAACTCCGGTGTGCGAGAGTCCGACTCTCCAGCCGCCTGCCTGGGGTGAGCTCCAGTGCCGAGGCGCCGTGTTCGGTCGGCGTGGACTTTGCGGTAACTGCTTGTTCCTACTTGGATGGGGGTGGAGTACCGAGGGCGCGGTTGGCCCAGTTGATGATGGTGCAGTAGGCCATTTCGGCGTTGCGGTGCAGGTTGATCGCGTGGCCGGCACGGGGGATGACGACCGCGTCCACGGGGGAATGGGGGTAGAAGGGTTGCTCGGCCGCGGCGAGGGTTGCCGCCGAGGAGCAGTCGGTGGCGTCGGGTGCGCAGGCGAGCTTGTCGTCGGCTCCGTCTGCGATCAGGATCGGCAGTCTGAGCAGCGCGGTCACGCCCGGCGCGTCGGCGTCGCCGATGGTGGAGAGCTCACCGAGGGTGTTGGTCTCTTTCGTCGCGATGTCGAGCGCGATGACCCGCGGGTCTGCGTCGGCCACGTTGTACATGAACTCGGGACGTTGCGCATCCTGGACCGTTGCGTAACCGTTGTCACCGGGTGGTACCTCTGCGGCCAGTCGCGGCACCTGGCCGACCGGCTGGCCGAGTTGTGCCAGGTTCTGCTGGGCGCTGACCGAGACGGTGTGCGCATTGCCGGTCAGAACCAGGGCGTCCACATCCCGGTAGGCCGAGGCCTCCAGCTTGGCGATCTCCGAGCCGTACGAGTGGCCGACAAGCATCACCGTGCCAAAGGCGCGCCCGGCGATCGCGCCGCCGCGAAGTGCGGCGACCACCTGGTGGATCGTGTACGCGTTGGACTCCAGGGTCACTTCGGCGCTCGCCGGGTGGGAGCTACGCCCGATGCCGATGCGGTCGAGGTTGAACGTCCCGTAGCCCGCCCGGTTCGCCTGGCGGACGTAGGAGTACTGACTGGACCGGAACGGGAAGTCCCAGTACAGGTGGCTGTAGTTCAGACCTGATACCAGCACCTGTACCGTGGCGGCCGGCCGGTGCTCGGGAGTGCAGAGCTGCCCCCAGACCCGGTACCGGGCCGGCTGACCCTGGGCGATCGACACGGGTATCGCGATGTCCCGGCAGTGCGCGGGGGGTTCCGACGCGATGGCCCTGGCCGAGAAGCTGGTCAGCAGACTGACCATCAGGCCGGCTGCGGTGGTCGCGCGCGCAATGCGGTGGAGCACGTCGTTCCTCTCTGACGAGGGTGTGGTGAGGTCACGGTCGTAGGACCGTCTTTCCCGTGGTTGCGCGGGATTGCAGGGCGACATGGGCGGCGGCGGCGTCCGCCAGGGCGAACCGCCGGCCTATCAACGGGATGAGCCGCCTACTGCTCACCGCTTCCAAGGCGCTGAGTTCCAACGTCCGTATGCCACCTGGGCGTTGGAGGATCCGAGCGCCGACGGCGGAGCCGGCACTGATGCCTCGGCCGAACAGGTCACCGGCCGACAGTTCGGTCAGGGACCCCGATGACGAACCGAACATCACCAGGCGTCCGGCCACACCGAGCAGCTCCAGCGCGCCCCGGCCGATCGCGCCGCCGACCCCGTCGAGGGCCAACGTCACCGGCCTGTCCGCCAACGCCTCGCGCACCGCGTCGGGCCAGTCCGATCGGCTGTAGTCAACGGCGTGGTCGGCGCCGGTCCTGTCGACGAGCGCGACCTTGTTGGGCCCACCCGCAACACCGACGACTGTGGCGCCGACGGCATGCGCCGCCTGGACCAGGAGGGTCCCAATGCCCCCAGCGGCGGCGGTGATCAGGACCACGTCGTCGGCGGTCGGCGCGGCGAGTTCGAGAATCGCCATCGCCGTCCGGCCGGTGCCGACCATCGCCACAGCGGAGTCGGCGTCGACATCGTCGGGGATGACATGGATGGACGCCACCTGTGCCGGCGCGAGTTCCGCGTACCCGCCGCCGGTCGGACCGAGATCGGCGACTACACGTTGACCGATGAGGTTCGTTTCGACGTCGGAGCCGACCTCGTCGATGACTCCGGCGACCTCACGGCCCGGGGTCATCGGCAGGCGGGAGGCCGCCCGCGGCCCGCCTCCCCCTTGACGGATCACGGTGTCCAGCAGGTGTACGCCTGCCGACTCGACCCGGATACGTACCTCTCCACAGCCAGGGTGGGGGTCGGGCACCTCTTCCAGACGGAGTACCTCCGGGCCGCCGAACGCGAATTGCCGGATCGCTCGCATCTCATCCCTCGCCGTCGGACAGCAGGCGGTGCTTGGCCAGCCATGTGACGAGAGACGCGGTGATGGCCTCGGGCTGGTCCTCGGGGGTGTGATGGCCGGCGAGCCCGTGTGACACCGTCTCCAGACTCGACACGTGGGCAGCGCACCAGTCGATGATCTCCGGGCCCATCATCGTGCCCGGGCCGGATTCGAAGGTGAGGAGGAGTTTGGGCACGTCGGTGCTGGCCGCCAACCACTCGTCGTAGGCGCTGATTCTGGCGACGACATCGGCGGGTTCCCCGTCCAACGGCATCGCCCGCGGCCATTGGAGCAACGGCACACGGCTCTGCCTGGTCGGGTACGGCCGGCGATAGACGTCGAGGTCCTCCGCACTCAGCCCGCGGGCCACGGTGTTCGGCAACGCCTTCTCGACGAAGGTGTTCTGATCCAGCACCATGGCCTCACCCGTGCCGGACGTCCGCATCGACTGGAACAGCGGGCGGGCGCCGGCGGGAAACTCCTCCCAGGACATCGGTTTCACGATCGTCTCCGTGAACGCGATGCCCCGTACCCGTCCGGGATGCCGGGCTGCCCAGTCGAAGGCGAGGGCTCCTCCCCAGTCGTGGCCGATCAGCACGACCTGGTCGAGGTCGAGGGCGTCGAACCAGGCGTCGAGGTAGCGGGCGTGATCGTCGAAGGTGTAGGCGATGTCGGGCTTGCCCGAGTCGCCCATGCCGATCAGGTCGGGCGCCAGGCACCGGCCGGACTCGGCGACGGTCGGCACAATGTGCCGCCACAGATACGACGATGTGGGATTGCCGTGCAGGAAAATCATCGGCACCGTCCCGGTGCCGGCCTCCCGGTAGAAGATCGTGGAGTGCAGGACATCTGCGGTGGGCATGGTGAACCTCTCTGCGGATGACATACTAGACAGGTACCTGACCATCATGGGAACTAGACAGGTGGCTGTCAATATGACTCGGGAGTCGTCCGGCGATCGACTGCGGTTCGCCCTCTTGCTGCGCCTGCTCCACCGCGAATACGCCGTCGGTATCGAGGCGGCCCTTGACGAGGCAGGCTTCGGCGACATCCGGTCGGGGGACGCGAAGGTGTTCCCGTTCGTCCCACCGGAGGGAATCCAGGTCCGTGACCTCGCGATCCGCGCGGGCGTGCGCAAACAGACCATGGCGCAGTCGGTCGACCAGCTGGAGAAGGCCGGTTATCTGGAACGCCGCCCGAATCCTCGGGACGGCCGGTCCCGGCTGGTGGTGCTAACCGAACGGGGAAGGGCGGTGCAGCCGGTGGCGGCCGGCGCCGGGGACCGCATCGAAGAGCGGTGGGCCGAACTGACCAGTCCCGAGGAGTTCGAGACTCTCCACGCCCTCCTGCACCGCCTGTTGGACCGGATCGGCCAGGCGGACCGTGATGCGGCCGATCGGTTGACATCGATCGACGAGAGTCACCTCGATTGACCGGTGGCAACGACCGTGGTACGAGCCGACCTGCTCAAGAACGTGATGACCGGCCGGCTCGGCAACGGGACGGCATCGGCAGCCGGCAGCGGACCCGATGGTACGGAGAGGCGCGTCGGCCCGTCGTCCTGGGACGGAGTTTCTCGGGTTGTGTACCGCCCAGATGTGCTTGATCCGGTCGCCTGCGATGTGGAATGCGCACACCGTCACCGTGACGCCGTCTTCCTGGGCGACCAGGCCGGGCCGGCCGTTGACCGTGCTTTCCAGGATTGTCAGGCCAGATGCCACGCGGGCGATATCGACGCAGGCGCGCGACCTGTTCGCCGCCCCGGATCGGTCGGAGGCGGGCGCCGGCAAGGCCGCCGCTGTCGGCGATCGCCGTGGCGCCGGGGTCGAGCAGGCCGATGAGGGCATCGATGTCCTTGGCTTCCCACGCCGCCTTGAAGTCCCTGACGATGCCGGCCTGCTGGGCTGTCGGGGTCGCGGGAGCCTGCGCCGCGCGATTGCGGCGGCGGGCCGACGAGGCCGGCTGGCGGCATGCCGCCGGGGTACGGCCGACGATCTCGGCGGAGGACGCGTTCCAGGCCGAGGTGGAACTGGGTGAGCAGGCCGTGTATCCGGTTGGAGATGCGAGTTCACACCAGTCCGGCGCCCAGATGCTCGAACAGCCCGAGCGCGAGCACGAAGTACACCCCGACGCGAGAAGGGAGGCTCCGAAGTCGTCGCTCGCAAGCCCCGCTCTCGTCCAGTACCGCATCCACCAACTCGGGCGGGATGACCTGCGTTAACTCACCGATATGACCAGGCGCGAACACGTCATCGGTTCCGCCCGTGACAGACTGAGCCACTGACGTTTTCTCAGCGTTGATCATTTCCAGACGCCGTTGAGGACGAGGGCGGCTCGGGCGATGTCGCCGATCCGGCTGGGGCTGAGGGTGACGTGTTGCAGGGTTCGCCACCGTTGTTTGAGTTCGGCTGCGGCGCGTTCGCCGAGGGCGCGGATGCCTCTGATCAGGTTGTTGGTGGTGCGCGTGTCCGCGTGCAGGGTCTGCTCGGACCGGCCTTTCGGGCGCCGGACCGGGACGAGGATGCCGATCCCCGCGCCGATGTAGCCCTTGTCGGCGAGGGTGGGCAGGCCGTCGGCGGCTGCCCTGTACAGCGCGGGCAGTGCGTGGATGCGTGCGGCGGTGATGTCGGGGGTGGAGCCGGGCTCGACGTCGGAGACCCACAGCGGGGTGCCGTCCGGGGCGGACAGGAACTGCACGTTGCCGCCGAAGGCCTTGTGTTTCTGGCTGAACCACAGGTCGTTGCCGTTGTCGCGGACCCCGGCGAGGCGGTCGGACTCGATCAGTGTGCCGTCGAGTATCACGTGGGTCATGCCCTCGCGTCGGCAGCGGTCCAGGATCTGGTGCAGGTCCGGAGCCTGGTCGGCGAGGACGTCGATGCTTTCGTGGAGGTAGCGGTAGCCGGTGGCCTGGGAGACGCCGGCGTCTCGGGCCAGGCAGTGTACGCAGCCCCGCTCGCGGAACCAGCGCAGGACCAGCACGGCCTGGCGGAACGGGCCGAGCGCGCGGCTGCCGCGCGGGGTGCCGATGCCCCGTCGGTGTGCGGCCAGCAGCCGGGACAGGTACTCCACGACGTGGCGCGGGACGTCGAGCGTGGCAGCATAGGTGACCAAGGTGGGGCCTCTGGCTCAGCAGACGATCTTGTGAGAGAGGCCTGTCCTACCAGGGCTTCACGTGTGTCCGAGCACGGGCCCGCATACCCGATCCGCGCTGGATCGAGTGGTTCAAGTCTTCTCGGCGCGGATCGAGTAGGTGAGGGGGATGCGCGGAGCGCCCTCAGGATGCCGGTAGATGTCGCCGTCGTGGCGCTCAAGCGACTGGCGTTGGAGGTAGAAGGTGTGGTCGTGCTCGTGGAGGAACCGGATCCGTAGCCCAGCTCCGGCGATCGCCGAGACAACGGTCGACAGACTGTGCCGCCACTCGACGGTCTCGTCGTGCTCGGTCATTGCCGCCTCGTCGGCGTAGGTGCCAGGGCCTCCCGAGGCTTCCGGACCTTCATCGAAGTAGTCGTGCGTGACCGTGCTTGCGGTCTCGTCGTCGAGGACGAAGCTGAAGGGATGGAACTCCGCAAGGTACAGGTACCCGGCGGGAGCGAGTAGTTCAGCGACCGCCGACGCCCAGCGGCTGATGTCGGGAAGCCAGTTCAGCGCCCCGAAGCTGGCGTAGACAATGTCGAAGGTCTCCCCCTCGACCGCCGCGACCGCGTCGTAGACGTCCGCGGTCAGGAAGCGTGCGTCGATGCCGAGTTCGGTCGCGAGTCGTGAAGCCGCTTTGATCGCGGGTGGAGAGAAGTCCAGCCCGGTGACTTGTGCTCCTCGTGCCGCCCACGACAGCGTGTCCCGGCCGAAGTGGCATTGCAGATGGATCAGGCGCTTGCCCCTGACATCCCCCACCTCGGCTGTCTCGAAGTCCTTCAGCGAATCGGGCCGGGCGCGGAACCCCTCCATGTCGTAGAGAGCCGCGCGCAGATGAATGGGCACCCGCTCGTCCCAGTACGCCTTGTTCAACTCCCGCCAGCGCCCTGCCAGGTCAGCCATGAATCCGGACGATACACGGAGGTGGACTGGCGCACTACGCTGCCGGACTTGCCACCCAATTCGGTGGCCACAAGCAGCTCGAACGGCTCTCGAAATCCGACTCCGGATGCACGTGCGGGGACAGCTCCGCCAACGCACGGTTGATCCTCCGCGCCCGCTGCGCGGCACGTGTGGGCTCTCGGCGAGCGACTGCCGCCGAGCTCCAGCAGCGATGACCTGTCGGTGTGCCACTGACAAAGACCCACCCCCGCACGTCACGCTCGGCTCCAGCCGCATCGGCGGCATCGCCCGCACTGCATGTTCTCAACGGAATCTGAAAGTGATCATCGCTGAGAAAACCTCACTGCCCGAAGGATATCTGCGACGGCTACGGCCAATTCACCAGCGGCAGCGCAGGCACCACGACCCCGACCACCGTTTCGTATGTATCAATCGGAAAAAACTTCTCCTTCAACGAATCCGACCCAAACACATCGAAGCTTCAGTCGCTGTACCACAAGTACCACGGAGACATGCGGCCCCTATCCGTCCTGGACGGTTCACAGTACCCGAAGGCTCTCGAAGACTCCTACCAGGACTTGGAGACCTGGAAATTCATTTGCGGCCAGCACAAGGAACTCTGCGCAAATGGATTCGGCACTGCGGTAAACCAGGCGTTTAGCGGGATGCAAAAGGCGATCGAGAAGAGCGATGGAGGATGGCGGTGCTGGCTTCTCGGGTCCTGCGGCTCGGGTGTGCACCTTAGTGCCGTATATTACATCCCTTCATCGAGTGAGTCGCCGTATCTCTACAGGGGTGTGTGGCCAGCACACGACGGGTACGCAGATGCCCTGAAGGGAGCTGCGAACCCGAGGGATCCGGAGAGCGAGCTCACCATCGAGGAACACAACGCTGGATACCCGGCTGAACCTACAAGGTTCACGTCCTGGACCACGGACGCTAATCTCGCAAGTGCTCGCGCACTGGATGGAGTTGTCCTGCGCATAGCGAACGAAGACGGTGAAGGTTACACTCGTGTAGGATCTCCCGATTACTTCGGGGAGAGCGAAGTCGGCATTGAGGGGCAAGTCGCAGGGGGCTGACGTCTTCCCGCCCAACGCCATTCCGCCGGAGATTCCCTGATGAAACAACCGAGTGACAGAATAGGGCGAGAACAGCTTCTTATGCTGTTCGAGAATATCGCCACGAGTGACGATGATCTTCGTGACTGGATTGGGCTCCTCAAGACGAACGAGATCGAATCACTAGCGCTGCGCCCGGTACCATCATCGCATATGTTGCGAATCCTGAGGCCGCGTGTAGAGCACGCCAAGAGGGCAAACCTGGGGCTAGCCGCCGGACTGGAACGGGCAGTTGCGTCAATTGAGAACAGCCCAGAGCAAGATTTTCTTGGCTTGCTGTATACGTCTGAGAGAACCTCGCATACGTATATGGCGTGGACCAGGAAAGACGCCAGCAGTATTGTGGCCTACTTTGTCAGCAGGCCCGAACAGCGTACGTGAATCGAGACAGCCAGTGCGTGCTGGGAGTGTCGCCTGCACTCCCAGCACGCACTGGTTTCCAGGGTTATCGAACTTGATGGGGGATCAGCCCACGGCCGTTCCAAGAT
The DNA here is from genome assembly GCF_042889305.1 of Streptomyces sp. NPDC002619. Classification (NCBI taxonomy): domain Bacteria; kingdom Bacillati; phylum Actinomycetota; class Actinomycetes; order Kitasatosporales; family Streptomycetaceae; genus Streptomyces; species Streptomyces sp. NPDC002619. Next base: position 45,893 of record NZ_JBIAQV010000038.1, on the reverse strand, counting down.
CAGTCACGGCAGCCGTAAGTCGTGATCTTGTGTAAGCATTCATCCTGGATCCATCGATCGGTGATGGGCTGTGGCAGAGGCTTACGCAGAGAGGTGCCCGCTGAGCTGACTCTATGAGGGCCGAGCCCCCTTCCCTGCACAGCCCGGTGGATTCTGGTTCCGGGTCCCATACGTGCTCGGAAAGGAGGCCCTCAATGTCGGTCTACGTCGGCATCGACGTGCACCGCAAGCGCTCGCAGATCGCGGTCGTTGATCACGATGGTGCGGTGCAGGTGAATCGGAACGTGCCCAACGGGGTCGAGAAGGTGCTCTCGGTGATCGAGGATCTTCCGATCGGAGCCCCGGTGGCCTTCGAGGCCCATACCGCTTCAAAATGGCTGCAAGCTTTTGACCTGCAACGATGCCGGTTGATCACCCTGCTTGGCGGTACTCGTTGATGAGGCCGGTGACGGCTTGTCGGCGTTCGATCCGGCTGGTGGGGGAAGGGGATGACGTTCGGGTCGTCGAGTGGCGCCAACTGATCTCGGCCTTGGTGGGGCCGATGCCCGTTGAAGTGGCGGGCGTACGCATGGAGAATCTTCTCGGCGTGGCCGCGGTCGTAGATCAACAGTCGGTCGGTGCACTCCTCGCGCACTGATCGCACGAAGCGTTCGGCGTGCGGGTTGCAGTTGGGACTGCGCGGGGGGATCTTGACCACGGCGATGCCCTCGCTTGCGAAGACGGCGTCGAATGCGGCCGTGAACTTCGCATCCCGGTCGCGGATGAGGTAGGTGAAGTCGGCTGCGCGGTTGCCGAGTTGCCAGAGCAACTGCCGCGCCTGCTGGGTGGCCCAGGCGGCGGTGGGGTGGGCGGTGACGCCGAGGATGTGGACTGTGCGGGTGCGGACCTCCATGACGAACAGGGCGTACAGCCGCTGGAGGCCGACGGTGTCCACATGGAAGAGGTCGGTGGCGAGCAGGCCGCTGGCCTGGGCTTTGAGGAACGCTGTCCATTAACCGCGCGCCGGTTGTCGGCGGGGCGCGGGGCCGTGGCCGGCTTGCCGGAGCACGCGGCGGACGGTGGCCGGGCTGACCTTGTGTCCGAGTCGGCGGAGTTCGCCGTGCACGCGCCGGAAGCCCCATCGGCCGTTCTCGGCGCCGAGTCGGATGATGAGGACGCGAAGTTCGTCGGGTATCGGTGGCCGTCCTGGCGAGGGCGGCTGGGTCCACTTCTGCTGTACCAGCCGCTGGTGCCAGGCGAGGAGGGTGCGTGGTGAGACGATGCGCCGGCCGCGCAGTGCTCGGGGCAGCAGTCTGGCGAGGGCGGCGAGCAGTGCGCGGTCCGGCCAGGTTGGCTTGGGTGTGGCGAATTGGCGGCGCAGGACGGCGACCTCGTGCCGCAGGATGAGTAGCTCGGCGTCCTTGGTGGCCGAGGATCGGCACAACAGTGCGAGCCAGGCGAAGAGCCGCGTGGTGAAGAGATAGATCATCCGTACGGGCACGAGCACTGATCGTGTCAGACCGCGCGGACATAAGCCGAGGTCAGGCTCGGTGAAGGGGTTTTGAAGCGGTACGGGCGCGCGGGCGGTGCGGTGGAACAGCGGTTTGCCGGTGCAGCGCAGCAAGGCGAGGCCCACTCAGTCCATTGTGCGGCGAAAACATCGATTACTCAGATATTCGTCAATCCGATTCGACCCCGCTTCGACCCGCACTCTTAACAGGGCACACGATCAAGTCGCTGACCTGCGTAAACGAGGTTCTCAGAGATCAAAAGTCGCAAACCTGGCGGTAGTTGGAGAAACGGCTGTCCGAAGAACTGGGCACGACGGTCTGGGCCGAATCCGGACTGGGTGCCCCGGCGGACATCGACCGGCTTCAGCGCCGAATCACGCTGCTGGAGCAGCGACTTGCTGACATGTGCGGGGAATTGGAAGAACGGAGTGAGGAGCTGGAGGCAGCCCGCGCCGCCAACCGCGAACTGACCCGGGCCCTGAACCAGAACCCGGCAGAAGCCGATGCTCCTACAGCTCGAAGGCTCCGCCCTCGATGAGGATGAACAGGCCGATGGCGATCAGCACGAGCGGCAGCAGGATGTGGCCCCAGCGGCTGAACGCCTCGGGGATGACCGGACGGGTGGCGAAGAACCGGCCCGCGAAGCACCACACCGCGACCAGGATCAGGAAGACCATGGCATTCACGCTCATCCTGCGCGGTGCACTCGGCGGTGGAAGTGACGCTGCTACCGAGGCCGTCGGCTCACTGATCCGCGTTGCTCAGCCGACCGGTCCCGTCATCACGTGCGGCCGTACCGCCGGTTCGAGCAGCGACAGTGTCCGCTGCTGCGCGTCGAGGGCGACGCGGATGCCGACCGGCATCGGCAGATTCGGGCCGGCATGTCCGAACTCGACGTTTCCCAGGACCGGGATGTCACGGTCGCCGAGGACGTCGAGGACTATCTCGGGGAGGGTCGGGGACGCGTCAGGCGCCCCGAGCCCGTCGATCGCGTGCGGGACGCCTACGACCATGCCGGAGATCCGATCGAGGATGCCGCAGTGCCGCAGCACCTGTAGATAGCTCCACACATACGATGCCTGGCCGCCCATCTCCTCCCAGAACAGCACCGCGCCGTCGAACCATTCGAGCGGCAGCGCGAAAGGCGTCGCCTGCGCCAGCACGATGCGGTTGATCACCCCGCCGATCAGCCGGCCTTCGGTGCGACCGGCACGCCAGCACTCCCACGACGGGGTGGCTGGCAGCGCACCGATCGCCTCGTCGCTGGTCAGCAGCCTCGAGTAGAGCATCTCGAGCACCGCTTGGCGCGCTGCGGGCGCAGCCTGCCAGTGTCCGCCGAGTCCAGGGGTGGCCATGTCGGCATGGAAGCCGACCAGGCCCGTGCGCGCATAGAGCACCAGATGCAGCAGCGAGATGTCGCTGTAGCCGAGGATCGGCTTGGGGTCGGCTGTGATCGCCTCGACGTCGATCAGGTCGAGGTATCCGAGCGCCGTCTGGCCGCCGTCATGCGCGATGATCGCGCGCACTTCCGGATCACGCAGTAGTCCATTGAACTCCTCGGCGATTTCCGCCGGCCGAGCCGTGCTCCACCAGCGGTGCCGCCCTGCCTCGAGGAGCGGTGCCCGACGCACGCGGAATCCCATCCGCTCGAGCACGACCACCGCCTGCTCGAGGTCGGGCTCGTAAGCGGCGTGGAGCGGCCCGGACAGCGATGCGACAACGACGAGATCTCCGGGCCTCAGGGCACGAGGTCGAAGCAGTTGAGGCAGTGCAGAACCGGTCACCGACGCAGTATCCCGACACGCGCAACAACACGCGACCCATATACCGATCGACCGCCCGGCAGGCCCAGCCCGCACAGCCCTCGGCTGGTCCCAATACATGAGCCGACCCCGGGGGAATTACGTGAGCGCCCACAGTCGGCGCGGGGTTACGCAGTGCCGCTGCGGCTCCGAGAGGACCATCGTCAATCGTCATCCGACAAGACTCGCCCGATTTCCAACCGGCTTGACGTATTCCGATATGGGAATATGATGGCTGTCATGGCACGAGCAGCGACGACGTCGGACGCGTTCAACGCGATCGCCGAGCCGCAGCGCCGGGACATCCTGGCGCTGCTGCGGGCGGGTGAGCGGCCGGTGACCGACCTGGCCCAGGAGCTGGGGATGAGCCAGCCGCGGGCGTCCAAGCACCTGCGGGTGCTCCGGGAGGTGGGGCTGGTGCGGGTCCGCGGGGCGGGCAAGCAGCGCCTCTACGGCCTGGACGCCCGCGGGCTGCGGCCGGTCCACGAATGGGTCGGCGGATTCGAGCGGTTCTGGAACGAGAGTTTCGACCGGCTGGACACCTACGTGCAGGACCTCAAGCAGACACGGCAGGAGGAATGACCGATGGCAGGGGCAAGGCAAGAAACGCGGGCGGAGCCGGCGACGGCCGACCGGGAGATCGTGATCTCCCGGGTCATCGACGCCCCGCGGGAGCTGGTGTTCGAGGCGTTCACCGAGGTCCGGCACCTGTCGCGGTGGTGGGGTCCGGAGGGGTTCACCACCACCACGCGGTCCTTCGAGTTCCGCGAGGGCGGGGAGTGGGACTTCGTGCTGCACGGGCCGGACGGGACCGACTACTCCGAGTGGATCCGCTGGCTGCGGATCGCCCCGCCGGAGCGGATCGCGCTGCTGCACGGTGAGTCCCGCGACGACCCGAACGCCTTCGAGTCGGTGCTGACCTTCGCGCCGGACGGCGCGGCGACCCGGATCGTGATGCGCACGGTGTTCCCCACCAAGGAACTGCGCGACGAGGCGGTCGAGAAGTACCACGCGATCGAGGGCGGCCAGCAGACCCTGAGCAGCCTGGCGGCCTACGTCACCGACCTCGCGCGGAAGGGGGCGGAGGGCTGATGGCCGGGAAGGTGTTCTTCAGCGTGACGATGTCGCTGGACGGCTTCATCGCGCCCGAGTCTGTGCCCGTTGACGACTTCTTCGCGCCCGATAAGCAGGACGACCCGGACGTTCAGCGCTGGATGGCGCAGTGGACGGAGCTGCAGCAGTGGCTGTTCCCGCTGCGGTTCGTGCGGGAGAACCTGAAGCTGGGCGAGGGCGGCGAGGAGGGCCGCGACAACGACGTCGCGCGGGAGACGTTCGAGCGCACCGGCGCGAGCGTCATGGGCAAGCGCATGTTCGACCTCGGCGAGCAGGCATGGCCAAAGGAGGCGCCCTTCCACACCCCGGTCTTCGTCGTGACGCACACTAAGCGTGACCCGTGGGAGCGGCCCGGCGGCACCACGTTCCACTTCGTCAACGACGGCATCGAGCACGCCCTCGACCAGGCCCGCGAGGCCGCCGGCGACCGCGACGTCCGCATCGCCGGCGGCGGCGCGACGATCCTGGAGCACCTGAACGCCGGCCTGGTCGACGAGTTCTCGATCACGCTGTCACCGGTGCTTTTCGGCGCCGGCACCCGCCTGTTCGACGGCGTGGACGCGTCCAGGGTCGCGCTGGAGCCGGTCCGTTCGGAGCCGTCGTCGCGGGTGACGCACCTGACCTACGCCGTGCACCCACGGTAGCCGCGCCACCACTCCACCCTGGCGACCCGAGCACCCACGGCGCACACGCTTGAATCAGCAGGCCACCACGGCCAACTGCGAATAGCCGTCCATGGGGAGGCTGACCTATCGCCCCTTCAGGCGACAGCACCACACCTGTCGCAATGACTTGACTGCCCCTCAATGGCGCTGAGCTGCACCAATGCGAACTCCGTACTACCGCGGCAGCTCGGCCCCCCAGAGAAGACGGACCTTGCGGTAGGCGCCGGAGTGGACGGGGAAGAAGCCGCCCGAGTGGCGGATCGAGGCGAAGCACTCGTCGATGAACAGCCCATCCACGTACGTGTCTTGTTCTCCGCAGTACCGGTGCACGTACGACAGCCACGACGGGTGGTCGATGAGGCGCTCGAACGGCTCTCCGGCCTCGACCACGTTTTGCAACTCGACACCCTGCTGGTCCGGGTGTGCGTCTGCTCTGTGGACGTTTCCCCACCAACCCAGAGGCTGCAGAGGCGGGATGGCGTCCAGTGTGGCGCACAAGGCGTCGACCAAGTCCGGTTCCAGGGCCTGTTCCAGGGTCAGGTAGCCGCGCAGGTCGAAGAGGTAGTCGTCCAGGGCTGTGGGCGTGCGGGTGAGTGTGGTTGCGGTTGTAGCGGGGTCAACGGGCATGGCAGGGGCTTCCTTTCAGGATCGTTGACGTTCGGGGAGACGGGCCCGGGCTACGGCCACAGCTGAGGACAGACCTCCGGGTCGGCGTAGTCAGGGACGCCGGCCCGGAGGCGTACGAGGCGGTCGTTGCCGTGGCCGGCCGTGCCAGGGCGGTGGGTGTTGTCGCCGGGCTGCAGGTGGATGGCCAGGGAACGCCGGGGTTCCGTCCCGTGGTTGGGGCCCGAGCCGTGCACGGTGCGGCAGTGGTGGAAGCTGATCTGCCCGCGCCGCATGCGGGTGTGGCGGATGTCGAGGGCGTGCCCCTGGCGGGTGATCTCGGTCTCCAGCCGGCCCAGGTCCTGGGAGAAGAAGTCCAGGCCGGAGACGTCCCAGCGGTGGCTGCCGTCCAGGAAGGAGACCGAGCCTCCGGTCTCGTCCACGTCGTGGAAGCCGACCCAGGCCGTCAGCATCTCCTCGCTGGTGCACGACTGCCAGTACTGACGGTCGGTGTGCCAGCCCACGTTCGCGGCGGTGCCCGGGCGGTCGACCGGCTTGTACAGCAGCTGGTCGTGCCACAGGCGGATGCTGTCCGTGCCCGCCAGCCTGGCGGCGGTGGCCGCGATGAGCGGCTGGGCCACGAGGTGCGCCAGCTCGCGCACGTGCAGGGAGGCGTAGTCGTGCTTGCGCAGGCCCTCGTGCGGGGGCGCTGTCCACCCTTCGTCCGGGGTGTCGAGGTCGCCCGCGTAGTAGCGGGCCATGCCGCGCTCGGCGGCGTCCAGGACCTCTCCGGGCAGGACCACCGGAGAGATCCACCAGCCGTGCTGACGGTAGAAGACGGTGTCTTCGGGGCCGGGCAACAGGGTCTCGTCGATTGCGGGCGTGGTCATCGCATGACCTCCTCGAGGCGGCGAGGACAGGTGTATTGGGGGATGCCGGACATGCCGAGCGTGTCCGACATCTCTCGGGCGCGCAGAAAGGGTTTACGAGGGCTACGAAGCCGCGCCGCCGCCCGGTCGCCCCGTCGACGCGCGTACCACAAGGCTCGTCGGCAGCGCCGCATGCCGCGGTTCGGCGTCCGGGTCGGCGATCCGCTGGAGCAGCAGGTCGACCCCGCGGGCGCCCATCACGTCGATCGGGATGTGCAGCGCGGTGAGCGCCGGGTGGATCGTGCGGGCCATGAACGTGTCGTCGACCGTCACCAGGCTGAAGTCCCCCGGTACCGACCGCCCTTGCCGGGCCAGGCCGTAGGCGACGCCGTGCGCCACCATCTCGTTGTGCGCGATGACCGCGGTCGCGCGGCTGGTCGGGACGAGATCCGCCGCCGCCACTCCGTTGTCGAAGGTGAGGTCGAACGGGCCCAGTTGCTCGACCAGTTCGACCCCGTACTCGTCGCACACCTCCTGCACCGGCCGCCGGTGCCCGACCGTGCGGGCGGTGCGGGTGCCGTTGACGTACACGATCCGGGAGTGGCCGAGCGCCGCCAGGTGCCGGACCACGTGCCGCATACCAGTCGACAGCTCCGCGTACGCGCTGTCGGTCTCGGCCAGCTGGGCGCCGATCAGCGCGACCGGGCCCGACCGCGCCAGCTCGCGCACCATGTCGTCGGTCATGCGCGGGCCGGCCAGCAGCAGGCCGTCGGTCTGCCGGGCCATGGCGCGCGCCAACTCGAAGCCGTCGGCGGGGTCGTCGCCGGTGTCCGCCAGGAAGAGCGCGTGGTCCTTTGCGCGTGCCCGGTGCTGCACGGTCTTGACGATCTCCGCGTAGTACGGGTTGACCACGTCCGGCACCAGCAGGCCCAGCGTCCGTGTGCGGCCGCGCGCAAGGGAACTGGCCGCCCGGTTGGGCGTGAAGTCCAGGCGCCGGGCGACCGCGAGCACCCGCTGCCGGGTGTCGTCCCGTACCGTCTCCGGCAGGCTGAAGACGCGCGAGACGGTGGATGCGGACACCCCCGCCTCGCGTGCCACGTCGGCCATGGTGGCGGTCACTTGACGCGCACCACGTCGCCGATGTCCACCGGTTCACCGTGCGCGAAGGCGGTGTTGGCGGCGAGCCCCGTGGCCAGCGCGAGCGCGCCGTCCACCTCCGTGGCGGTCGGCGCGGTGCCGTCCTCGCCCGTCTCGCCGTCGAAGAGTGCGCGCATCATGCGGGCGTCCCCGCCGCCGTGCCCGGCGTGGTCGAACTCAGGGATGTCCACCTCGCGCGGCGGCTGCCACAGCGGCCGTACGAGGATGCGCGCGCCGCCGGCATTCTCCAGCGTGGTGTCGCCGTGCACGGCCCCCTTGGCGGAGGTGAGTCCGGCCCGCGGTCGCTGCCACGCGCTCTCCTCTACCTCCAACTCCAGTCGGCCGCCGGTGCCGTTGAACATCACCCGGTAGCCCTCCCAGGGGGAATAGGCGGTGAGGTGGTACGACATGCTCGCACCGGTGTCGTAACGTACCAGGACCGCCATGTCGTCCTCGATCGTGATGCCGTCGCCGAAGACGTTCCGGTCACGGTGGTAGCCGTCCGCCTGCTCGGCCTCCAGGTACAGCTCACGCAGGCCCTCGTTGTCTTCCAGGTGCAGGGCGAAGGGGTCGTCCGCCGCCACGGACGAGCCGTGGGCGCGGTCGTAGTCGCGACGGTAGCCGGTGCGCTCGCCGTTCTCTCGGCCGTAGAAGCCGAGCCGGCCCAGGCCGAAGACCCTCTCGGGGCGGGCGCCCAGCCACCAGTTGACGAGGTCGAAGTGGTGGCCCGCCTTGTGCACCATCAGGCCACCGCTGCTCGCCCGCTCCCGGTGCCAGCGGCGGAAGTAGTCGGCGCCGTGGCGCACGTCCAGCAGCCACTCGAAGTGCACGGAGAGGATGTCGCCGATCGCGCCGCCGTGCAACTCCCTGTGGACCCGCTCGTGCACCGGGTTGAAGCGGTAGTTGAACGCCACCGACAGGTCGCCGCCAGTCTCGGCGACGGTGTCCAGTATGCGGCGGCAGCGCTCCGCGTCCGTGGTCATGGGCTTCTCGGTGACGACCCGGCAGCCCGCCCGCAGGGCCGGGACGATGTACGCGTCGTGCAGCGCGTCGACGGTGGTGACCACGACGGTGTCCACTCGTTCGGCGCGGAGCAACTCCGCGAATCGGTCCGGAGTGTACGTACGTGCCTCCGGTCGCCCGGCGGTAGCCAGGAGCCGGTTGTGATGGGCCATGCGCACCGGGTTGGGATCACAGAGTGCAGCGACCTCGATATGCGCGCGACGGGCGAGACCTTCGGTGAACAGCTGTGCGCGACTTCCGGTGCCGACGATGGCGGCACGTGCGGTGGCGGTCATCGCTCACCTCCTCGTCCTGCAACGCTTGCACGCGCTTGCAGAGCCGTCAAGGACTGTTCCTAGGGCCAGTTGAGCGCTTTACTGGATGAAGTCGGCCGAGTGACGGAGACGGATGCACCATTCTGGTTGCGCATTCATCGTCCGATCACCGCACACCACCTCAGGAGCCCCGTATGGCCCTGTTCGACATGCCCGTCGCCGAACTGCGCACCTACCGCCCCGAGCGCGCCGAGCCCGAGGACTTCGACGCCTTCTGGAAGAGCACGCTGGACGAGGCCGCGGCCCACGAACTGACGGCGGAGTTTTGCCCGTACGACGCGGCGCTGACCGAAGTCGACGTGTACGACGCCTCGTTCGCCGGGTGGGGCGGGCACCGCGTGTCCGGCTGGTTCGTCGTACCGAAGCACACGTCGGGTCCGGTGCCCTGTGTCGTGCTCTACGTCGGTTACCACCGCGGCCGTGGCACCCCGCACGACCATCTGGTCTGGCCCGCCTCGGGCCGCGCGGTCCTCGTCCTGGACACGCGCGGGCAGGGCGCGTCGGGCGGCGACCACGCAGGCGCCACCGCGGACCCGTACGGCGGCGTGAACCCGCAGAGCCCAGGCTTCATGACCCGAGGCATCCTCGACCCGCAGGAGTACTACTACCGCCGGGTCTTCACCGACGCCGTCCGGGCGGTGGACGCGGCGAGGAGCCATCCCGACGTGGACCCCGATCGGGTGTACCTCGCCGGCGGCAGCCAGGGCGGCGGGATCGCCACGGCGGTGGCGGGGCTGCGCGACGACGTGGCGGCGGCCCTGGTGGATGTGCCGTTCCTGACGCACTTCCGCCGCGCGGTGGAGATCACCAACAACGACCCGTACCAGGAGATCGTCCGTTTCCTCGCCACGCAGCGGGGCGCGGAGGAGCAGGTCTTCCACACGCTGTCGTACGTCGACGGCCATAACTTCGCGGCCCGAGCCTCGTGCCCGGCGCTCTACTCGGTGGCCCTGATGGATCAGACCTGCCCGCCCTCGACGGTCTTCGCCTCGTACAACCACTGGGCTCACCCGGACAAGTCCATCGAGGTCTACCCGTGGAACAGCCACGAGGGAGGCGCCGGCGAGCATCGCGTCACGCAGCTGAGATGGCTGAAGGAGGTGCATGCGTAACGCCAAAGCCGCCCGACCGTCCACCGCGAACCACGGGAGTGATCGAGCATGTTGCGTCAGACCCTGCACGACGGCTGGCAACTGTCGGCGACCACCGGACCGGTCCCCGCGCACCTCGCGGGCAGGACCGTGCCGGCGCGGGTGCCCGGCAGCGCCCACCTCGACCTGCTCGCCGCCGGCCTGATCCCCGACCCCTACCTCGACCGGGCCGAGGAGGAACTGGCCTGGGCACACCGCACCGGCTGGCGCTACGCGCTCACCTTCGACGCCGCGGCCCCAGCCCCCGACCAACGCGCCGACCTCGCCTTCGACGGCCTGGACACCGTTGCGACCATCGAACTCAACGGCCAACTGCTGGGCACCACCGCCAATATGCACCGCCCGTACCGGTTCGACGCCCGCAAGGCGCTGCGGGCCGGGACCAACGAGCTGGTGGTGTCCTTCCGTTCGGCGCTGGAGTACGCCGAGGAGATGGAACGCCGGCTGGGGCGACGCAGCGGCACCTACCCGCATCCGTTCAACATGGTCCGGAAGATGGCCTGCAGCTTCGGCTGGGACTGGGGGCCGGACCTGCAGACCGCCGGCATCTGGAAGCCGGTTCGGCTGGAGCGGTGGGCCACCGCTCGCCTCGCACGGGTACGGCCGCTGGTGACGGTCGCGGACGACGCCACCGGACGGGTCGAGGTGCATGCGGAGATCGAGCGCGCTGGGATCGGCGAGGACGGCGAACTCGCCCTGGCCGTACGGGCAAAGGGACGCGAGGCGCGTGTCGCGGTGCCCGTGGACGTCGCCTCCGCGCTGGTGACGCTCGAGATCCCGGACGTGGCGTTGTGGTGGCCCGACGGGTACGGGGACCAGCCGCTGTACGACCTCGCCGTGGAGCTGCGGGACGGTGCGGGTGCCCAACTCGACGCCGCGACCCGCCGTATCGGCTTCCGCACCGTCACCGTCGACGTCACTCCGGACGAGATCGGAACGCCGTTCACCTTCGTCGTCAACGACAAGCCCGTCTTCGTCAAGGGCGCCAACTGGATCCCCGACGACCACTTTCTCACCCGGATCACACGGGAGCGCCTGGCCCACCGAGTCGACCAAGCTCTGGGCGCCCACATCAACCTGCTGCGGGTCTGGGGCGGCGGCATCTACGAGACAGAGGACTTCTACGACATCTGCGACGAGCGCGGCCTGCTCGTCTGGCAGGACTTCCCCTTCGCGTGCGCCGCCTACCCTGAGGAGGAACCGCTGCGCTCCGAGGTCGAGGCCGAGGCCCGCGAACACGTCACCCGCCTCGCCTCCCATCCGTCCCTCGCCCTCTGGAACGGTGCCAACGAGAACATGTGGGGTTACCGCGACTGGGGCTGGCGCGCGGAACTGGAGGATCGCACCTGGGGGTACGGCTACTACACCGACCTGCTCCCGAGGATCGTCGCCGAACTCGACCCCACCCGGTTCTACGCAGCCAACAGCCCGTACAGCCCCGGCCTTTCGCTCGACCAGGTGCACCCCAACGACGAGAACCACGGCACCCGGCACGAATGGCAGGTGTGGAACACGACCGACTACACCGCCTACCGCGAGCACATCCCCCGGTTCTGCTCCGAGTTCGGCTTCCAGGCCCCGCCCACCTGGGCCACTCTGACGCGCTGGATCCACGACGAACCGCTCACCCCCACCTCCCCCGCCTTCCTCCTCCACCAGAAGGCCGAGGACGGCAACGGCAAGCTCGACCGCGGATTCGCCCCCCACCTGCCCCGGCCCGCCGGCTTCACCGACTGGCACTGGACCACCCAGCTCAACCAAGCCCGAGCGGTGACCTTCGGCATCGAGCACTTCCGCTCCTGGTGGCCGCGGACCGCGGGCGCCGTCGTATGGCAGCTCAACGACTGCTGGCCGGTGACCTCCTGGGCTGCCGTCGACGGCGACGGTCGACCCAAACCGCTGTGGTACACCCTGCGCCACGCCTACGCACCGCGGCTGCTCACGATCCAGCCGCGCGACGAGCGCGCCACGCTGATCGCCGTGAACGACACCGACACCGCGTGGACCGGCACGGTACGGGTCGAACGGCAGTCCTTCCACGGCGACGTGAAGGAAACGATCGCCGTCGAGCTGGACGCGGCTCCGCGCTCGGTGGCCCAACTCGCCATTCCCGAGACACTGTTGAGTACCAGCGACCCGAAACGTGAGGTCTTCGTGGCGACGAGCCGTGAGGTCCGCGCCGTACACCTCTTCCTGGAGGACCTTGAACTCGCCTACGACCCAAGGCCCTTGACCGCGCAGGCCACCGCCGCGCCAGGCGGCTACCGCGTGGACGTGAGCACCACCTCCCTCGCCCGAGACGTGGCCCTGCTCGCCGACCGGCTCGCCCCGGACGCCGAGGTCGACGACATGCTCGTCACTCTCCTCGCCGGCGAGACCCACTCGTTCTTCGTCCGCACTGCGGCACGCCTGGACCCTGCGGAGCTGACCGGCCCGCTGGTCCTGCGCACCGCCAACGACCTCGGCGACCCCACACGGCGGACGTGACACGCGACTGGGCTCAGGAAAGCTCCGTGTGGGCGGCCCGGTACTCGGTCGGCCGCAACCCCTTCAGCTCGCGGAAGCGACGGTTGAAGTTGGACAGGTTCCGATAGCCGCTGCGGGCGGCGACCTCCGTGACCGGCAGGAAGGTATCGGTCAGCAGGGAGCACGCCGTCTCCACCCGGAGCTGATTGACGTAGTCGGTGAGCGTACGGCCCATGGCACGGCGGAAGAAGCGGCTGAAGGACGTCGGCGCCATGTGGACCAGGGCCGCCACCTCCGCCAGGTGCACCGGCCCGGTATGGGTCTGCTGGAGGTGGCCGCAGACGGCGTCGATGCGGTCGCGCACCGCGGTACCCGGTGCGGGGGCGTATCCGGGGCCGGTGATCGGCGTGGCCGTGGTGTCCGCCGCGAGGCGGCGCAACACGTCGAGGAGCACCACGGTCTGGACCGCGCCCTCGACGAGGGGCAGCCGGGCCAGGAGCGCCCGCAGTTCGCCGGTGGCACAGCCGAAGCGCACGCCGCGTGCAGACCGGGTCAACAGGCCGTCGAGCGTGCGGAATTGGGGCAGGGCGAAGAAGTCGGGGCCGAGGAAGTCGTGCCGGAACTGCGCCACCACCGCCTCGGCCGTGCCCTCCCCCTCCTCGGAGGCGAAGGTGTGCGGCAGATCGGGGCCGAGCAGGACGAGGTCGCCGGGGTGGTAGCGCTCCACGGTGGTACCCACATAGCGGGTGCCCGTGCCCTCCGTGATGAGCGTGAGCTCGTACTCCCGGTGGTGATGCCAGGCGAAGTCGAAGGCGCTCTCACGGCGGACGAAGCAGCCGAAAGTGGTCCCGTCGGAGACGTCCGGCTGCTCGTAGCGCGGCTTCACGCGAGCATCGTAGCCCGGGCCTCCGCCGTGTGAGTGAGGGACAACTCAGTACCAGAAGTGGGCAACAGCCGTGTGGCGGCGCCGTTTTCGCGCTGCGACGGTGGAGACCGGCACCCGCCCGCCCCCTGACGTATGAGGAGCAAGGCGACATGACCGCGCTGCCCCAAGCACCTGTCTGCGAGTTGGACATCGCCTACGAGGGCCTGGCCCCGACCGCGACCGCCGACTTCCACCGCGACGGCTTCGTCCACCTCTCCGGTGTGCTGTCCGCGGAAACGATCGCGGAGTACGAGCCGACGATCACCTCCGAGGTGATCAGGCTGAACACCCAGCATCTGCCGCTGGCGGAGCGTGACACCTACGGCAAGGCGTTCCTGCAGGTGACGAACCTGTGGCGCGAGAGCAAGAAGGTCAAGCGGCTGGTGTTCTCACGTCGGTTGGCCGGTATAGCGGCCACGCTCCTCGGCGTGCACGCCGTGCGTCTTTACCACGACCAGGCCCTGTACAAGGAGCCCGGCGGCGGCATCACGCCCTGGCACGCCGACCAGTACTACTGGCCGCTGTCCTCCGACCGGTGCCTGACGATCTGGCTGCCGCTCCAGAAGACCCCCCTCGACATGGGTCCTCTGGCCTACGCACGCGGCAGCCACAACTTCTCCCACGGCCGCGACCTGCCCATCTCCGACGAGTCCGAGGCACGGCTCAAGGAGGCGCTGGCCGAGCAGGACTTCGAGGACGTCGTCGAGCCCTTCGCCCTGGGCGACGCCGGCTTCCACCGCGGCTGGACCTTCCACCACGCGGGCCCGAACCACGGCACGATGCCGCGCCGCGTCATGACCGTGATCTACATGGACGCCGACATCCGGGTCGCCGAACCCACCAACAGGCAGCAGGCAGCCGACCGCGGCTTCATGCCCGATACGGAGATCGGCCACGTCCCCAGGACGCCGCTGAACCCCGTGCTGTACGACGCCCGGACCACCTGACGGGCCCGGGCACACCTGCCGTATCTGCGCCTGATCGCATGCGAGCTGCGCTGTTTCGTGGGTGGGGACCTCGCTGATATGAGGTCGTGAGCTGGTGAGGTGAATCGGTGCACGATCGGTTCGTGCACCGATTCAGCAGGTCGAAGCCGCTGAGACGCCGTCGGACCTTGTACGAGGGCTGACACCATGACAGCGCAAGGACGGCTGAACCCTTATCGAGGAAGCCGGGCATACGGACCCTGACCGTATCCACCGAATGCTGAACCGGACCCAGCGGGAAACCAATGAGGCACCGGAAGACGTGCGCCAATACGTGGTGGACAGCCCTGGCGGCCGGGAGTGCGGTACTCGTCCTGCATGACACCGGCTCGCTGCGGAGAGAAGCGGCCTCGGCCTGGGTGCAACGGCAGCACTCCGGCACCGCCGGGCGTACGGAGAATCCCCCAGAGGTGCCCAGGACCGGTCGTTTGCCCGACCCCGCGCACGCAGGCCGGTCGACCGTCGTCCACATCTGCCGAGAGCTGTACACAGTTGCGCGCCCACCTCCCCCCTCAGCCTGCTCGTAACAGCAACCCCGCCACCGTGACACCCTCCACTCCCAGGCCGATCGACCGACGCCCAGACGGGCATACCTGACGACCTCGCCCGTTTTGCACCCTCACCCGCGAGATCCAACTGAAGGGGTTCAGAACTGCTGCCGTCGCTGTGGTGACGTTGTCGACCATGTGGGGTCATTTCAGAGGCTGCCTGGGCGGACAAGACCGGTCCTTTTGACCCCGCTCAGATGCTGCCGCCACTGCTGCGTACGCTCGGCTTCAGGTGCAACAACACCGCCTACCGGCCGGTGATGGACGCGCTCGTGCTGCTGGAGAAGTACGCCGACGTCGACGGCAAGACCCGCTTCTACGACGTCGGCGACGTGGTGCCGATGGACGGCGTGGTGCGCAAGGACTGGCGTGAGGCGGTCGTCGACGACAAGGGCAGGATCGAGCGCATCCCCCATGAGCTGTGCGTGCTGGTGGCCCTGCGGGATGCGATCCGCCGCCGCGAGATCTATGTCGAGGGCGGGATGCGGTGGCGCAACCCGGAGGACGACCCGCCCGGCGACTTCGAGTCGGCCCGCACCGTGCACTACGCCGCGATTCGCCAGCCCGAGGACCTGGGGGATTTCGTCGCCGGCCTGAAGCGGCGGATGACGCAGGGCCTGGACCGGCTGTCTGCGGCGCTCGCGGACGGCTCGGCGGGCGGGGTGACTCGGAGGCTAACCCTCCTCGCAGGCCGACCCTGGCGCCAGAGCACCACGGCTGATGCTGCCTCCAGCCTTCCGATGGTCAGTCGCTACTGGCCGTTCGATCCTCCTCACGGGCCTTTCGGTTGCTCAGGCGAAATCAGTTGGCGGGCTTGCCGAACCAGCGGGAGAGGTGGTCGTCCAGGTCCTGCTGATCGTCGCCGATCCAGGCGACGTGGCCGTCGGGGCGCAGCAGGACGCACGGAACATCCAGTACCGCAGTGGGATCCGCAAGGTGATCGACCCGGTCTGACCAGTCGCCGACGGTCAGGCATTCGGTGCGGTCCAGCAGCAGGCCGCGGCCGCGATGCAGCAGACCATAGAGGTGGCCCTGTTTCACGTCGATGTCGCGCAGGCGGCGGCCGAGCAGGTCGGGGCCTTCGCCGAAGTCGTAGCGGATGCCGATCGCGGTGATCTTCTCGATCAGATAGCGGTTCACCTCGTCGAAGTCCATCAGTTCGGTGAGCAGCCTGCGCACGGCCTGCGGGCCCGGTTCGGTGGAGTGCAGTTCCATCTGGGCGCGGGTGTTGTCCAGCACGTCCTCGGCGACCGGATGACGTTCGGCCTGGTAGGTGTCCAGCAGTGTTTCCGGCGCCCAGCCGCGGATCTGTGCGGCCAGTTTCCAGCCGAGGTTGAATGCGTCCTGAACGCCCAGGTTGAGGCCCTGTCCGCCGGTGGGTGGATGGATGTGTGCCGCATCACCGGCCAGCAACACCCGACCGACCCGATAACGCTCGGCCAGCCGGGTGGCATCCCCGAAGCGGGACAACCAGCGCGGGGAGTGCACGCCGAAATCGGTTCCGGCGATCGCGCGCAGCTGTTGTCTGAAATCCTCGAGGGTGGGCGGTTCCGCGCGATCGCTGACTCCCGCGGCGGGGACTACGACGCTATAGACCCCTTCGCCGAAGGGCCGGAGCCAGAATCGCTGATGGGTCTCGCGGATTTCGGTCACCTTGGCGGCGATCTCCTCCTGCGGCACACCCACTTCCATCTCGCCCATCAACGTCTCGTTCCGCGAGGGCTCGCCGGGGAAGCCGACACCGAGCAGTTTACGCACCGTGCTGCGCCCGCCGTCACAGCCGACGAGGTAGCGCGAACGCAACTGTTCCCCGTCGGCCAGTTCGACCGTCACACCCTCGTCGTCCTGCTCGAAACCGGCGACCGCGCAACCGCGCCGGACCTGCGCACCCCGTGCGATCGCATGCTCCTCGAGCAGGCGAACGATGACCGGCTGCGGGATACCCAGCAGATAGGCGTACGCGGAATTTAGGCCCTTGGGCGCGGGTTTGGGGATGGCGGCGAAGAAACCGCCGGCCGGACGCTGTCTTCCATGCTGGAGAATGCGATCCAGCAGTCCGCGCATCGCCATCAGCTCGAGACTGCGAATATGCAGACCGACGATGCGGACGAACGACACGGGCTCGGTTTCCTTCTCCAGAACGAGTACCCGCACATCGTGCAGCCGCAGTTCGGCGGCCAGCATCGCGCCAGTCGGCCCGCACCCGGCAATGATCACGTCGAACATGAGGGGCTCGCGATCGGCACTGGAGGCCGACGACCGGAGTCCGGGGACGTCGCCCACGGTGAAGTCGCGCTCGACCGTATCGCTCGACGACGGCTCGGCGGTGAACTGCGGAGAGTGCATAGGTGTTGCCTTTCGGGAGTGCCTTGTTGGCGAGGCACTCCCGGCGACACCTACGTCAATCGCCCGACCGTGACGGGAAGGGGGAGCACCCACATCGATACAGCGTTCATGGGTCTCACCTCCTCGGGCGGTGTCACGGTCCACTGCAAGCTACAAGCCCGAGCATCACCCCGTCCAATCCTTTCCCAGCCACGTGATCACGACTCAAACGGGCCCGTGCGGTTGCAGGGCGAATCCGGCGTGGCGGCCTGGCTGGTCACGGTCACGGTCACGGTCGACGGTCTGCTCCTGGCTGCCCCCCCCCCGAGGCGGACCGGATCTCGGAAGGCGCTGCCCTGATGAGGTTCGCTCGTGGCCACTACGCGAACTGGTCGTAGGCGAGCTTGACGACCAGCGCGATGACGACGCACAGCAAGACGACCCGAATGAATCGACTTCCGCGGTTGAGCGCGAAGTGGACGCCAAGTCGGGCACCCGTGAGGTGGCATGCGGCCATACCGAGCCCGAGCAGCCACAGGACTCGCCCTCCGCGGCCAACGCAAACGCAAGATCCGCATCCCGGAAACCTGGCCCTGGGCCCATCAACTCGCCACCTGCATCGAGCTCCTACACCGCACGCGGTCAGGCGCCGCGCGCCGATCGACACGTGAGCCGCACCCCCCCCAGTGGGCTGTCGCCGCGATCGACGCCTACCTCGACGGCACACGGAAAGCCACGTGACCGGCCGCCCCGCGCGGCTACTTTGCACCGTGGGTCAGAGGTAGGAGACCGGGGCCATGTACTCGGTGCTCGGCGGCCCTGGTGTTCCCCGCGACCTGCAACGGGCGCTCGCGCACGGCGCCCTGGAGGGCAAGTCGCTGCTGATCGGTACCACCCGGGACGAGGCGACGGCCTTCACTGCCTTCGCCCCGCGCATCCAGAACCTCACCTCCGCCGGCGCGCTGGACCTCCTGACCGGCCAACTCGGCGAACAGGCCCACGAGGTCTACCAGCGTCATGCCGCCCGGCTTCCGCAGGCCGCACCGGCGCAGGTCTTCACCGCGTTGCGGACCGACGAGCTGTTCCGCAACGGCTCACTGCGGATCGGCGACCGCCACGCGGCCGGCGGCAACGCGACCTACGTCTACCAGTTCGGCTACCAGTCGGCTGAGGACGAGCACGTTCTGGGAGCTACCCACTGCGTCGAACTGCCCTTCCTCTTCAACACGTTCGACGCCTACCCGGACAGCCCGATGCTGGGCAGGCCCACCGACGCCGAGCGGGCCCTGGGCCACACCTTCGCAACCGGGGTCGCCGAGTTCGTCACGACCGGATCGGTGAACGACTGGCTGCCCTACACGCCCACCACGGCCGCCCGCATCCAGCACTTCGGCTGAGACAGGAGACGACGGTGAAGCGCCTCTTCGGCCGTGCCGCCATGCCCCACTGGGCCGAGTTCCTCGTCCTGCTGGCCACCATCTGCCCTGCGGACCGGCTGTACTCCCTGACCGTCGCCGGCCGGTTCGCGCACTGGAACGAATGGCTGCGTCCCGTTTCCTTCACGTTGGGAGTGCTGGTGCCCCTGGTCTTCATCGTGATGCCGGGCGTCGGCGCGCTGTGGAAGTCCCTGCACGCGGCTGCCACCAAGTAAGTCCCGTCGATGGCCGGCGCCCCGAACCCGCGGGGCGCCGGCCATTACGTTGCCGTGACAGCACAAGCCCGGCGGATGTCCGCCGGCCCTCACAATCGAACACTGCGGTGACGCCCCGTGACTGCTCCCCAAGATCTGTACCAGCACCGTTCTGACGTGCACGACCAAGTGCTCCTACTCCGATTCTGGCCGTGGGCGCCATGTGCCGTCGAGCGGAATGCCGGCGGCCGCCGCGATCCGGTTGCGTGATTCGACCAGTCGGGTCCTCAGCGCCGCCAGGTCCACGCCCATCAGCACGCCGTCGCGTTTGACCACGCGGCCGGCGACGAGGACGGTGTCCACCAGGCCGGGATGGCCGGCGCTGACGATGGTGGCGACCGGGTCGGTGACTGGGAACACGGTCAGGTCGTCGGCGCGCAGAAGGAGGAGGCCCTGGACCACGCCGAGGCGGCGACGCACACTACCGAGGCCGCCGCTGCCCCCCCCCCCCCCCCCCCCGCGCAAGCGATCGCCCTGCTCTGAGACGCTCCAACCGCCTTGCCCTGCCCGGCTGTTCACGGTCCGGGCAGGGTCCCGGGAGAGGAGCACGTGCCTGAGCGCGTCGGCTTCTTCAAGGCCGTCGTCACCGCCTGTCGCGACGACGCCGACCACGCCCCACGCTCATCTCCGTATTCACGGCTCACTCACCCGTTCCTGCGCCAGGACCGCAGCCTTTCGGCGATGCTGTATGAGTCCAGTCGCAAGGCGCGGATGTCGTGGATCACGTCGCGCCAGAGTTCGAACTTCGTGTCCACGTGTTCCCCTGAGGCCTCCAGGTAGGCGATCGCGAGACCGTACCCGAACATCTCGTTGCGGGCCGGAAGGGGGCGCAACAGTACGCACTCCTCCAGGAAGGTGGCGGCCCTCCAGAAGGCGTCAGGGTGGTGCTGGTCGTGCCGGGGCGGATCAACCCTGTGGCGGGCCGCCATCCCGACCAGCACGGAGAAGTCATTGACGGTCAGGTCGTCCGGGAGGATTTCTTCCTGGCGCTCCAGGAACCACCGGTAGTCGACGTACAGATCCACAGGTTCAGGCCGCCCGCGGGGTACCCGGCTCGGCCGGCGGAAGACCGCCGAACTCGGCGTCGAAGGCCTCCACGATGCCTGGCTCGTTGATGGCGCGGCGGAAGACAGCGGTCGCTGTCTCGAGACGGCGAGCGTTCTCCTCTCGCAGGGCCAATTCGGCCAGGTACTCCTTCATGGACATGTGCCTGCCGTCAGCCAGCGCCCTGAGCCGGTCGCGTGTCTCTTCGTCGATCTTGACGCTCGTGTCTGCCATGCCTCGAGTATGCCGCTCAGCATACCGGCCGCGCTACCGTCGCTCCGGAATGGGCTGTGAGTTGCAGGTTCCCCATGTCGGATACGACACAGCAGCGGGATTCACGCCTCCAGCACCGGTAGTTCCACCCTTTCCTACACCGAGAGCACGAGGAACACAGGAGGTCTCTGCGGGATCTCGCCGAGAGCCTCGGCCTGCCCCAACGCATCGTGGTCCAGCGGGCCAAATGCCTCGGCATCAAGATCCATCCCGGAGGCACCCGCCCTCACCGCTTCGATCGGAGTCAGCGATCAGCGTTACCTGGATCGGGCAGCGGCCTGATCAGTGCGGAACTGCGCGAGGGGATCGTCGGGAATAGCGTGGAAAAGAGTGGCACCGGGACGGACGGATCTCCCGATGCATTTCCTCCGGCGAGGGGGGGCGCAAAACAGGGAGGCAAAGCCATGCCCTGGAATCTGAACGGCACGTACCTGGAGAGCTGCAACTGCGACGTGGTGTGCCCCTGCACCACCTCGGGCCTCACCGCACCGGCCGACCACGAGCGCTGCCAGGTAACCTTCGCGTTCCACGTGGACAGCGGGAATGTGGACGGCGTGGACGTCTCCGACCGCAGCGTCGCCGTCTTCATCGACGGGCCCCGAGTGATGGCCGAGGGCGGCTGGCAGGTGGCGCTGTACGTCGACGCGTCGGCCGACGACGGCCAGGCGGAAGCGCTGGGCAAAGTCTTCTCCGGCCAGGCCGGCGGGCCGATGGCAGCGCTCACTCCGCTCATCGGCGAGGTCCTCGGCGTGGAACGCGTCCCCATCGACTACCGCGACGACGGCCGCCGCCACTCCGCACGGGTGGGCAACGCCATCGACATCGAGATCGAGGACCAGGTCGCCCCGCAGTTCGGCGATGACGGTCCGGTCATGGCCTTGACCGGCATGTTCCACCCGGCGAACAGCACGCTGACGATCGCCCGGTCCACGCGGGCGACGGGCGACGGCGTGTACGGCCGGTCCTGGGACTTCACCGGCGGCAACGGACACTCGGCACCGTTCACGTGGTCCCCATGACCGGTCGGCCGGTCACCGTCCGCAGGGCGGACCCCGCCGGGCTGCTGCTGGTCGCAGCGGCCGCCGCCTGGGTCTGGGTGGTGACGCGCTCTGGCGGCATGGAGGCGATGCCCGGCACCATGGGCCTGAGCCTGCCCGCTTTCCTGGCCGTGTGGGCGCTGATGATGGCAGCGATGATGCTGCCTGCCACGGCGCCCGTCGCCGCACTGTACGCACGCACCATCAGCGTGCACCGCGCGCCGCGCATGGTCGTTTTCACGGTCGCCTACCTGGTCGTCTGGGCCGCGGCAGGCCTGCCGGCGTACGCACTGGCCGCCGGCCTGGGCCGGGTGGCGAGCCTCCCCGCCGCGGCCGGGACCGCAGTGGCCGCGGCCGTGTTCGCGGTCAGCGGCGTCTACCAGCTCACACCCCTCAAAGACCGCTGCCTGGCGAGGTGCCGCTCGCCGATCGGGCTGATGCTGCGCTACGCCTCGTACCCAGGGCCCTCGCGCGATCTGCGTGCCGGAGCCCACCACGGGGCCTTCTGCCTGGGCTGCTGCTGGTCGCTCATGGTGCTGCTGGCAGCGTTCGGTGTGATGAACCTGTGGGCCATGGTGGTCCTGGCCGCCGTGATCACCGCCGAGAAGCTCGCTCCGGCCGGCCGCCTGGTCGCCTGTGGCGTGGGGATCGCCTCGATCGCCCTGGCCGTCGCCGTCTTCTGGGTCCCGGCGCTGGCTCCGGGCCTCACCGGTGGCGGTACGGCAGGGATGTGAGACGGGGCTTGACCCCTCCTGTACGGCGTAGCCCAGTTGCTGTTCTTCCTCGGTTATTCCTTCGTCGCCGGTGTCGTCGGCGCCCGGGGCTACGAATGGGTCGCCACCGGCAACGGCCTGCTGCACACCTATCTGCGGTCGGTCCTGTTCGGAAGCGGCGCTTTCGTCGCTGTCTGTCTGTTCCCGATCGCCGCCAAATGGATTCTTGTCAGCCGGTGGAAACCCCGTGAATTCCCCTTGTGGGGCCTGACCTATCTGCGTTTCTGGCTCGTCAAGGTGCTGCTCCACGCCAACCCGATGATCCTCTTCGTCGGCAATTCGCTATATGCGCTGCAACTGCGAGCCCTCGGCGTACGCATCGGCAAGGGCGTGACGATTCTGTCGCCCTCCGTCCCCGTCTGCACCGACCTGATCACGATCGGCGCGGGCACCGTGATCCGGAAGGACTCGTTCTTCCTCGGCTGCCGGGCGCACTCCGGTCGTATCCACACCGGCCGGGTCACTCTCGGCCGGGACGTGCTCATCGGGCTTCGAGGCGGACCAGGCGGAACGGAGGACCGTCGGTCGTGCGACGCACACGGCGACGCGCCGCGTAGGCGAGCCCAGCGGCCACCCCTACCAAGACGATCTTGGCGGGCAGGACCTGCTCGTAGCTGGTGCTGGCGAGGTCGTCGAGCGGGACCAGGAGCACAGCGGTGATGAAGCCGGTGGCGACGACGGCTGCGAATTTGCCTCTTGCTTCGATCTTTGCTCGAAGGCCTGCCGCCAGATGGCGACAGACCTTCTCTGTGTTCGGGCTGGCTGCCAACAGTGGACAGACAACGGTCGACCCGACCGCCTCATAATGCCATCGGCACGGTCGTAACGGTTGCAACTGGCAAGCGTTGTTCACTGTGGGGACAATGGTTCATATCCATTGCCCCAGATACCGAGCCGCTCAATCCAGTGGCCGGACCGAGAGGAGCGGCATGAGGCAGCGCAGACCTGTCACCTTGGGCGCGGCGCTGTGCACAGCCGCTGCACTGGGCCTCGCAGTGCCACATATCGCCGTAGCCGTCCCCGATCAGTGTTCCTACATCTCGTCGACGTCCCGGCCCACGCTTACGTATGGTGACACCAGTGAGGCGGTCAAGCAGGCGCAATGCCTGAGCAACGTGTGGGGAGGCCAGCCACCCAAGCTCTCACTGGACGGGGCCTTTGACTCGGTCATGCTGAAGAAGATCGAGTGGATTCAAGGCTGCCACGGATTGCCGGTGAGCGGCGTCATCGAGGGCCGCACCTGGCAGGTGCTTTATGACCCGGCCCTGGACTGTTACGACCCCTATCCAGCCTGAGCAACCGATGACCGGTCCGTCCCCGACGAGTGTGCGCATCGCGAACCGGTGAACGCGTTGGGCCGGCAAACTACGCACACACGGCGTTCCGTGAGGGTGCGTCCCGGCCGGTCGTCTCTGGACTTCATGCTGGCGAACGTCCCATCCACGGTTTTCGCCACGAGCACGCCCTGACCTGACGGCAACACCATCTGGGCCCGCCACCAGGTCACCACGGCTGGGGGCGCCGCGCCGTTCGGACCAGCATCCGAACGGCGCGTCACATCGCTACAGGGCTAGGGTTCTCTGATCCGGCGCGGGACCGGGGCGAGCTGCGGTTCCATGCGCTCCGTCAGTCGACCGCTGCGCGCGAGCGCCGCGACGGAGGCGGCGCACGCAAGCCCGGTGGCAGCCAGAGCGCACTAGGCCTGTGTCGAAAGTGGCTGGTTGTGACTCTGTGGCCTGTGTTTCTATTCCGGAGTGAACATCGAGAGCTCCGGGGTGCCTGATGGGTGGCCGAGCCTCTGCGTCCGGCAGAGGGCTGGTGGCGATGTTGAGGAGTGCGTGCGGGTCCTCGCGGAGGTCCATCAGCTTGACGGCTATCCGGTGAACTGGCCTGATCAGCCCGGCGAGTGGCTGTCACGCGGTCCCCTGTTGGGCTCCTGGGTTGCCGAACTCGAAGGCCGCCTGGTTGGGCATGTCAGTTTGTCGCAAGGCGGCGAAGGCGATCTGGCCCCGATGTTGTGGAGCGAGCGGAACGGGGCGACGCGGGGTATGACCGCCGTGGTCGCCAGACTGTTCGTTGCCCCGCAGGCGAGGGGACATCGGATCGGTGCACTGCTGATCGGCCAAGCAGTGGAGGAAGCGCGGCGTCGTGGCCTGCATCCGGTGCTCGACGTCGTCGCATCCGATACTGCCGCGGCAGCCCTGTATGAGCGGCTGGGCTGGAAGCTGATGGCCATAGTCGAGCAGCAGTGGAGCCCTCACCAGACGGTGGCCGTCCGCTGTTATGCAGCGCCAACGTGACGTGGCCAGTCATAGCCACTCGTTGATGGCCGCGACGAGGACGGTCGCCTCGTAGCGGACCGCGAGCTTGTCGTACCGGGTGGCCACGGCGCGGTGCCTCTTGAGGCGATTGATGCCGCACTCGACCGCGTGCCGAGCCTTGCAGTCCTGTGGGTCGACCTTCGGCGGCCGGCCGCCGCGGAAGCCGAGTTTCTTGCGGGTGCGGACCTGGTCGGCCTTGTCGGGGATGGTGCAGCGGATGCCGCGCCGCCGCACGTAAGCGCGGTTCATCCGGGATGCGTACGCTTTGTCGGCGCGCACCCGATCGGGTCGGGTGCGCGGCCTGCCCGGCCCGAGACGCGGGACACGGACCTTGTTCAGGACGGGCTCGAACTGCGGGGAGTCGCCCCGCTGCCCGGCCGTGATCACGATGGACATGGGCTTCTGACCCTGTTCGACAGCCAGGTGCAGTTTGGTGGTCAGGCCGCCGCGCGAGCGCCCGAGGCCATGGTCGTCCGGTTCGATGCTGACGCCGCCAGGTGGCTCCTTCTGCAGCTCCCCTTTTTTCCTCGCACCGGCGGCGTGCCGGTGGGCTCGGCACACTGTGGAGTCGACGTTGATGTCCCAGGTGATCAGCTCTTTCGCGTCGGCCCGGGCCTGGAGCGCGGGGAAGATTCGATGCCAGGTGCCGTCCCGCTGCCACCGGCGGAACAGGTCGTACACCCGGCCCCACGGCCCGTACTCGGCGGGCAGGTCCCGCTACGGGATGCCGGTGCGGACCCGGAACCGTATGCCGTCGATCAGCTGCCGCCTGGCCCACGTCGGCGGCCGTCCGGACTTCATGCCCTTCGGCAACAGCGGTTCCAGCACTGCCCATTGCGCGTCCGTCAGATCTCCACGTGCCATGAACCAAGATCATCCCACGTTCAAGATCCACTTTCGATACGCACCCTAGCTGACGTGCGAACCCGGGGCCCAGCCTGTTTGCAGCGGGATGTCTCGGACCAATGGAGTTGAGCTGGTGGAGTGATGGGCAGCGGGCCGATAGGAAGCCCCGACAGGTCGTTGCGCCTCGGTCTTCAGGGATGCGTGACCGCAGATCTGTCTCGGCGACTGGCAGGCGGACCCGTGGGTCGGATGGAGGGACTGCGGTCACACACGACGCTCGACGCTCGGGAACTCCCCCACAGCCCACACCCGTCAACCGCCTGTCGGCGACCGTGGGTGGACGATCACGAGTGCGGGCACGACACCAGCCTCACCCAGGACTGTGGCGGGGGTACGCCCGGCTACTCCGCGGCAGGGTCTTCCTGCGCATGCCGCACCGCCGCCTTGACCGCCCGCTCCAGCTCGTACCTGTTCACACCGGCCGCTGCCGCGTGCTTGGCGATCGCGAGCTGCACCTTCTCGGACGCAGCGCACCACCGGCCGCTCTGCGCCTCGTAGTCCTCGCCCTTCAGACCGGCCAGCTTGGCGCGCTCCTCCTCAGCGGATCGTTCCAGAATGATCAATTCATCCGGGATATCTGCCATGACCGGATCTTACGCACGCACCGCGCCATGCCGACCATCGGCCGCAGGACATGGCTTCGGCTCTGGCATGACGTGCCAGAGACCGCTGCGGGACTGGAACGAAGCCGGTGTCTGGCAGCGGCTGCACGAAGTCCTGCTCGCCGAGCTGAACGCGGCGGCGAAGCTCGACCGGTCTCGCCGCGTGGTCGACTCCTGCCATGTCAGGGCGCTAGAAGGGGGAGCCAAACGGGCCCGTCGCCGGTCGATCAAGGCCCGGCCGGCTCGAAGCACCACGTGATTGCCGATGGGCGCGATACTCCGCTCGCGGCGCTGCTGACCGGCGGCAACCGCAACGACGTCACCCAACTGCTGCCCTTGCTCGACGCGATCCCGCCGGTCCGCGGCCGGGTTGGCCGTCCCCGCCGGAAGCCGGACTCGCTGTTCGCCGACCCCGGTTACGACCGCGACATCTACCGAGACCAGGTCTGTGATCGCGGCATCGTGCCGGCGATCGCCCGGCGCGGAACACGGCACAGCCTTTGGCCCGACAGTCGCGGCGACGCGTACAGGAGGACCCAATATCACCCAGCCAAGCTGAGTAATCATATCGAGAGGATCAATTTAATAGTAACAGCAGTAATATACCCACATGAGGACGTCGGCTGCGCGGACGCGGGAACGGATCCTTCACGCCGCAGCGGATCTGTTGGCCCGCGAAGGTCGTGCGGCTGTCTCGACGCGGGCGGTGTGCGCTGCGGCCGGGGTTCAGCCGCCGACGCTGTATCGCCTGTTCGGTGACAAAGACGGATTGCTCGACGCGCTCGCGGCCTACGGGTTCCAGCAATACCTCACCGAAAAGCAGGCCCTCGGGGAAACCGACGACCCCGTCGCGGATCTCCGCCGGTCCTGGGACCTGCACGTGGGGTTCGGCCTTTCCCGGCCGGGCTTCTACGTATTGATGTACGGCGAAGGACGATACCGGGGGGATTTTCCAGCGGGGCTGGAGACCATTGCGATCCTGCGCCGGAACCTTGCCCGGGTGGCGGCTGCCGGACGGCTCCGTATGAGCGTGGAGCGCGCGACTCAGCTCATGCACGCCAACGGGCTCGGAGTCGTGCTGTCTCTGATCTCGACGGCGCCGTCCGAGCAGGATCTGGAACTGTCGACGGTCGCGCGCGAACACGTACTGCGAACGATCACTACCGTAGGTGACGACGAACCCCAGGCGCCGAAGGACGTCGCAAGCCGAGCCGCGGCCCTGCGCGAGAGCTTGCGCAACAACGGCACCATCGCCGTCACGCGATCCGAGAGCGCGCTGCTGGCCGAATGGCTCGATCGCATCGCCGATACGGGCCAGCCGGGCCCTGTCGTCTCAGCAACACCCGGCACAACGGAGGACCGCGATGCTCACAGATGACGACGTGGAGCCGATCACCGCGCAGGGAGCGGGGCAGTCAGCCGGGCAGATGATCGGCGCGGCCATAGCGGTGGTCGACGGGGAGGGGATGGTGGTCGGCTGGACGCAGGCTGCTGAGCGACTCATCGGCTACTCCGCCGAGGATGTGGTCGGCCACTCCGCCGTGGAGGTGCTGGCGGCAACCGAGGACAGCTCGAAGGCATCGGCGTTCGCGGAGCGGTGCCGTATCGAGGGCGGCTGGTCCGGCCTCGTCGGTCTCCGTCACCGCGACGGCGGCCGAGGGGATGTGAACCTGCGGGTCGCCCCGCTGTCGGGGCAAGATGGGCGGACCCACTGGCTCGTCTCCGCAACCGGCATGACCACCGGCTCCTCATCACCGGTGAACGGACTGGGGCTGGAGTCACTCCTCTCCAGTGCCCCGATCGGCATCGCCGTCCGCGACCCGGAGTTGCGCTGCACCTGGGTGAACGACGCCTTGGCGATCCAGGACGGCATCCCCCGTGAAAAGCGGCTGGGCCGACGCCTTGGAGAGGTGCTGCCGGGATGCGAGGCCGAAGCTGTCGAAGCGGTGATGCGGGGGGTCTTGGAGACCGGCACCCCGACGGTCGACCACGAATACCGGCTCAGCCTGCCGACGGACCGACGCCGGGAACACGCGTTCTCGACCTCCTTCTTCCGTCTTGACGACGCGGAAGGACGCACGTTGGGCGTGTGCGCCATGGTCGTTGATGTGACGGACCGTCAGCGGGCGCGAGAGCGGCTGGCCATCCTCAGCGAGGCCGGTACAAGGATAGGCAGCACGCTGGACGTGATGCGGACCGGGCAGGAACTCGCCGACTTCGCCGTGCCGCGCTTCGCGGACTTCGTCACCGTCGACCTGGCGGAGTCGGTACCGCTGGGCGAGGAATCGCTGGCCCGGCTAGGTGCGATGGGCGGCCGAATACCGGCCTTCCGCCGAGCGGGCATGGCGTCGATCCACGAAGGCATCCCGGAGTCGATCTGGCCGCTTGGGGAGCCAGTCCTCGTTCCCGCGTCCTCGCCCTTCACCGATGTCCTGACCTCTGGCAGACCGCACCTGGAACCGGTGCTGGACACCTCTCCCGGCACGTGGCTGGATCAGGACCCGGGGCGGGCGGACAGGATCCGCCAGCACGGGATGCATTCCTTGATGATCGTGCCGATCCACGCCCGCGGGGTGGTGCTGGGTGTGGCGGTCTTCGTCCGTACCGCCGATCCCGCGCCGTTCGACACGGACGATCTGCTCTTCGCCGAGGAACTGGTCAACCGCGCTGCGCTGTCATTGGACAACGCTCGCCAGTACGTTCGCGAACGCGCCGCGTCCTTCGCGCTGCAGCGCAATCTGCTGCCACGCCGACTCACGGGCGGGGCAGCCGTCGAGGTGGCCTCCCGCTACCTTCCCGCGGACACGGAGGACGGCGTCGGAGGTGACTGGTTCGACGTCATCCCTCTGTCCGGCGCCCGGGTGGCACTGGTCGTGGGCGACGTGGTCGGGCACGGCATCAACGCCGCAACGACCATGGGTAGGATCCGCACGGCGGTGCATACGCTCGCGAACATGGACCTGCCCCCCGACGAGTTGCTGGCCCACCTCGACGACACCATCTCGTATCTCGCCGAGGAAGACCTCGACGCCCCGGACCGGACCGTCGCATTCGTGGGCGCCACGTGCCTGTACGCCGTCTACGACCCGGTCACCCGACGCTGCACGATGGCACGAGCCGGGCATCCTCCGCCCGCCATCATCTCGCCGCAGGGCGAGGTCACCTTCCCCGACCTCCCTTCCGGCCTGCCGCTCGGCGTCGGCACGGCCTCCTTCGAGGCCGTGGAGCTGGAATTGCCCGAGGGCTGCGTGCTCGCCTTCTACACAGACGGAATGATCGAGACGCGTGACGCGGACATCGACGCCGGGATGCACCGCCTGGGCACCGCCCTGGCACAGCCGGGCCGCCACCTGGAGGAGCTCTGCTCGACCGTGGTCGCCACCCTGCCGACCCGAGCACCGTCCGATGACGCGACTCTGCTCCTGGCCCGGACACGCGCTCTCAGTCCGACCCAGGTCGCCTCGTGGGAGTTGCCGTGCGATCCGGCCGTCGTCAGTCACGCCCGCACGTTGGCCGCCAACCAATTGACCGAATGGGGACTGGAGCATCTTGCGCCCAACACCGAACTGATCGTCAGCGAATTGGTCACCAACGCCATCCGGCACGGCGTGGGCCCGATCACCCTGCGCCTGATCCGACACCACGTGCTGGTCTGTGAGGTCTCCGACGCCAGCGACACCGTCCCACGCCTGCGTCATGCCCGCGCCACCGACGAGGGCGGTCGAGGCCTGTTCCTCGTCGCCCAACTGTCCCACCGCCGGGGCACCCGCTACACGGCCAGCGGCAAGATCGTCTGGGCCGAACAGGAACTGACTGGCGCGATCTGAGCACATCTAGCTGAGTCCGCTTATGGCGAGGCCCCACGGACACTATGGCTATCGCGCTGCTCCTGCCCGGTCCGGACGAGTCCGCCGAGGCATGCCCCTGCGCCCCCTGCGTCTCAGGAACGGCAGGCTCTCCAACACCAGGCCACTGGAGATCAAGAACAGCGCCGCCATCGGGACGAGGCGGTCGGCAAGGAGAGCAAGGACCAGCAGCAGCGTTCTGTATGTCCAACGTGGATAGTCGGGGACCGGAATGTGCAACAGGGCCACGGCAGCCGCACCGGGATGCGCCCGGAACGGGCGCCCTGTGCTGCTCTCGTTCGTCTCGCGATCCGCGGGCGCAACTGGCGCAGTGCCGCCAGGAGCGCCCTGACATCCTCAACGACTTCATCGCCGGAACCGGCTCGGGTCGATTTTCCGGCGTCTCCCGGAAAAGCCGAAGTCAGTGACCCGAGTGGCGGCGCCGCGGTCACTTTCGGAGAGTGGGAACCATGAACCGTCACCGACGCCCACGCCAGCTGGCCCCGTGGATCGCAGGCGGTGTCGCCGTGCTCGTCCTCGGCGGCATCGGCATCTGGGCGTTGGTGGCGCCGCACGGCACACCCCGTCCGACGCCGTCGGGCCAGGCACAGCCCACGTCGACGCACACGCCGGAACCTACGCCGACGGCGACGCCCCGCTCCCGGCAACCGTCCCCGTCACCGTCCAGCAGGCCGTCCCAGGAGACGCCCCGGAGGACGACGCCTGCCCCGTCGCCACCGCCGAAGCCGATAGCGACACGCCCTTCAACACCTGAGCCGACGGCGACGGCGACACCCAAGCCCACATCATCGGCAACACCCCCATCGCCCAAGGCACCTGCGCCACCCACGTCACCCGCACCGAGGCCGACATCAACGCGGCCTTCAACACCGAAGCCGACAGCGACGACGGGCCCCAAGCCCACATCGGCATCACCCACGTCACCCAAGCCAAACGCGTCGCCTCCGTCACCGCAGCCGACGCGGTGGTACATGAGCACGGCGGCAACAGCTGCTGCTCAGCGCATGGCCGCCGCTGGAGTGGTCGGCGACCCCACCTGCTCGATGGCGGCCGTCGGCCAGCCGGATCCCGCGCTGCTCCCAAGGGGCCTCACGTCAGTGGGCACCGGGCGGGCCGGCAACTACTGGTGCCTGATCTGGTAGCGCCTCGGAGCGGTGCGCGGTGACCGCGCGCCCCCTGCCCCGAAGGCGGCCGACACCGA
Source organism: Streptomyces sp. NPDC002619 (assembly GCF_042889305.1). Lineage (NCBI taxonomy): Bacteria > Bacillati > Actinomycetota > Actinomycetes > Kitasatosporales > Streptomycetaceae > Streptomyces > Streptomyces sp. NPDC002619. The sequence goes on along the minus strand of NZ_JBIAQV010000038.1, from coordinate 14,763 downwards.
CGCAGCGGCTCCCGGGCATGAGCAGGAGGCCTGTGCTGTCCGCGCTCCACCGCTGGAAGGCCGGCCCGGCCAACTATCGAGCATGATGAGCTCGACGCTCTCGGTCAGGGCGCTGTCAGCGCCGCTGACACCTGTGGCAACCGGATCCACATCGCGACACAGCCGCAGTTGCGCCGCTCGATCGGCGCAACCCAGGGGGAACGGATTCCGCCAACGACCCGTTGCTAAAGCGACGGGCTTGCAGAGCGGGCGCCACTGGTTGTGGTGCTGCGCTTGCGTCCTGTCCCGCGCCCCGGTTTCGGAGGTGGGTCTGGGGCGGTTGACTGCGCCCCGCGTCGCCACAACTCTTCCGCGCGAGCACGGATGTTGCGGGAGCCGTTCCGATCCGCGTGATCAACGAATCCGCAGGAACGGCACGCGAACCACGCCTGGGAGACCCGGTTCGCCTTGTCGATGTGGCCGCATTCGGCGCAGGTGCGCGAGGTGTACGCCGGATCGACGTACACCACCGGCACTCCCGCCTTGCGGGCCTTGTACGTGATGAACTGTCCGAGCTGGTGAAAGGCCCAGGAGTGCAGGGTGGCCCGTTGGGGCTTGCGAAGCCGTACCCGCTCACGAATACCGCCCAGGTCCTCCAGGGCGATTCCGCGTCCGGTGCTCCCCCACTGCCTTAAGGGCGTGGGAGGTGCCCCCAGCCTCGGCCACCACATGCTTCGCGATCTTGTGGTTGGTGTCCCGTGCCCGCCGTGACTCCTTGCGTCGCCGCTTCTTCAGCCGGCGCTTGGCGGACGGGGTGTTCTTCTTTTGCAGCTTGGTCCGGAGCGTGCGTTCGCGCAGCCGTCCCCGGTTGAGTGCGCGCCCGGCCATGATCTGACCGTCCGAGGTGGTGGCGATGTTCACGATCCCCAGGTCAATGCCCAGGAACCCGTCCGGATCGGCATTCTGCTCGGCTTCGGGGATCTCGCAGGTGGCCTGCAGAAACCACATGCCGTCTCGATAGAGCAGGTCGGACTCGCCCTTGCGGTACAGGGCCGGACGGGCCAGCTGCTCCGGGGAGGCGGTGAACGCCACGCCCTTCGTCCGCCCCGACAACGTCCAGATGGAGATGGTGCGGTCCGGGATCTGCCAGGACAGCATCCGGTCGTCATAGGGCTGCGCGCCCTCGAGCCGGAAGGCGATCGGCTTCTGCGTGGCCCGCCGGTAGCGCTTGGACCACGGCTTGCCGAGGTTCCCGGCCTTCGCATTCGCCGCCAGTGTGCGGTAGGCGTCGCAGGTCTTCTTGATGACGTGCTGGGCGGCCTGCGCGCCCAGCCCCCACCGTTGCTTGATCTCGGTGTAGGTGTGCTCGCGCAACGCGAAGTTCCGCTTCACATCCTTGGCGAAGGCCACCTCGGATACCCAGGACCCCGCCTCGTTGCAGGAGTGCAGGGTCGCCTCAAGTGCCGCCGCCTGTACGGGCGTCGGCAGGAGCTTGACTTGCACCACCATTTTCACCCGGCCAGGCTAGCGTCTAGCATTGGCCTGTGTCACCGAGATGAGAACCAAATCCCGGTATACACAGGGGACGTAGCGTCGTTTACACTCTGCACGCGCATTTGGTCTTCACCACGAAGTACCGTCGCGGAGTCTTCACCGATGATCTCCTCGCACGCTGCGAGGAGATCATGCGGGACGTCTGCGCCGACTTCGGCGCCGAACTGACCGAGTTCAACGGTGAGCGGGATCATGTGCACCTGCTGGTGCACTACCCGCCCAAGATCGCCCTCTCCCGGCTGGTCGGCTCGCTCAAGGGCGTCTCCGCCCGCCGCCTGCGCCAGGAGTTCCCCGATCACATCCACCGTTTCCTGTGGGGCGACCACTTCTGGTCCCCTTCCTACTTCGCCGCCTCCGTCGGCGGAGCCCCTCTCTCCGTGGTCAAGGAGTACATCGAGAACCAGAAACGCCCCGACTGAGGCGAGAGCACTCTCCGGATCCGCCGGACAGCCTTACGGGCGCTCCGCGCCCGAATCCCGGGATACTGCGACGCTCCGCGTCGCCACCACACGATGCGATTCCTCCCAGGCGTAAACGACTCCGTTGGGAAAGGGACGTACCGCCGGCCGTGGTGGTCACTTTGGCTCACGGACCCGCAGGTCAAGTGATCCACTCCCAGCCAGAGTGCGAGCCGGGATGCCCGCCCTGTCCTTTTGCCAACGGAGGCGTAAACGCCTGGGGTTCCTCGCAAGAGTCTCGCTGAAGCACGTGCAGTGATCATGGCCGAGTGGCTTACTGGATGCCCCAGCGGTGCGGGTGACCGGGATCTTCGGGGCAGGTGAAGATGTTGAGTTCACCCCAGCGGCCCACAGTGACCTGGGGCCGGCCCGGCGGACTGGTGCGTGGGCAAGTCCTGTTCTTCCAGCGGTTTCCAGCTGCCGCTGCCGCCGTCCCATTCCGTGCTGGCGATGGTCCATGGCAGGTCCATCGGTGTCGCGGAGGGCAGGCAGTTCATGGGCGACGGGTCCGTGGCGTGCCAGGTGGCTAAACCGCCCACTCGCGAGCCCGGTGGGATGGACAGGTCGTACTAATAACCCAGCGGCGCTGCAGCATCGTCGTCCCTCGACTGCTCGGCCTCCTCCAGGGCCTCTTCCCAAGCATCGATCCGGTCGCACAGGTCCTCCGGGAGGAGGCCGGCGGAGGAGTAGGTCGCCACTTGCTCCAGATACTCTGAGTGCCCGTGTCACTCGTTTGGGCCTTCGTGGTCGCCGTTCCGCACCGGATAACCGACTGCATCCACAGGGGTCCTCTGGAGCGAAGCGGGGCGGCGACAGGTGATGGCGGAACTGCGCATCTTTGCTGTAATGCCTGTTTCCAGCAGCAATAGCTTGGCGTGCGCTCGCCCCGGGGGCTATCTCCGAACCTCATCTGGCTCGTCCGGTTCAGCGAGAGCATGTGACGTGCAGGCGGGCCCATGAGTTGTTGGCGTACCCCCTGGGGTTCCAGACGGTTGCTGGCGATTCGGGCTGTACGGCCGCGGTGTCGTCCCAGGCGCGGGCGACGAGTTCCATCGTGCCTGGGGGCAGAGTGAGTGTGGCGTGCCAGTGCTGCCACGTCCAGGGGTTTTCCGCTGTGTCCAGATCGGCGTGGATCCACATGTTGCCGCCGTCAGGGGATACGTCCACCCGCGCTACCGTTCGGTCATCCCCGGCGAAGGCAAAGCCCGTGACCTTGGTCGGCCCGGACGGCAGCTGGGCGTCTTTTCCGGGCTGCAGGATGGCGCAGTGGATGGCGACGGGGCCAAGGGTGATGCCGTCCCCCGGTCCGGCCGTGCGAGGGTCGGCTTCGGGGGGCAGGATGCTGTATTCAGCTTGGAAGTAGTTGTCGGTCGGTTCGGCTTGTGCGGTGATGCGCTGGAGCCATTTGACGCTGCGGGCGCCGATCCAGCCCGGGACGACCACGCGTAGTGGAGCCCCGTGCGCGGTGGGCAGTGCCTGGTCGTTCATCGTCCAGGCCAGGAGCACTTCGCCGGCGGTGGCTTTCGCCGCCGGGATGGAGGCGCCGAAGGGCTGTGGTGGGTCGGTGTCCTGTGACACGTCGGCGCCGGTGAAGGCGATGTGGGTCGCTTGCGCCTGCAGCCCGGCCGCGGCCAGCACGTCTGCCAGGCCCGCTCCGCCCCAGCATGCGGTGGAGACGGCTGCGGGGCCCCACGGGACTTGACCAGGTATGTCGTGGAACTCCATCAGGTCGGCGCGGCGGTTGCCCGCGCACTGCAGTGTCGCCACCAGGTTCCGCTCGGGGAAGAGGCGCTGCAGTTCGTCCAGGGACAGCTCCAGCGGGTTCTCGACCAGGCCGTCTACTCGTAGCCTCCAGCTTGCCCTGTCTATGAGGGGGAACGGTCCGTGATTGCGGCCGTAGAAGGTGTCCAGGGGGGTGACCTGGCCCACGAGGGCGCCAGGAGGCGGCTCGGCGTTGTACGGCTCTGTCTCGTGAACGATCATATCTTCCCGTTTGCCATATATGCCCATATTGGATCTATGCTCTACTTCCGCCCAAGCGACACCTCCTGCCCCCTCGGATTCGGTGGCAGCGGCACAGTGCGCATTGCTGCGGCGCCCGGAAAGGAGAGCGAGTCCATGGGCAAGGTGCACGGTGGGGACGACACAGACCCGTCCCACGCCCGGGACCATCTGGCGAACGAGCGCACGTACCTTGCGTGGCTGCGTACATCCGCGAACGTGATGGCGCTCGGACTGGCCGTGGCCAAGTTCATCGAATACGGCCACACCCGGTCACTGGCCGCGGGGACTCTGCTGATGGCTGTAGGAGCGGCCGGGCTGGCTTACGCCGCGGTGCGCTACCGGAACGCCGCAGCCGATATCCGACAGGAACGGCTGAGCATCGCCGGCCGGACCGGAGGACCACTGGCAGCAGGCGTCGTACTGACCGTCGCACTCGCTACCGCCCTGCTCCTGCTGTGGTGACCCTGGTACCGCCTGGGCGGGATGACGAACCGCAGGCAGCCTATGACGGCGGCTTCCTGAGGTAGTCGACGGCGGCGAGGTCGTCGTTGTCGTGGCCGGCTGCGGCTGTTGCTGCCAGGCGGTCTCGGACGACCTGGAGCAGAGGGCTGGGGGTGGCGGCTGCCGCGGCCAGTTCGATGTCCTTCAGGGCGAGCTGCACCGCGAATCCGGGCGCGTACGAGGCGTCGTCCATGGCGCCTACTTTCTGCAACTCGTACGGCATCGCGAGCGGGCCCGCCTCAAGCACCCGGACGAACGTCGCGTGGTCGACCCCGAGAGCGTCGCACAGCGCGAGGACGTCGCTCATGACGACCGTTGAGGCAGCCATCCAAGCGTTGATCGCGAGCTTGACGGCGCTGCCTTCGCCCCCCGTCCCCACGTGGAGCACGGAAGAACCGAGATCCTCGAGCAGGGGACGCACCCGCGTGAGGACGTCTGCGGGGCCGGCAACCAGCCAGACCAGCTTGCCCTGCAGAGCGGGAGCCGTGCTTCCCGAGACCGGTGCGTCGAGGTACGCAACACCACGATCACGAGCCAAACCGGCCAGTGCGGCGGCGTCCCGTGGCCCTACCGTGCTCGCCTGCACCCATACGGCTTCACTGTCGAGCCGACCGATGGCGTCCGACATGACCTCCGCCACCGCATCGCCGTCACGGAGCACAGTGATGACGACGGGCGCGCCGGAGACCGCATCGCCCACCGCCCGCACAGCCGTGACCCCGACAGCGTGCTCCGCCACTGCACGGGCCTTGTCCTCCGTGCGGTTCCACAGCCGGACCTCATGGCCGGTATTTCCGAGCCGCGTAGCCATCGCGGCGCCGAGTGCGCCGGCTCCGAGAACAGCCACGGTGGAAGCGTGAGACATGGAGAACCGTTCCTAATCAGTGCGCAGGAGTGAGTCCTGGACCCACATCCTGGTACTGCGCGCATCCCGAACGGTTGTGGACGCGCTGGTCGCCCGCGTTCTTTCATGTGTCCCTGTCCGGGGTGGTGCATCGTGTGCACGGTCCGTGACGGGGCGGCGGGTTTCCTCACGCCTGCGGGTGCCCGGTCCGGCCTGGACGGTCCGATGCCCGTACCCATCGCTCTGGTGAGTACGGGGCGAGGAAGGCAGTGCCCTTCCCGAATAGCAAGCGCACCACACCGCAGGGCGTCTCACCGCCCGGGCGGCGCACGGCGCCCGAAGACGCGCAACTGTACGTAGCCATGACTTGTGATGCCGTAGAAAATCGGCAGCAGTATGAAGATCACGAGTGCCAGGACTGGCGTGGTCACCACGCCGGCGGAGACATACAGCAGGGCCCCGACCAGGGCTCGAAGGCGCTCACCGAGGAAGAAGCGCTCCTCCACTCTGGCGTCGAGGAGTTCCGGGTGGCGGAAGAGCGCGCGGAAGAAGATCACCCGGCTGCCCCACAGCATGACTCCGATCGGCGCATAGAGCGCGACCGCTACTCGGCCCGGCCGGCCGCATCACTGTCGGCCACGCCTCTGGTGGCCAGTCCCGCAGGACGTGACCGCCCTTGCCACCGGGACGCACGCCGTCTCGGCAGGCCTGCCCCGGTCGGCACTCCGTGAGAAAAAGGCTAGAAGCTAACTTTCCTGACATGACTCTATTGCCTTGATTTACTCCAGAACGTACCTTTAAGACAGGCAAGCGGAACGGAACCCTCAGCGATCTGCGGCAGGCGAGTTCAGATGGATGGTGCATTCAGGCCCATGACTGAATCCAACAAGCCCTCGGTCGGTTCTGCCCCTGCGGATACCGATCCTCCAAAGACGCAGGAGGCGCAAGAGTCCATGGTGCGAGCGGCGACCCGGTTGCGCGAGGCGCAGCTACGGGTGACGGCGCAGCGCATGGCCGTGCTCACCGCCATCGAGGAGTTGTCCGGGCATCCCGATGTCGAGGCCATCCGGGCCGAAGCGCAGACGGTACTTGGAGGGTTGTCCCTACAGGCCACATACAACGTGCTGCGCGTGCTCACGGACGTCGGCCTGGTTCGCTGCACGCAACTCTCCGGCCATCCAGCCCGCTACGAGACGGAACGGGCCGACAACCACCACCACTTCGCGTGCCGGATCTGCGGCGACATCACCGACACCGACTGCGCGATTGGTGCGGCTCCGTGCCTTCAGCCCCGCCTGCCCGAGTCCTACCAGGTGGACGAGGCGGCGGTGACCTTCTGGGGAACATGCCCGGGCTGCGCCGGCGCCGCCGAACAGCCCGACGGGCGGGATCACCAGTGATCCCCGCCCGGCACCGGTGTCGACCGCTGCGACGAGTCCTGCGCCTCCCACGAGCACGTCGCCTTCGTTGCGCCCCTGCTGACTTGGCGCGCGCACGAGTCGTCCGGGAGACCAAGGCCCGCTACCTCACCGTGGTCACCCTGGCCGTCCGAGGCGTCATTGTCGGCCTCGTTGACCGGTATCGGCGGGCCGATTCGGCTCCGTGCGGTTTGGGCGATCGGCGGGCCGCCGCCAGATTCCCGGCCCGCGCAGCGCGATGTCTCGGCATCGTCCGTGGCCGCATCCAGGAGCGCACCCCCGCCCGGCTCCTGCAACGACTCCTGCTCCCCGAGGTGCTTCCGTCCCTCGGCGCACTGGAGGCCGCCCAGGGCCATGTGCCGGTGGAGGGGGCCGGCGGAGAGTGGTTCGACGTCATCCCGCTGCCGGGCGCACGGGCGGCCCTGGCGGTTGGCGTAGCAGAAGGACAGGGCGCTGACGGTGCGGTCGGCATGAGTCAGCTCAGAGCCATGATCATCGCGCTCGCCATACAGGATCTCGAGCCCGACGAGATACTCGCCCGCCTGGACGACGTGCTGACGCGCCTGGGGCGTGAACAGACGGCGGCAGGCCCGCGCTCCTTCGACATGCGCTGCGCCGGGTCCAGTTGCCTGTATGTGGTGTATGACCCCGTTACCGGGCACTGCACCGCCTCCGGTGCAGGCTCATCGCAGCTTGTGGTCGTCCTCCCGGACGGCGGCGTGACCGCACCGGTTCTGACCTCGCATCCGCCGCTGGGCGCCACCGGCCATCCTTTCCAGCCCGCCGCCGAGGTTGACGTGCCCTCAGGCAGTGTCCTGCTCTTGTGGAGCGGCAGTGCTGACGAATCGCACCCCGGTCCGGACACGGCCGTGGAACGGCTGAGCGAAGTGGTGGGCCGGAACGGACCGGATGTGCGGAAGATCGTTGAGAGTGCCGATCGTGACGTGTTCCCGGGCCATGAGTCGGCCCTGTTGGTAGCCCGCACACGGGTGTTGGACCCCAAGAGCGTTGCCAGCCTGGCCGTGCCGTCCGACGCCCCCGCAGTCGCAACCGCCCGCGCCTGGACCAGCCGTCAGTTGACGGCATGGACGCTCGACGAACTCGCTTTCACGACCGCCTTGGTCGTCAGCGAACTCGTCACCAACGCCATCCGCTACTCCAGCGGGCCGGTGGAACTCCGCCTGATCAACGACGACCACACACTCATCTGCGAAGTCTCCGACTCCAACAGTACGGCTCCCCATCTGCGGAAGGCGAACCCGAGCGACGAAGGCGGCCGCGGCCTGTCCATCGTCAGCGAACTCACGCAGCACCACGGCATGCGCTACACCGCTCGCGGCAAGACCGTCTGGACGGAACAGACCCACCCGGCATGAGCCCGCATCACGGCAGTCGCAACCCCCCCTTCGCTGATCCCCTGGTGGCCGCGGGCATCGCGGTCCCCCGTGATGGGAGGTGGTGCAGTTGACCGCTGTCCCCAAGGAGCTGAAGACATGGGCGTGCAAGTCAACGAGTCCACCGCAGCGGGCACCATCACCCTTCGGCGGCTCAGATGGCTGACCACTAGGAGGCGGCTGCCTCACTGGATACGGGGAGACGGCCACCGGTTCGAGCCGATGTTCGCAAGCCCTCTGCTGGTGATCGCACTGGCCACAACGGCGGACCTCCTCACGCCCCACCTGATGTTCAATCGATTGCTCGGGGTAGCACCGGCGCTGGCCGCCGCCATGTGGCCGGTGGCCGGCACGCTGGCCATCGGACTGCTGGCTCTGCTGGACGCCATCGCGCTGGCCTACGCCGAGCATGCGCTGGGACAGACACCCGGCGTGTTCACCTTTCTGGCCATCGCGGCAGTCACGCTGGCCGCCGCCTACGCCAGTTGGGTACGGCAGTACCGGGAGCGCGTGCTGGCCGAAGTCCGCACGGTGGCGGATACCGCGCAACAGGCGCTGCGCCCCCCGCTCCCGAAGCACCTCGGGGCCGTCGACGTCGAGGTCCTGTACCAGGCGGCCGCCGCGCACGCCCGGATCGGCGGCGACTTCTACGAAGTGCGCAGTACCCCGCACGGGGTGCGGATGATCATCGGTGACGTACGCGGCAAGGGGCTTTCGGCCGTCGAGGCCGCCTCGGTGATGCTCAGCTCGTTCCGGGAGCACGTTCGCGATGTGCCCGATCTGCCGTACCTCGCAGCGCGGTTGGAGACGAGTATGGGGGAGCACTGCAAGGAGGTCCCTGGCGATGATGTGCTGGAGCTTTTCATCACCGTTGTGCTTGTTGAGATCCCCATAGGGGAGCCCATCGCGCGCCTGGTCAACTGCGGGCACCCCGCGCCGCTGTTGCTGCACGAAGGCGGGGTACGGGAGGTGGAATCCAGCGCGCCGTCACCGCCCATCAACATGGCCGCCCTGCTCGGTGACCGCTATCAGGTCGACACCGTCCCCTTCACCGTAGGGGACCGCCTGCTGCTGTATACCGACGGCATCAGCGAAAGTCGCGACTTCACGGGCACTTTCTATCCGCTCACCCAGCGCGTGCGCCGATGGGCCTCGGCCGAACCCCGCCAACTCCTCGACCACCTCCATCGTGACGTGCTTGCCTACGTCTCGGGCACCCGCGACGACGACCTCGCGGCCCTGATCGCCGATCGCATCGACCTGGGCGACCGGGGGCCTCGCCGCCGTCCTTGACGGACCGTTGCCTGGGTCCGGTGGATGCTTGTCCCGCTGCGTTGCTAGTAGGTCGGCTTCGCCATTTTGGCTAGCGTTGACCCATGTTGCTTACGAGATTTACCGAAATGTTCGGTATCACTTACCCGGTGATGGCGGCCCCCATGAGCTTGCACAGCGGCGGGACACTCGCCGCCGCGGTTTCCGCTGCCGGCGGGCTCGGCTCCTTCGGGGGTACGCATCCCTCGAAAGGGCCTGACTGGATCCGCGCGGAGATCGCGACCATTCGCGCCACGACGGACCGACCGTTCGGAGTCGGCTTCATCACGCCGTTCCTCCCCTTCACCGAGCCGCACTTCGACGCCGCGCTGGAGGAGCGACCAGAGATCATCGCGCTGTCGTTCGCCAACCCCCAGCCGTGGCTTGCTCGCGCCAAGGACGCGGGAGCCCGGGTGATGTGCCAGGTTCAGAACTATGGTGACGCGGAGTCGGCCGTCGCCGCGGGTGCCGATGTCCTCGTGGCGCAGGGTACCGAGGCCGGTGGCCACACCGGGACGATGGGTCTGCTGCCGTTCCTGGCCGGGATCGTGAGGCGTTATCCCGCCGTACCGGTATTGGCCGCAGGGGGCATTGCCGACGGTCGAACACTCGCAGCGGTCCTCACCGCCGGTGCGGACGGCGCCTGGCTGGGCACGGCGTTTCTCGCCACGCCCGAGGCGGTCGAGGTACACGATGTCCACAAGCGCCTGATCGTCGAGAGTGACGGCAGCGACACCGTATGGACGCAGACCTACGACATCGTGTCGGGGCTGCCCTGGCCGGCGACCATCGGCGCACGCGTCCGCCGCAATCGGTTCACCGATGAGTGGTCAGGGCGTGAGGCGACGCTGCGGGACCGCCAAGAGGAGTTCGCGCCTGCGGAAGACATCAACCCCTTCGAGGCCCCACCCGACCTCGACACGAGCGAGATCCTCTACGGCCAGTCGGCGTTCTTCATCGACGCCGTCCGCCCCGCTGCGGACGTGGTCCGGACGATCAGTGACGAGGCCGAGGCCATCCTGGCCTCGCGGCCTCGATCCCTGCTGCGCTGACTGAGAGTGTGAACGGTAAAGCTGGTCTGATGGGCGGCCTCTCCCCCGGTGGCATCCGGTCGCAGATCAGGCCGCCTACGGCTGGGGAGATCCATTGAGCATGAGCCATGGTGTCCCACGCCCGCGCGGCGCGCACCAGTTGACCGATGGCCTGCCGCAGGTCCTCCCCCAACACGCCGCGCCACCGTGCTCGATGCCTTCTTCGACCCCGCGGACACGATCATCACCGTCCGTAGCCTCATCCGACAGTCCTGGACCACCCACCGCTGGGACAACCGCCCGAGGCGACGCCCGTGAACCCGTCTGTCGGCGCACAGGCCCAGTTCGGGAAGGGGCAAGGTGGTCTTGTCGATGTGAGATTCCGCCGCGTGGGCCCGCCGCAGACGCCCATCCCCGCCTCCACCCGCGTCCAGGAATAGCCGCGGGCCCGCCCCGCGTTGCCGCGAGCATGACGACGAATGCGCCGCGGCCCGAGGTGCTGCGATACACCGCCTTCTCCAGCGCCCCCGACGGCGGAAACCCCGCCGGCGTCATTCTGGACGCCACCGCCCTGGACGACAGTGACATGCTGGCCATCGCCGCCGACCTCGGATACTCGGAGTCCGCGTTCCTGACCACGCCCCCGAAGGGTCTTGGGGGCCAGGAGGGGCGGGCGTACACCATCCGTTACTTCAGCCCCAAGGCCGAGGTGCCGTTCTGCGGGCACGCCACCGTCGCGGCCGCCGTCGCGCTCGCCGAGCGGATAGGCCCCGGGGAGTTGGTGTTCGCGACGCGTGCTGGCACCGTGCCTGTGGAGGTGGCCGACGAGAGCGGGACGGTCCGGGCCACGCTCACCAGCGTCGAGCCGCACATCGAGGAGATCGCCGACGCCGACCTCGATGAGGCGCTCGCCGCGCTCGGCTGGCCGGACGCCGATCTCGACCCGGCCTTCCCGCCGCGTATCGCGTTCGCCGGCGCCCGCCATCTCGTTCTCGCGGCGGCGACGCGCGCTCGCCTCGCAGATCTCGCGTACGACTTCGCGCGCCTCGAAGTCCTGATGCACCGCTTGGACCTGACCACGGTCCAGTTGGTGTGGCGGGAGTCGGCCGCCGTCTTCCACGTCCGTGACCCGTTCCCCGTCGGCGGCGTCGTCGAGGACCCGGCGACCGGCGCCGCGGCCGCCGCGTTCGGTGCGTACGCCCGTGAGCTCGGCCTGGTCCCCGAGGACGCTGTCCTCACCCTGCACCAGGGCGAGGACCTGGGCCGCCCTGGCGAGCTCACGGTGACGCTGCGCGCGGGTGACAAGCGCGTCCGTGTAAGCGGCGCAGGAACTCGCATCAGCTAAAGCGTCAGCCATGAGGCCAGTGCAGGCGCAGGTCTCCCAGTGGTCACAGAACGCCCCAATTCCATGATCACTAACGAGCTCGTCAGGCCCATGCCTCTTCTACTCCCAGAGTGCTCCTTCGGGCCTATCCGCGCGAGCACACAGGCAGTTTCGTTTGGATCAGTCGGTCGTTGGTCCGGGTGTGCCGATAACAGACAGGCACTGGGCACGAATCGAGCCGTTACTCCCGGACCGGACGCCGAAGTGGGGCGGCCGATGGCGCGATCACCGGGAGGTGATCGACGCGATCGATTTCAAGTTCCAGACCGGAACGCAGTGGGTCCACCTGCCGGAGAAGTACGGCAACTGGCAAGGCGTCCATAACCGGTTGCGGATGTGGGCCGTCGACGGCAGCTGGGAGCGGGTCTTCACCGCACTGCTGCCCAGGCCGACGCCGATGACGACCTGACGGTTTCCGGATGGCCGCGGTCCGGGGTGGGGATTAGCGTGGTGAGGGGGACCGATCCGGCCCTGGGGAGCACCATGAAGATCGACAAGCCGGTGATCGGAGGCCCCTGCTGGGCCGAGCTGGGAACCAGCGATCTGGAGGGCGCCAAGCGGTTCTACACGGAGCTGTTCGGCTGGCGTCCGCAGACAGATCCGCGTCAGGAGGCCGGCGGCTACACGGTCGCGCACCTCGGGGACGCGGCGGTCGCTGCGCTGACCCCGCTCTACCAGGAGTCCCAACCGGTCGCGTGGAACGTATCGTTCGCCGTCGCGGACGCGGACGCGGCGGCACGGAAGGTGGAGGACGCCGGCGGCACAGTGATCGTCGGCCCGATGGACGTGTTCGACGTCGGTCGGTTCGCTGTGGCGCTCGACCCGACGGGAGCGGCGTTCCAGATGTGGCAAGCGCGGGCCTTTCCGGGCCCGGGACTTCTACACCACGGTCTTCGGCTGGACCGTGCGCGCCTCGGCCTGGTACACGCAGTGGGGCATCGACGGCGCGGACTTCGGCGGCATGCTCGCGATGGTCGACAAGTATCCTCCCGAGGTGCCGCCACACTGGCTGCCGTACTTCGCCGTGGAGGACGTAGACGCGACGACCGGGGTGGCGGCACGGGCGGACGGTTCCGCCGTCATGGAGCCCACCTCCATCCAGGACGACCTACGCATCGCAGTACTGCGGGATCCGCAGGGGGCCGCGTTCGGCATCCACACGGCGCGGGACGAGGGCTGAGCGCGGACCCCACGCAGCCAGAAAGCAACCCCCGGCCGGGGTCTGTCCGCCGATCAGCTCCGGTGCCGTGTCGTCACTGCCGTAGACAGCATCGGCAGTCATCCGGCACGCGGCGGGCGGAAGATCGGTCACCGTGTGCAGGTGGGTCTGGGCTGCGTCGTAGATGCAGACCGGGAGCCGACGGCGCTCTGCGCGAAAGTGCCGTAGTCGGCGCCGACCCGCCCGGCCAGCCGAAGCGCTCGCTGTCAGCGCCCTGACCGGCGGGCCCGTCGAAAAGGCGTCAGTGCGACGCCGGCGGCAACCTCATCGACACCGCGGGCTTCCACACCGCCAGTGACAGCGAGGCGATGCTGCCACCCAATTCGCGAACGTCCACACGGGGCCGACTTTCAGCCTCTGGAGGAACTTCCGCCGCGTACCAGTTCGCTCGGGAGCGGTAGATTGCGCAGATAAAACTGGGCCAGGTCGTCCCACATCCGGCGTTCCTCGGCGGGCTCCGTCACCGCCGCGAGCTCGAGGTGGCGGGGCAGTTCGTAGCGGTGAAGATCGAAGACCACAGCGATTTCCTGGCCGTAGGCCGTCGCCGCCTCGAGGGATGCACGGTAGGCGCCCCAGGCCAGGGGCCAGGCGAGCAGGGTGAGGGCAGCCAGGGTGCCGGAGCCCCCCGCGAGGAGGAGCGCGAGGGGCCAGACCGTGCCGAAGGCCATGGCCAGGCCGAGCAGGGTGACCGTGACGTCGAGGGCGGTGCGGGCTGCGGTGACCCGGGCGGTCGCCTCGGGTGAGAGGAGCGGCAGCAGCCGGGGCCAGATGACCACCGCATCGATTCCGTACCGTTCCAGCGGATAGAACTCCGCGGCGCGCAGGCGGTTGCCGAGGGCCGTGGGCAGACAGCCGTCGGCGAGGCGTGGCCGGGGCGGGTAACGCGTGGACAGTTGCGTGGCCAGGGCGGAGGCTCGGATGTGGCGCTCTGCCGTGTGCAGCTCCGCGATCTGCTGCCAGTGCGCCTCGGCGGTGCGGCGATGTCGCTCGGTGCGGCGCTCGCGCAGGCCGCGCAGCAGTGCGGTCTCCGGCCAGTAACCCTCCAGGAGCCGTAGGAACGGCAGGTGGAAGAGGGCCAGGAGATAAGCCGCGCCCACCAGACCGAGCACGATCCACAGAGCGGCAAGGAGCTGTCCTGATGCGCTGTATTGCTGCCAGGCCCGCAGTGCGTCTCCCGGTGTGCTGCCGGTGGCAGCAAGCGCGACGCCGCCCGAGGCTCCGGCCGCGAGGAGCACGGGCATCAGGACGGCGAGCAGAAAGCGGGAGCCCAGGATCCGTTCGGCGCTACCGAGGCCGACTTCGAGAAGGGTGTTCACTGAGCCTTCCGAGCCATCAGGTCGCCGTAGCTGCAGCGTGGTGGTGACTCGGGGTCGTAGTAGTCGATGACCTGCTCCTCACCGTGTTGCTCGCAGTGGAACAGCAGCGTAGTGAGGACCTGTCCGGGCAATCCGGACGCCCCCCAGCTGTCCCGGTCCGGCGCGGTGTGCTCATCCTGCGGCGTGGCGGGGGCTTCTCGCCGGTGTTCAGCCTCGTTCATCGGGAACCTCCGAGGAAACCCCTGCCTTCGGGCAGGGGAGGAATCGGACTCCTGCGGGGCAGGGCAGGGAAAGACGGATCGCCGCCAGGGCGATCCGGCGTCCGCTCCCGACGACCCGTCAGGCAGTCA